>NZ_MECK01000049.1 GCF_014596465.1 Streptomyces sp. CBMA123 | reverse complement strand
CAGACACAGGCGCAGCTGCCCCGTTCGCCGAGCCACAGGCCGAGGGCGAGCGCGGCGGTGGAGGGCAGCCAGTGGGTGAGGCCGGCGTCGGCCCCCACACCGCCACCGCCGCCGGCCTTCCCCTCGCCCTGCGCCCCCTTCCGCCGCACCGTCTGCGGCCCGTCGCCCTCCCCCCGGCCGGCGCGGCCCTCGTCCGCCCCGACGGCCACACCGCCTGGCACGCCCCCGCCCGGGCCCCGACGGCACCCAACTGCCGGCCGTACTTCGGCAGATCATCGCTCAGCCGTCCGTCGGCAGCCCGGGCCGGGGGCGTGGCCGGAACTGCGGTACGGCGGCCGGAGGGTAGGGGCCGCTCGGGGGCGGAGTGTTGCGGGGCTGTTGCAGGGGGAGTGACGCGGGTCACGGTGGGGTGGGGTGGTTCGTGGTCGGATGGTCGGATGGATGAGTGGGAGAAGGCCGGTCCGTCGCCGGTGCGGCAGAGGGTGGCCGCGGTGGCCGCGGTGGTTGCCGTGGTGCTGCTCGCGGGGTGCGGGAGCCGGGTGGTGGGGGCGGCCGGGGGGCCTTCGGCGGCCGGGAGTGCGGGGCCGTGCGGGGTGGTGTCGGCGTCGCCGGCGGCGGTGGCGAAGGACGGGGTGCGGATCACGGCGGTGAGTCCGGTGTGTGCGTCGTACGAGGTGACCAACGGGGGTGGCGAGGCGTCGGACGTCACGGTGGTGTTCAGCCGGACGGGGGCGTCCGGGGGTGCCTTGGACAACGTGACCAGGACGGTGGAGGGGCTCGCGCCGGGGGCGACCGAGACGGGGCGGGTCGAACTCGCCGGGAACGCCTCGGGGGTGAAGGTGCTCCAGGTGCGCAGTGTGCCGAGCGCCGAGGCTTCGCGGGCGGACGGGCCGTGCCCGGCCTCCGGGGTGCGGGTGAGCGCGGACACCGGGGACGCGGCGATGGGCTTGCGGGTGGTCGGTCTGCACCTGAGCAACTGCGGGACGGCCGCGGTGACCGTGAACGGCTACCCGGAGCTGCAGTTGCTCGACGTGGGGCACCAGCCGGTCGACGGGGTGCGGATCCTGCGCGGTGGCGCCGAGATCGCCGGCGGGACCGGTGCGGACGACCCGCCGCGGGCGATCGCGCTGAACCCGGGGGAGGGCGCCCGCAGCACGCTGGTGTGGCGCAACACCAGCGAGGCGGGAGCGGGCGACCCGGTGGACGCCCCGTACGTACGGGTGCGCGCCACGCCGGGTGCCGCGCCCGTGACGGTCGTTCCGGAGCTGGACCTGGGCACCACCGGGCGCCTCGGGGTCGGCGCCTGGGTCAGGGAGGACGGGCCGCCGCCGGCGACCAGGCCGCCGGCGGGCGTGATCACGACTCCGCCGACAGGTCCTGGTAGGTGAACTCGTTGACCGGCCCGGTCGGGGAGGAGTAGCCGCCGGACAGTGCGGTGACGTTGACGGTGCTGGGCTTGCCGGGGCCGATGGTCGGGGCGGGCGCGGTGGCGACGATCTCGTACGGCGGGTTGACCTGCGGGGACGGGGCCGGGTCGGCGCCGAAGAAGACCTGGGCGTCGGTGCCGAAGTTCACGCCGGTGATGGTGACCTGGTCACCCTTGCGGCCGGCGTCCGGGGTGAGACCGGTGACCATCACCGGCGCCGGGCCGCCGTAGGCGAACTGGCCGAAGGGGACGGCCGGCGAGGTGCCGAGGTCGGTGGTGACCCGGACGGGGACCACGCCGACGCCCGGGGGCGCGTAGAGGCTGATCGCCAGTCCGTCGCCGCTCACCACGACGTCCTGGCAGGGGACTTCACCGAAGTCGACCGCCGTGCCCGCCCCGAAGCCGCTCCCGGCCACGGCCAGCGCGCTGCCGGTGTCGCCGGAGTTGCGGGAGAGCGCCCGCACCACCGGCCCGGCCGGCACGTCGGGGGCGCCGCGCAGGCCCAGGTAGGTGGAGTCGGCGTGCTGGAAGGCGAGTTGGCCGATGAAGTCCGGGAGCGACTTCTTGACGAAGGCCGGGTCGTGGGTGGTGTCGTAGTCGATGGTCAGCGGCATGTGCGTGCCGGGCTGTTCGTAGCTGTTGGGGCCGGGCAGGCCGGCGATCGCCGAGATGACGGTGGTGACGTCGCGGTCCGCTGCCGGGCCCGGGGGAGTCGGGTACCACTTCGTGGCGCAGTCGAGGTCGGTCCAGGCGAGCGGCACGATGTCGTAGGGGTTGGAGGGCGGCGCCGGAGTGCGGTTGGTGCCGCGCGCGTTCCGGCTGCTGGACCGGCTCGGGGTCGGCGACGCCGTCCGCGAACGGTCGCTGGTCATCGACGGGTTCCGCGTCATGGACGGCTCCACCGGGGAACTGGTCAGCTCGATCGCGCTGCCCGACCGGCACGGCGGCGGCCGGGCGGCCACGCGACCGCCCACCGGCTGGACGTGTACGAGCCGCTGCTGGAGGCCTGCTGGGAGCTGGACGACGTCCGCCTGTGCGCCGACAGCCGGGTGGTCGGCTACACGGAGCACGGCGAATCGGTGGTGGCCACCCTCGCCGACGGGCGCAGCGTCACCGGCGACGCCCTGATCCTCTCGGGCGCCGCCCGCTCCGTCGTCCACCACGACGCGCGCTGGCCCGGCCGCGCCCTGCGGTCACGGCCCGCCGTCTACCACACCGTCATCCCGACGGAGCTGGTGGCCGGCCGCTGGCAGGACGGCGCGGCCACCTGCTGGGTCGGCCCCGAATGGCACGTGGCGCACTACCCGCTGACCGACTCCCGGTACCTGAGCCTCTCCGCGACCAGGCACCACCACGTCGGCGCGGACCTCGACGGCGCCCGGGTGGACCTGGAGCACGTCCTCGCGGCCTCCCGGAGATCGGTTACGCCGCCCGCAACGTGCTGACCATGGGCCGCGACTGGCGGGCCTGGACGGTCCCGGACCGGGCCGCCCCGTCGGGCCGGGTCCGCGGCCGGGTCGCCCTGGTGGGCGGGAGCGCCGAACCGGCCGGCCCGCTGGAGGCCTCGGGCCTGCACCACGCCCTGGAGGACGCCGTCGGACTGGGTACGAGCTGGGACGCCTCGGCGGGCGACGCGCCGCGCTGGCTCGCCGACTTCGACGCCCGCCGCGCGGACCGGGCGCCGGGCGCCCCGGTGGGCTGCGGCGCGGTGCGGCGGTAGTGGGCCGGCGGCCCGTCCCCGGGCTCGGGGACGGGCCTTCGGCCGTCAGGGGTGCCAGACCGGGTCGGTGGCGAGGGCCTTCAGCCGGTCCACGTCGACCGCCGGATCGCCGGGCTGGAAGGTGTAGGCGTTCGGGCCGTTCCACTCGTTGATCCGCACCTGGCTGCCGTCCGGGTAGGACACGGAGCCCAGCCAGTGCAGCACCGGATTGGTCGCGCCCTTGCCGTTGCCGAAGCGGTTGGTGACGACCAGCGTGCCGTCCGGCCGCTTCTCCCGGACCTCCAGCGGGGTCGGGAGGTTGCGGTCCATGCCCGCCAGTTCGTCCCGGCCGCGCTGGGACGGCGGGTCGACCGCGACCGTCAGCATGCTGGTGCGGCCCTCGAAGGTGACGGTGAGCGCGGCGTGCCCGGGGTCCTGGCCCTCGACCTTCGCCCCGGCGGGCAGCAGCGGGACGAGCTTGGTGAGCAGCTCCGCGTTCGACGGGCCGGTGGCCGCCGGCTCGGGAGCCGAGGAGCGGCCCGGCTTCGGCGCCCCCTCGACCGGGGCGAGGGCGGCGAAGACCTCGTCCCAGACCGGGGAGGTGACCAGGGCGGTCAGCTGGGTGTCGTCGGAGACCGGCGGGTTCGGCCGGTTGGCGATGGCCGGCTGCCCGTTGTACTCGGTGAACCCGACCCGGCGGCCGTCCGGGGCAGCCCAAGTGACCCGCCATTCGCGGCCGCCCTGGGTGAGGTTGTTCCGCAGCTTGTCGATCACCAGCACGGAGCCGTCCGGTCGGACCGTCCGGTCGCAGGAGTCCTGCGGCGTCTGGAAACCGTCCATGCAGACCGCGGCCGCCTCGGGCGCCAGGTTGGTCCGCTCCGCGGAGAACTCGACGATGCTCGCCCCCGCGCCGTCGTCGAACAACAGGATCGCGCCGGTCCGGTGCTTGTCCACCTTCTGCGGCGGGCCGCTGTTGAGTTCCTTCACCGTGCCCTTCGGCAGCAGGCCGGTGAACAGCGCCACCAACTCCTGCCCGGACATCGTCGGCCGGCTCGGCGCCGCCGGGCCGGCCGGGCCCACCAGGTCGAACGCGCCCGGTCGGGCGGCCGCGAGACCGCCCCCGGCCAGCACCAGCACCACCAGCGCGCTCGCGACGGCGGTGCGCCGACGGCGGCGCCACCGGCGACCGTGCTGCTCGGCCCGGACGGCCAGGGTGTGCTGCACCGGCTCGGGCGCCAGCTCGGCGGCCCCGCGCAGGGCGCGGGCGAAGTCGTCGGCGAACGCGTCCGCGAACTCGTCGTCACTGGGCATGGCGCAGCACCGCCTTCTGCGGGGAGGGGTCGGGTTCGTACGTGCCGGTCGAATCGCCGAGCGCCGCGGCGAGGTCGTCGCCCAGCACGGTGCGCAGCCGGGCGAGGGCCCGGCGGCAGCGGGTGCGGACGGCGGTGCCGCTCAGCCGCAGGGCGGCGGCCGTCTCCTCGACACTGCGGTCCTCCCAGAACCGCAGCACCAGCACGGCGCGGTCCGGCGCGGGGAGTTCGGCGAGGGCGCGCAGCAGGGTCAGCCGCAGAGCCGGGTCCGGGTCGTGCACGCCGACCTCGGGGAACTCGTCGGTGACGCGCTCGGAGGCGCTGCGCTTGCGCCGGTACGACAGGAAGGTGTTGACCAGCACGGTCTGGGCGTAGCCGCTGGGGTTCTCCAGCCGGGATACCTTCCGCCACTTGACGTAGATCCGGCCCAGCGCCTCCTGCACGAGGTCCTCGGCGAGGTGGGCGTCACCACCGGTGAGCAGGAACGCCGTCCGCAGCAGATGCCTGGCGCGGGAGGCGACGAAGGCCGGGAACTCCGGCCAGGGCGGCTCGCCCTGGGCGCCCGCACTCGATTCTTGATCCATGCCTAGGTAACGCGGTGGGCCCGGGTTCATGTGACAGTCCGATCGGTGGGGGGAGTACGGCCATCTTCCACTCCAGGCGTGAGAGTTGACTCTCACATAGTATGAGAGGACACTCTCACGCTATGGAGCACGGGAATCGCCTCGGCGACATCGAGATCACCGACCCCAAGGCCATGCGAGCGCTGGCACACCCGGTGCGGCTGGCGATTCTGGAACGGCTGCAACGGCACGGACCGGCGACGGCCACCCAGCTGTCGCCGGACGTCGGTGCCACCCCGTCCGTGACCAGCTGGCACCTGCGCCACCTGGCCGGCTTCGGGCTGGTCCGCGACGCCGAGGCCGCGGCGGACCGTCGGGAGCGGCGCTGGGAGGCCGTGGCCAAGGGCTTCCGGTTCGGGGCGGGGGAGGGCGAGGCGGGCCGGTCTGCCTCGCGGGTGCTGACCCGGGAGATGTTCGCCCGCTCCGCCGACCTGCCGTACCGGTGGATGGCCGAGACCGAGCCCGAGCTGGACGAGGTCTGGCGCGGGGCCGCCGGGCTGGCCGACACCTGGATGGTGGTGTCCCCCGAGGAACTCGCGGCGATCGAGGACGGGATCCAGAGCATCCTGGAGCCCTATGTGACGCGCGACCGGGCCGAGCGCCCGAGCGACAGCCGTGGCGTGCGGGTGCTGCGCTACGTCCTGCCGGAGGCCCCCGAGCGGCGGGCGGGTGACCCGGAGTGAACTCGGTGAACTCCCCCCAGGACGCGATGCCTTCGACCTCCCTGTGGCGAGATCGGCGCTTCGTCCGGTTCTGGGCCGGGCAGTCGGTGTCGCAGGTCGGCGACCGGATATCCGAGCTGGCGTTACCCCTGATCGCCGTGGCGGCGCTGCACGCCTCGGCCGGCCAGGTGGCCTGGCTGACCGCGCTCGCCTGGGCCCCGAACCTGCTCGCCGTCGTCCTGGGCGCCTGGGTCGACCAACGCACCCACAAGCGCCGACTGATGATCCTCGCCGATCTGCTGCGTGCGGGCGTGCTGCTCACCCTGCCCGCCGTCTACCTGCTGGGCACGGTGACGCTTCCCCAGCTGTACGCCGTGGCGCTGCTGACCGGCACCGCGGCGGTGCTGTTCAACACCGCCTATCCGCCGTTCTTCGCCCACCTCGTGCCGCGCTCGTCCTACGTCGACGCGAACAGCAAGCTCGGCGCCAGCCGGTCCGCCTCCTTCGTCCTCGGGCCGGCCGTGGGCGGCGCCCTCGTCCAGGCCCTGACCGCGCCCGTCGCCGTGCTCGCCGACGCACTGTCCTTCCTGGTCTCGGCCGCTCTGCTGGGGCCGATCCGGGTCGACGAACCGCCCGGCGGGCCGGCCGGGCCCCCGCTGTGGCAGCGGGCCCGGGAGGGGCTGGTCTTCGTGGTCCGTCACCGCGTGCTGCGGGCGACCCTCGGCTGCGCGGCGACCGTCAACTTCTTCACCTTCGTCTCGGGCACCGGCCTGCTCGTCCTGTTCGCGGACCGGGAGTTGGGCCTCTCCGCAGGAACGATCGGGCTGGCCTTCGGCATCGGATCGACCGGAGCCCTGGCGGGTGCGGTGATCGCCCCGAGGGTCTCGCGACGGATCGGCGTGGGGCGCAGCATCGTGGTGGGTGCCGTGCTCTTCCCGGCCCCCATCGCCGTGGCGGCCATGGCGGGCGGTCCGGTCTGGGCCCGGGCGGGCGCCCTGGGGCTTTCCGAGTTCCTGTCCGGAATCGGGGTGATGCTCTTCGACGTCAACCTCAACTCCCTGCAGGCCGAGGTGATCCCGGACGGGTTGCGCAGCCGGGTGGCCGGTGCCTACAGCACCGTGAACTACGGCGTGCGTCCGATCGGTGCCGTCGTCGGCGGTGTGCTCGCCACCGACTTCGGGCTCAGGGCCACGCTGATCACGGCCGCAGTCGGGGGTGCGTTGTCGCTGTTCTGGCTGCTGTCCTCGCCGGTGCCGCGGATCCGCTCCCTGGGTGCGGGTGATCAGTCGTTCGCCGTCGGTGGGAAGTCCGGCGGGGAAAAGGGTTCGTCCCGGAACGGGATCGACGGGCGGGGGGTGGATGAAATGGCCTGAGCGTCAGTCAATTGACGTTTTCGGCCACGTGTATTCAGGTAATGCCGTAAACGGTGATGAGCGTCTGACAATACGTTAATCTCCTGCTGGCGTGATGACATGCCGATCTTGAATTGGGGGGAATCACATGGCCATCGGACGACGGCAACTCCTCACCACCGTCGCACTCACCGCCCTCGCCGCGCCCGTCCTGGCCAAGGGGGCCGCGACCCGCGCGGTGGCCGCCACGGGTACGGCCCCGGGGGCGGCCCTGGCGGCCGACTCCGGGCCGCTGTTCATGCAGGTCGTCGCGCACGAGGACGACGACATCCTGTTCATGAATCCGGACCTGTCCAACGCGCTCGCCGACGGCACGCCGTCCGTCACGGTGTTCGTCACCGCCGGGAACGCGACCGGCGACCCGTGCGCAACGGTCTGCTGGGACGCCGCCGGTGAGCCGCTG
Organism: Streptomyces sp. CBMA123; assembly: GCF_014596465.1. Lineage (GTDB taxonomy): Bacteria > Actinomycetota > Actinomycetes > Streptomycetales > Streptomycetaceae > Kitasatospora. The sequence continues at coordinate 14,798 of NZ_MECK01000049.1, read as the reverse complement.
CGCACCTGGAACCGGCAGATGGGCGCGGTCAACGCGTACTCCCGGATGACGGGCGTCGGCGATACCGACCCGGCCACCGACGAGGTCGGACACTGGACGGCCGAGGCCTGGACGGTCGCCGGCAAGCAGGTGGAGCGGTACGTCCTCAAGGGCCGGCCGGTGCACCTGATCTTCCTCAACCTGCACGACGCCGGGCTCGGGGGCGTGCTGGCCGGCGGCAGCGACACCACCGTCGTCCCGGTCGGCAGCCCGCTGCCCGGGCCGTCGACCTACACGGCGGCGGATGTCGTCGAGGTGCTGCGGCAGTTGATGGTGACGTACCGGCCGACGGTGCTCCGCGCCCAGGACGAACTCCCGGACAGCCGCTACTCGGGCGACCACTCGGACCACGTCGCCGCCGCCACGTTCGCCGGCCGGGCCGCCCTGTTGTACGGCGGCCCGCTGATCCAGGTGAACTACCGGGACTACAACATCGGCGACTCCCCGGTGAACCTCGACCCGGCGACGGCCGGCGCCAAGGGCGTGGTCGTCTCCGAGTACGCCGGCCACGACCACTCGGGGAACTACTCCGACGCCTGGTTCTCCCGGATGTACTACCGCTGGTCGCGCGGCACCTCCTGGGCCGGGCTGAACCAGGACGGCCGGCCGCAGGTCTTCGTCGTCCGGGCCGGCGCCCCGTACACCTACTGGCGCAACTCGGACGGCAGTTGGGGCGGCCCGGTGCGGATGGCCGACCCGGGCGGGCGGCTGGCACCGGGCATCGCCGTCGGCACCAACGCGGACGGCCGGCTGGAGGTCTTCGCCCGCCGCCTGACCGACCACCACATCATCTCGCTGCCGCAGGGCGTCCCCAACGGCTGGTGGTGGAACGGCTGGGCCGACCACGGCAACCCCAACACCGGGCTCGGCAACGAGGACCAGGTCGGCGTGCCCGTGGTCGCGAGCGCCCAGGACGGGCACCTGGAGCTGTTCGTCAAGAACGGCGGCGGCGGCCTCAGCAGCATCCGGCAGACCACCCCGGGCGGGGTGTGGACCACCACCTGGGCGGACCTCGGCGGCACCGACCTCCAGGACCCGGTCACCGCGATCCGCAACGGCGTCGGCGCGATCGAGGTCTTCGCCGGCACCCGCACCGGGGTCCTCGGCTGGTGGCAGAGCGCCCCGAACGGCAGCTTCGGCGGCCCCGGTCCGATCCCCGGCGCCCGCCCGGCCAGCCCGCCCAAGGCCGCGCTGGACCAGGACGGCCGGATCGAACTCGCCTACCGCGAGGCCGGCAGCGGCGCGATGCTGGTCAGCTACCAGACCAGCCCCGGCGGTTCGTGGAGCCAGTCCCCGGCCCCGCTCGGCGGGCACGGCGGAGTGGGCGAGCCGGCCGCGGCGACCCTCGGCGGGCGGGTCGTCCTGTTCGAGCGCAACCGCGGCGGCGGCGTGAGCAGCACCGCCCAGAATGCCCCCAACTCCGGCTACGGCGCCTGGCAGGACCTCGGCGGCACCGTGCTGGACTACCCGACCGCGATCGTCGACGGCGGCGGCGTCCTCCACGTCTTCGCCATCGGCGCGGACGGCCGCGTCCGCTACCGCGCGGGCACCTCGGCCACCACCTTCGGCGACTGGCAGGACCTGCCGCTCTGACCGCCCCTCCGGCTCCCGCCCCCCGTGCCCGGTCGCGGGAGCGGGAGCCGGGTCCACGGTCAACGAACCGCGGCTGCGCGGCGGAGGATCGGTCGGGGCATCCGGCCCGGTCAGGAACCGGGCCGGCCGGACAGCGGCGCCACCGCCGTGCCGAGGGCGAGCCACCCGACGGCCAGCAGCCAGCCGCCGAGGACGTCCAGCGGCCAGTGCACCCCGAGGTAGATCCGGCTGAGACCGACCGCGACCGCGAACACGACGGCGCCCACGACGGCAGCCCGGGCGGCCCCCGGACGGGCGCGGGCGATGGCCAGGGCGAGCAGACCGGCGCACACCGCCGAGGTGAACGAGTGCCCGGACGGGAACGAGAAGCCGGACGCGTCGGTCGCCCAGTTCATCCGCGGCGGCCGGGGCCGCGCGAACACCTGCATCAGCCCCAGCCGCACCAGTTGGCCGGCGATCAGCCACAGCACCGGCGCGAAGAACAGCAGCACGGCCCGGCGGGACGGCCGCGGCACGGGCAGGGCCCGGACGGCGACGGCCCCGGCGGCCAGCGCGAGCAGGTAGGGCACCACGGCGTTGCCGAGCGAGGTGACCACCACGGCCACCGCCCGGGCGGCGGGGGGCCGGTGGGCCGCGCTCCAGTCGTTGGCGTCCCGCTCGAAGCCGTACGGCGCCCAGCCGTGGTGGGCGAGCAGCGCCGCCAGGGCCGCGAACAGCAGCAGCGCGACGGCGGCCACCGCCGGCCACCGGCGCCGATGGGCCGTCGGGTGGGCGAACTGCGGGCTCGGGTGGTTCATCGGGTCGGGCGCCCTTCCTCGGAAGCGGGGTGTGGCCCCCATGCTCGGGTCTCGCGGCGCCCGACGGTACTCAGCCGCGCCACGTCACGGTCGACCGGCCGTCGGCCGGAACATGCCGATCGAGTCGTGGTGGGCGACGTCCGTGAAGCCGAACCGCTCGTACAGCAGGCGCGCGGGCCCGTCCGCGATCAGCGAGACGTACGCGGTCGCGGGTGCCCGGCGGTCCAACTCCTCGGTGAGCGCTGCCATGATGCGCTTGCCGAGTCCGCGCCCCTGGTGCGCTGGGTGCACGCAGATGTCGACGATCTGGAACGCCGTGCCGCCGTCGCCGATGATCCGGCCCATGCCGATCGGCTCGCCCTCGTGGTGCAGGACCACCCCGTACCAGCTGTTGGGCAGGCCGATCGCGACGGCCTCCGGCGCCCGGTCGGAGAGGCCCGCATCGGTGCGCAGACGGCGGAAGACCTCGACGGTGGGGAGGCCCGGGCGAAGCTCGTAAGGGTCACTGGTACTCTGCATGCATTACATCCTACTGGGTGGGCGCAACGGAACCGGCCCGGCGAGGCGGACGTCCAAGGCCGGACCACACGAGACCGGAGGCACCCGCCCGTGAACCGACGCACCGCCCTCCCGGCAGCCGCTCTGCTGCTCGCCCTCACCACCGGCGCCTGCGCCTCCGGCGGAAGCACCCCGGCGGCGCCTACCACCCCCGGCACGGCCCCGACCCAGGCGCCCACCACCCCCAGCACGGCCCCGACCCAGGCGCCTACCACCCCCGGCACGGCCCCGACCCAGGCGCCCACGGCCACCGCCACGGCCCCGAGCCTCCCGGCCACCCCGAGCCCCCTGAGGACCCCCACCGCCTCCACCCTCCCGCCGAACGACGGTGACAACCCGGTCGACCTCCAGCACCACCATTGACCGGCCCGGCTGGGTGGGGGTGCACGGCCACCTTCCTTCCGCCGCCTGCCCCTACGGTGGTGGCCATGCACACGAACCGGCCGAGCGAGTTCCTGCGGGCCCGGCGCGCACGGGTGCGCCCCGAGGACCACGGGATGCCCGGTGGCCGCCCGAGGATGACACCGGAGCGGCGGCGGAGGAGAAGCCCCGCGCGGCGAAGAAGGCCGCCGAGGCGAACCTTCCGGAAGGCCTGAGAGGACGTTCCACGGGCCCGGTGCGCGGAGGTGCGGACCGGGCCCGCCGTGCTGGTTCGCGCGGGTCGGGAGTTGCGCGGCGGTGCCTTTCCGACCGGGGCCGTCGACGGTTCGTCCCGGGGTCCTGGTAACGCGCGTGAACCCGGGTCCCGGTAACGCGCGTAAAACGGAGGGAACCCGTCGTGTTCGATTCACGTCATGGACCTCGGAGAACACGCAGGTGCAATCGGGGGAGTGACGGTAGATGGACGTCAAGAAGCGCATGGGGAAGCTGGGCGGCCGTTCGCGGGTGGCGGTGGCCGCCGGGGTCGTCGTGGTGGCGGTGACCGCCTGGGCGGTTCCGCCGGTCACCGGGTCGTTTCCCGCGTCCCAGCAGAGCGCCGCGCACGAGCAGGAGCCGGCCACCGACAACCACGACGGCTCCCAGGGCTCCGGTGGCGGCGCCGCACAGCAGGGGGGTGTGCCGGAGGGCATCGCCCACGCCTCCGAGGCCGGTGGCAACGCCGTGAACATCACCATCGACGACGGCCCCGACCCGGTCTGGACGCCGAAGGTCCTGGACGTGCTGAAGCGGTACGGGGTGAAGGCGACGTTCTGCATGATCGGGCCGCAGGCCAAGGCCCACCCCGAGCTGGTGAAGGAGGTGCTGGCGGCCGGTCACCGGCTCTGCGACCACAGCGTGCACCATGACACCACGATGGACAAGAAGCCCGTCGCCTACCAGGAGAAGGAGATCCTGGACGCCAAGAAGATGATCGAGGAGGCGGCGGGCAGTCCCGGCGTCGTGCAGTACTACCGGGCGCCCGGCGGCTCGTTCACCCCGGACAGCCGGCGGATCGCCGCCGCGAACGGGATGCGTCCGCTCGGCTGGAACGTCGACTCGAAGGACTTCGAGAAGCCCGGCACGGCCGCCATCGTCGAGACGGTCAAGAAGGAGATCCCGAACGGTCCGACCGTCCTGTTCCACGACGGCGGCGGCGACCGCCAGCAGACCGTCGACGCCCTCGGTCAGGTGCTCGGCTGGCTGAAGGCCCAGGGCCGTCCCACCGGCTTCCCGGTCCGCACCACCTCCTGACCCTCGCCCCCCGAGCGGACCCTGAACCGGCGGGGGGGGGGAGGCGCCGGGCGCCGCTCGGGGAGGCGGTCGTACCATGTCCGACCTGTGGGTTCCCCGAGGCGAGGAGAGGTCGGGCGGGTGGGCAGGGTCGAGTGGGCGGGCGGTCTGGGGCGGCTGGTGGGGGCGGCGGCCGAGCTGGGTGAGGCCGGGCGGCAGGCGGTGCTGCGGGGCGGGCGGTCCGCGGCGGGTGGGCGGTGGGCGCTGGCGGCGCTGGGCTCGGTCGCGCCGCCGGCGGTTCCGGTCGCCGAGCCGTGGAAGCTGTCGCTGGGCACGCTGATCGGCCGTCACCCCCGGACACCGGCCGTGGCGCACAAGCTGCTCGGGCTGCTCGACGGCTACGGCGCGGTGCACCTCGGGCCGGCGCGGGCCGGGTTCGACGGTGAGGAGGTCGAGTGGGACAAGGTCGTCGAGATCCGCACCCGCAACGCCTTCGAGGTGCTGACGACCAGTGCCCTGGAGCAGGACGTGGACCGGATCCGCGAGTTCCTCCCGCCCGTGCCCGGCCGCAAGTGGGCCGTCACCAAGGCGGGGGAGGCGCTGGCCACCGTCGTCCTCGCGGCGCTCGAACGCGGTTCGGTCGACCAGCGGTTGGACGAGCTGACCGTACCGGCCCAGATCGTCCACCGCGGTCTGCTCGGCCGGCCGCGCACCCTGGACGCGGGCTGCTTCGCCGCCGCCACGCTGGTCATCGTCGGCCAGGCCGGCGAGAGCCTGATCGCGACCGCCCGACGCCGTGGCATCCCGGTGCGGCCCGCCGAGACGGTGGCGGAGCCCGACCGGGCGGAGCACGTCGTGGCGCTGCGCGAGCGCACCGACGCCGTCGCCCGGCTGCTGAGCCGGATCGAGCAGGCCGACCCGGCGGTGGACGAGGCGGCAGCGGCCGTGGAGCCGGCGGTGTCGGTCGACCAGGCCCCGTTCGACAAGGCCCCGTTCGGCACGACCTCGCTCGACAAGGCCCCGCTCGGCACGACCCCGCCCGACAAGGCCTGGCCCGACAAGGCCTGGCCCGACAAGGCCTCGCCCGACCGGACCGAGACCGACGACGGTCCGGAGCCCCGTCCGGCGGGGTGAGCAGACGGTTCGTCGACGATGGGGGAGGAGCCTGAAGGGGCCGAGAATGACCGAAGAGATGGGAACCGCCGTGTTCCGCGGCGAGGAGGTGCCCGCGCGGGAGCGGTTCGACTGCTGGCGGGAGCTGCTGGAGCGGACCAGGGCGTGTGACGCGACCAGCGCCCACGCCGATGACTTCCGCGCGGAGCTGAGGCGGTCCGAGCTGGGGCGGGTGGTCCTGCTCGGGACGTCGTTCCCGCCGGTGCGGTTCCGGCGGACGGAGCGCATGGTGCGGCGATCGGACGAGGGCGTCTACCACCTGTCCTTCCTACAGCAGGGCAGCATGGCGCTGACCCGGGGGGAAGGCCGGACGGAGACGCTCCGACCGGGGGACCTGCACCTGGTCGACAGCTCGCACCCGTACGACCTGCGGGCCTTCGGCAGCCCGGCCGCTTCGGGGACGGAACCCCGGACCTCCGGTGTGGGCATCGACTTCCCGGTGTCGCTGCTGCCGCTGCCGCCGCACCGGTTGCGGAACCTGCTGGGCCGGGCGTTCTCCGCCCAGGAGGGTTCGGCGGCGCTGTTGGCGCAGTTCCTGGTCGGGCTGGACCGGCAGGCCGCCGCCCTGGGGCCGGCCGCGGCGGACCGGCTGGGCGCGGTCGCGGTCGACCTGGTGGCCGCCTGGGTGGCCGGGGAGCTGGACGCCGAGACCGAGCTGCCGGACGAGGCCCGGCACCGGGCCCTCGCGGAGCACGTCCGGGCCTTCGCCCGCCGCAACCTCCACGACCCCGAACTCACCCCGGCCGTGATCGCCGCCGCCCACCACGTCTCCGTCAGCCACCTCCACCGGGTCTTCACCCGGCAGTCCCAGGGCACCACCCTCGCCGCCTGGATCCGCGCCGAACGCCTGGAACGCGCCCGCCGCGACCTCGCCGACCCCGCCCACCGCACCACCCCGGTCCACGCCGTCGCCACCCGCTGGGGCCTGCCCCGCGCCGACGACTTCAGCCGCGCCTTCCGCGCCGCCTACGGGCTCTCACCCCGTGAACACCGGCAACAGGCCCTGAGCAAGGGGGAGGGCGAGTAGCGGGAGGGGCCGCCCCGATCACTCGACGGTGCGGGAGCTGCTCCCCAGCGCCTCCAGGTTCCAGGTGATGATCCGCCGGGGGTGGACCCGGACGATGTCCTTGCTGAAGCGGTCGGGCGCCACCGGGGGCACGTCCACGGCCAACACCTCGGCCCGGCCCCTGATCTCGATACCGCGCCCCCAGCCGGACGCCACCGGGTCGTCGTCCGGTGCCATGTCGTCGACCAGTACGGAGACTTCGGGACGGGCGGCTGCGTTGCGGTACTTCTGGCTGCGGGCCATGTCGGGCCCGCCGATGTCGATGGTGCCGTCCTCGTTGAGCCGGAAGCCGACCGGGCGGACCTGCGGGGAGCCGTCCGGTCCGGTGGTGGCCAGGCGGGCCAGCAACTGGGCGGTGAGGTAGGCGCGTTCTGTTTCGGTGAAGATCACGCGGTCGACGATAGGGCCTCAAGCCGACTTGAGGTCAAGACCGTTCGGGGATCCGGACCGACCGGGCGGCTGCCGCGGCGGGTCCGGGCGGGGGTGCGAGGTGAAGGTGCGTCAGGGGTGGGCCCCGGGTCCGGTCCCGGTGTGGGCCCGGTCGTAGCCTGGGCGGCGCAGGTCGTACTTCAACTTCCAGGGGGAAGACATGCGTTGGCGTTCCTCGGCTGCCGCCGTCCTGCTCGCCGCACTGACCGCGACGGGCCTGGCCGCGCCCGCCGCCGGCGCGGCCGAACCGGGGGCGATGGTGCCCGCGGCCGACCGCGAGATCAGCTTCACCGCGGACGGCACCACCGCCTACGGCACCCTGCACGTCCCCGCCCACCGGGCCGGGCACCGGCTGCCCGCCGCCCTGCTGCTGCCCGGCAGCGGTCCGACCGACCGCAACGGCGACGAGCCGCCCTCGCTCACCCCGGGCCCCCTGGGGGCGGTCGCCGACACCCTCGGCACCGACGGCGTGATGACGCTGCGCTTCGACAAGTACTTCACCGGCCGCACCGGAGCCGGCGCCTACCAGGGCGACCCGGGCCGGCTCGACCTGCCCGCCTTCACCCGCCAGGCGGCCGCGGCCTACGCCACCCTGCGGGATCAGCCGGAGGCCGACCGGCACGCGATGCTGGTGGTCGGTCACAGCGAGGGCGGGCTGCAGGCCCTGCTGGTCGCCCGTACGGTCCGGCCCGCGCCGGCCGGCCTGGCGCTGCTGGCCCCGCAGGACCAGCGCCTGCTGGACCTGCTGACCACCCAGCTCGACGGCCAGCTGGACCAGGCGGTCACGGCCGGGCAGCTCACCGAGGAGGTGGCGCGGGCGAACAAGGCCGGCGTGGCCGCCGCCGTCGCGGACTTCCGGGCCGGGCGCCCCGCCGACACCGGCGCCCTGCTGCCGCCGCTCGCCGGGCTGCTGAACGCGCTGTTCGGCCCGAACAACGCCCGTTTCGTCCGCAGTGACGACGCGGTCTACCCGGCGGACGCCGCCCGGGAGGTCCGCCCCGGCACCAGGGTCACCGTCACCTGCGGCACCGCCGACACCAACGTGCCGTGCGCGAGCGTGCCGCCGCTGCTCGACGCCCTGGCCCGGGCGCACACCACCGGCCCGGGCCTGCGCACCCTGGACGGCGTGGACCACTTCCTGCACCCGGCCGGCACACCGGTCGACGACCACGCGCTCGCCCCGGCCGCGGTGGCGGCGCTGCACGAGTTCGCCCGGCCCTGGAAGGGCTGAGCGCGAACGGCGACCACGCGCGCCGGAGCGTCCGGTGCGCGTGGTCGCCGTTCGAAGGCGGTGTCAGCCGGGCCGGCTCGCGGCCAGCAGCTTCCGCAGCAGCGGCAGCAGTTCCTCGAGGTCGGCCGCCGCGAGTTCGGTGAACGCCCCGCTGGAGCGGGCCAGGATGACCCCGGCGAAGGCCGCCGTGGCCAGCTCGGCCCGCAGCTGCGGCCGGTCCACCTCCTCGGCGGCGAAGCGCTCGTGCAGCGGGTGCACCATCCGCTCGTAGAGGTAGGTGCGGGAGGCCTGCTGCACCTCGGTGTTGTCGCCGGGCGTCACCGCGGCCTGGAAGGAGGGGCCGGGGCCGCGCTGGGTGAGCCGCACCAGCAGGGTGCGCAGCCGCTCCTCCTCCAGCAGGTCGGCCGGTGCCTCGTCGCCCAGTTCGAGCCGGACGGTGGCCAGGTAGAGCTGGGTCTTGCCGCCGAAGTAGCGGGCGATCAACGCCGGGTCCACCCCGGCCCGTTCGCCGATCTCCCGGGTGGTGGTGCGGTCGTAGCCGCGTTCGGCGAAGAGTTCCAGGGCCGCCCGGATCAGCAGTTCGCGGCTGCGGGCGGCGTCCCGGCGCCGGGGCGGTGCGGGCTCCGTCCCGGCGGTCCCGTCGGCCGGCGCGCTCACCGGTCGGACTCCGCCCGCAGCACGGGTACCTCGCTCTCGCCGGCCACGGCGTCGGCGATGCTCTCTTCCACCATCAGCTCCTCGTCCACTCGCACACCGTTGTTCCGGGCGGCGCCCGCGGCACTGAGCCGTGGCAGGACGATCGTAGTCACGCCGATCACCACCCAGACCACGCAGCCGATCAGCGCCGCGTCCCGGTAGCCGCTGTCGGCGGGCAGCAGCCGCCCCGGCGCGGTGTGCGCCTGGAGCACGGCGCCGCACAGCGCGCTGCCGGTGGAGTAGCCGATGGTGCGCAGCAGCTGGTTGAAGCTGACGGCGCTGCCGACCTCGTGGGCGGGCACCGCGGTGACGATCAGCCCCGGCATCACCGCGAAGGTGCAGCCGACCCCGAGGCCGGCGAGCGCCATCACGACCAGGTGCTCCCACAGCTGGTCGCGGGCGAGCAGGAAGAACAGCACCGAGCCCAGCGAGACGGCGCAGCCGATCGGCAGGACCAGGGCGGAGGAGGCGCGGCGGGTGAGGACCGGCAGCATCTTGCTGGACGCCAGGCTGGCCGCGGAGAAGGGCAGCAGTACCAGCCCGGCCACGACGACCGAGGCGCCCAGGCCGTAGCCGGTGCTGGTCGGGGTCTGGACGTAGCGGATCACCAGGGAGATCAGCAGGTACATCCCGATGCCGCCGACCAGGCCGGCCACGTCGGCGGTCAGCACGATGGGGTTGCCGAGGCTGCGCAGGTCGACCAGCGGGTGGGGGGTGCGCAGCTCGTGCCGGATCCAGCCGGCGAGCAGCAGCAGCGAGAGCCCCGCGACCGTCCACAGCCGGCCGCCGGCCCAGCCCCAGCTCTCGCCCTCGCTGAGCACCAGCAGCAGTCCGACCAGGGCGAGGCTGAGCAGGACGGTGCCGACCACGTCCAGCGGGCGCCGCTCGCGGTGCGTGGCGCGGGGCAGGACGAGGGCGGCGAGCACCAGGGCCAGACCGCTGATCACGGCGCCGAACCAGAAGCCCGCGTGGATGCCGAAGGACTGGGCGATCAGCCCGGTGACCGGGTAGCCCAGGCCGACGCCGGCCACGGTGGTGATCGACAGCAGCGCGACCGCCGAGCGGGACTTCTCGGCCGGCAGGGCGTCCCGTGCGGTGGCGATGGCCAGCGGTGTGAGGCCGACCCCGACGCCTTGCAGGGCCCGGCCGGCGATCAGCCACCAGAAGCCGAGCGGCAGCGCGGCCAGCACGCTGCCGAGCACCACCACGGCGGCGGCCACCAGGGTGACCGTACGGCGGTCCGGCCCGTCGCCGAGGCGCCCGAGCACCGGGGTGGAGACCGCCCCGACCAGCATGGTGACGGTCAGCGACCACTGGGCCTCGGCGAGCGAGACGTGGTTGACGGTGGCGATGGTCGGGATCATCGGGGCGCCGAGGCTGCTGATCACCGCCACCACGGCGCTGAGGAACACCAGCACGGGCACCAGGGCCCGCTCACGTCGCGTCGACAGGCCCGTTCGGGTCTCCATGGACGCGCCCTCCCTTGTCACAGATCGAGAATCCGAACCGGGGAGCGGGAACCCGACCCCCGGGCACCCCGGGGTACAGGTGACCGAGGGATGTCATCAACCGATGTCATCGAATGATGTCTTCAGATGATGACATGCTGGGGCGGCCCGGCAGAAGCCGGAGGGTCGGTCGAGGCGCGACGGCTCAGCCGCCGTAGCGCCGCTGTCTGGCGGCGAAGCTGCGGACGGCGCGCAGGAAGTCGACCTCGCGGAACGCGGGCCAGTAGGCCTCGCAGAAGTACAGCTCGGAGTAGGCGCTCTGCCAGAGCAGGAAGTTCGACAGCCGTTGTTCGCCGCTGGTGCGGATGACGAGGTCGGGGTCCGGTCGGCCGGCGGTGTACAGGTACGGGGCGATGTCGTCAACGGACAGGGCGTCGGCGACCTCGGTCAGCGACGCGCCCGCTTCGGCCCGCGCGTACATCAGGTCGCGCATGGCGTCGACGACCTCCTGCCGGCCGCCGTAGCCGACCGCCAGGGTGAGGTGGGCGCCGGTGGTGCAGGTGCGGGTGGCCTCGACGGCCTCCCTGAGCGTACGGGCGGTGCTGTCGGGCAGAGCGTCGGCCAGTCCGGCAAGGTGGACCTGCCAGTGGGCGTCCGGGCGGGTGAGGCGATCGGCGACCACCTGCTCGATCAGCCGCATCAGGTAGGCGACTTCGGTGTCGCCTCGGCGCTGGAGGTTCTCGGTCGAGCACACGAAGACCGTGACGTGGTCGATCCCCAGGGCTTCGCACCAGCCGAGCACCTCTTCGACGTGCTCGGCGCCCGCCTTGTGTCCGAAGCTCGGGTCGGCCATGCCCACCTGCCGGGCCCACCGGCGGTTGCCGTCCATGATCAGCCCGACGTGCCGGGGCCGTGGGCCCGCCATGACCTCGCGGCGCAGGCGGCGGGTGTAGAGGGAGCGGAGCAGGTCGGGCATGAGCGCCGTCCAAGTGGGTGGGGGTGGCCCGCCGGTTCGGGCGGGCCCTGGTCGGGTGGGTGCCGCGCGGCTACGCGGCCGATGGCAGGTCGCGAAGGTCGCGCAGGGTGCCCGCGCACACCCCCGTCAGCAGGAGCAGGCTCACGCCGATGCCCGCGCCGAGCGGGTGGAAGCCGCCACCGGTGAGCGAGACCCCGAGGATGGTCGCGCCGCCGGTGGCGCTGGCGCCGGCGAGCGTCCACACGCCGGCCCGGAGACGGCCGGCGCCCGGCGGCACGACGGTGTCCGCGCCGACGCCGGTGAAGATCCGGGGGATCTGGATCGTCCCGAGGCCGAGGGCGATCCACCAGGCGGCGATCACCGCGCTGCGCAGGGTCGGCGGCGAGGCGTCCGCGTCGACGCCGCTGTGCACCAGGACGACCACGACGGTGCCGAGGAGCGTCGGTACGGAGAGGCGGCGGAGCGCCCAGCCCGACAGCGTGACCGCGGCGGCCGGCGTGGGCCGGGGCCGGGGGGCGACCAGGGCGATGCCGAGCAGCAGCAGGGTGGTGCAGCCGTGCATGACCCCGTTCCGCACGCCGTCGGCGGGCAGCGGGCCGGTCTGCTCGGCGGCCAGGTGGCTGAGGAACCAAGCGGCGAGGGCGACCGTGATGCCCATGGTGGCCACCCGCCGCTGCCGCTGTGCCGGGGAGTCGGCGGGCCACACGGCCGGGTGCAGCCACATGTCCGCGATGCCCGCGATCAGGTTGGGCCAGGACTTCCAGCCTGCGCCCCGGGCCTCGTCCTCCACCATCGAACCCCAGCGCTCGCGGAAGGCGTCCGGGTAGAGCCTGACCAGGCTTCGGGTGACGGCACTCATGCCCACTCCTCGCTGCGCTCGTCGCGTGCTCTCGCACAACGCCCGGTTCCCTCGGTTCGCTCGCTGCGCTCGTTCACGCCGGGTTCACCCCCAGGCGTCGCAGTCCCGCGTCCGCGACCCGGGCCATGGCCCGCAGCTCGCGTTCCAGTACCTCGCGGCCCAGGGGTGTGAGCTGCACCGGGCGCTGGCGGCCCTGTCCGTCGAGCGGCTCGATCAGCCGCTTCGACTCCAGCCTGGCCAGCGCCCCGTACAGGCTGCCGGGCCCCAGTCGCTGCCCGGTCAGCTCCTCGATCGCCGTGTTGACGGCGTATCCGTGCAGTGGCCCGTCGGCCAGCGCGCAGAGCACCAGTGTCTGGGCATCGTTGGCTTGCATATCGCTCCTCCCGATCTGACGGAGCACCATACTACGTGCCGCGAAGTACGCGCCAAGTAGTACGCGGTGTGTACTATCGCCGCCATGCGCGATGACTTGACGATCGATCATCTGGAAGTCGGGCACCCCGCCCGGCCCGCCGCCACCGCGGCGCTCCTGACGTCCGCCGCCGGCGCCGCCGCCTTCACCCTGTTCGCCTACCTGACGACCCAGGTCCGCGTGGTGCGGGCAGGCAGCCCCTGGCAGGACGACCCGTACGACGCGGTGGTGACCTTCACCATGTTCTTCGTCCCCCTGCTCGGCGCGCTCGGCGCGGCGAGGGCGCTGCTGTGCCGTCGTGACCGGCCACTGCCGCGCTACCGGATCGAACAGGTACTTCGGGCCGCACGGGTCTGCACGCTGCTCGTCGCCGCCACGCTTGCCACCGACTGGGCGGCGGTGGTCCTGCGGGCGGACCGCGCCGCCTGGGGTGGCGGCACCCCCTGGCTGATCGCCTCCCTGCTGCCGCTCACCGGGGTGGCGGCCGAGAGTCTGATGTTCCAGCACCAGGCGATCCGACGGCTGCCGGAACCGGCGCGCGGGGCCGAGTGCGGGGCCGAGCGCGGGGACTGGCTGGACGACCTCGCGCCGCTGGCGAACCTGCTCGTCGCCCCCCACTGGCGTACGGGGCGTGCGCTCGCCGCGCTGATCGGCCGCAGCGACGTGCTCGGGTTCGTGCGCCTGCGCTTCGCCCCGCTCGCCGCCGTGGCCGCCCTCGCCGCCGGTCTGCTGGTCGCCACGGGACTGGCCCGCGGCGAGGGCTGGCCCGGGGCGCTGCTCTTCGCGGTGGAGACGGCCGTGTTCGCGGGCGGCACCTTCGCCTTCGTGATGATCTGCAACAGCGTCCTGCGGTTCGCCGCGCCGCCTCCCGCGTCGAGGAGGCGGCGGGCCGCCCGGGTCGCGGCCACCGCGGGCGCGTTGGCGCTGCCGGTCTCACTGGCACTGCGGGACACCGTCTGGCGACTGCTCGGGCTCGGCGAGCAGGTCGACTCCCTCGGGCTGTGGACGGCCCTCACGCTCGCCGGTGCGCTGCTGACGGGCGCGCTCGCCTTCGCGGTGACGGCGGCCAGGGCCGGAACGTGACGGTGCCGGACCCGAGCCGGGGCGGCCGCGGACTCTCCGTGGGGTGGGCGCCAGGCGTCAGCGGCGGCCGAACAGCCGCCCGAGCCAGCCGCCGGAGGCCCGCTCCTTCGGCGGGCAGGCGCACCGCTGGGACGCGGGGATCCCGGCCAGCACCTGTTCGACGTGCATCCCGCACCCGGCGTAGGTCGGCTTCCCGCAGGTACGGCAGGCGATTCGGCGGCACATGCCGCGCTCCCTTCTCAAGGCCCCCCGGTGGATGGACTGACCCGGCAAATATACCCCTACCCGTATTCGAACTGCCGCGACCGAGGCCGTCCACGCGCAGCACCGGGCGCTCGACAAGGCCGACGCGTCCCGCCGCGGGCCCACGCCGGCCGGGTCGGCGAGGCGCCCGGTCCGGTCCGGTTCGATGGTGAAGTCCCGGACGGTGACCGGCGTTCCGTCGTGGCGCCAGGTGAGCCGTGCGGCCGGGGCCCGGAGGCCCGGGGTGCGGCCGGAGGCCCGGGGGTGCAGCCGTACGGGTGATGCTTGAGCCGGGTCCGGGCGGTTCCGCCGGGACGGCTCCCCACGGGTGGTTGGCTGTCCGGCGGGCTGCGGCCGACCGGTCCTCCACCGCCGAACGGAGCACCGGCGCCCGCCCGTTACCTCCCGCGCGGGCTGCGCCCGGAGGATCCCCGGGCGGCTGGAGGTGGTCGGTGGTCACGGCACGGAACGACGACGGCGATGGCGACGGCGGCGGCGACGACGACGGCGCGGCGCGGAAGCGGCCCCGGCGGCTCGCCGGCGCC
>NZ_MECK01000048.1 GCF_014596465.1 Streptomyces sp. CBMA123 | reverse complement strand
GTCACCGACCACGACGCCGGCATCGAGACCGGCGACGGCGTCACCCACACCGAGGTACTGGAGGTCTTCTCCGGCAACGTCGACCGGCTGCGCACGGTGCTGTTCAAGGCCCTGGAGGCCCTGCCCGCCGAGCGGGACTGCGTCTGCTCGCACGTGCTGGACGGGGTGGCCACCGGTCTGCCGGGGGTGGCCGCGGGCCGCTGACCGGCACCGGCCTGTTGGCCTGTTGGCCCGCTGGCCTGGTCGCCTGCCGGCCTGCTCGCCTGTCGGCTGCTCGCTTGTCGGCCTGCCGGGCCGGGCCGGGCGGCGGATTCACCGGTGTGGACCATCGTTCAACTCCCGTTCGCCGTCCGCACGGTGCGTCTTGGTGTGACCGTGGGCTCCGGCTGGGAGCCTCCTGGGCGATTCTCGGAGCCCCAGGAGGCGGCAGTGGTACACCCTTCGCGCAGAACGGTCCTTCGGACGGGTACGGCGGTCGGCGCGCTCGCCGCGCTGCCCGCCTCCACCCTGCTGTGGACCCAGCCGGCCGTCGCCGGCACCCCCGGACCGGAACAGATCCACCTCCAGTGGGGCAACGAGCCCTCCCGGCAGATGACCGTGTCCTGGGCGACGGCCGCCTCCGTCAGCCGCCCCCGGGTCCGCATCGGCACCCCGCGCGGCGGCGCCGGCCACAGCGTCGACGCCGACAGCCGCAGCTACGTCGACGGGCTCAACCAGGTCGAGACCTTCACCCACCACGCCCGGCTGGACGGACTGCGCCCCGACACCACCTACGTCTACGAGGTGCTCCACGACGGCGCCCAGCCCGTCCGCGGCACCTTCCGCACCGCGCCCGCCCGCGGCCGCGCCGCCTTCCGGTTCACCAGCTTCGGCGACCTCGGCACCGGCGACAACGTGTTCCAGAAGTCGTCCATCCACGGTGCCGCCGCCGTCCGCCAGGTCGAGCAGTTCACCCCGCTGTTCCACCTGCTCAACGGCGACCTCGCGTACGCCAACAACAACCCGCAACTCCAGCCGCAGGCCTGGAACGCGTTCATGAACAACATGGCCAAGTCCGCCGCCAACCGGCCCTGGATGCCCGCCCCCGGCAACCACGAGGTCGAGGCCGGCGGCGGCGACCTCGGGTACGCGTCCTACCTGACCCGCTTCGAACTGCCCGACAACGGCACCCGCGACCACTGCGGCAACTGGTACGGCTTCCAGGTCGGTTCGGTGCTGTTCGTCAGCCTCGACGGCAACGAGATCGCGGTCGAGGACGATGCCAGCCTCGACCCGGCCACCGGGCAGTCCATCTACATCAGCGACTACAGCGAAGGCGCCCAACTCCGTTGGCTGGAACGGCTGCTGTCCCGGGCCCGGGGCGGCAGTGCGGTCGACTGGATCGTGGTCAACCTGCACCAGTTCGCGATGTCCAGCTCCGCCGCCAGCCACGGCGGCGACATGGGCATCCGCGAGAAGCTGCTCCCGCTGCTCGACCGCTACTCGGTCGACCTCGTACTGGCCGGCCACGACCACGACTACGAGCGCACCCACCCCGTCCGCGGCACCGAGCCCGGTGGACTGCTCACCCCCGCCGTCGTCGACGACGACCTGCGGCAGATCGACACCTCCCAGGGGACCGTCCACCTGATCCTCGGCGGCGGCGGCACGGCCGGCCACGACGACGTCTACCTGCCGGCCGACCAGGACGGCGTCCGCGAGGCCGCCGTCCGCACCCAGCGCCTCACCTTCAAGGCCGACCCGGACGCCAAGGAGAAGGCCCACTGGTCCGCCGTCACCGACCCGGACACCAAGTACCCGTACGGCGTCGCCGTGTTCGACGTCGACCCGGGGCAACTGCCCGGCGGCCGCACCACCATCACCGTCTCCTACTACCACTCGGTGCCCGCCACGGCCGCCAACCCGCTGCCGACACCGGTGCTGTACGACCGGTTCACGCTGTACCGGGACCGCAGCGACGGCTGGGGGGACTCCGACGACCAGGGCGAGGACACCGACGCCCGGGAGCGGGCTGGCGCCGGCCGGCGGTAGCCTCCGAGGGCCCGCCGCGCTGCCCGGCGCGGCGGGCCCTTGCCCGCCGGGGGAATCCCCGGCCGCCGTGTAGGGCCTCGGCTTACGGGCCGGTGGCCCGCACGTACACCTCGGCCGCGCCCCCGCGCCCGGAGGACCGCTCCACCACGAAGATCTGCCGCCCCGCCCGCCCGTCCGGCAACAGCAGGCCCGCTGCCGGCTCGTCACCGGGCAGGGCGGCCCGCAGGTCCGCCGGCAGTGGGGTGGAGGTGCCGGGCAGCGGCAGGTCGTAGGTGCGGAGGAAGTCGCCGATGCCGGCGTCGTCCCCGCCACCGAGCGAGTAGTGCAGGTAGGCGACCGGCACCCCGTCGGCCGCACGGGACAGCACGGCGGCCGCAGGGATGTAGTACCGCCCCTTCTGCGGATGCTGCTCGAAGTGCAGGCCCGCCACCCGCTCCGCACGGTCGACATCGGTCTCCGGCGGACGGCCGAACCGCTGGAACGCGGCCACGCCCCACCAGACGCACCCCACGGTGATCAGGACACAGGCCGCGAGGAACGCACCGAGGAACCGACGTCTCCACGGCCCGACACCGGAATGTCCGGGCGTCACGTCAGAGCTTCCTGGTCCTGGCCTTGCTGGCGCCTCCCATGTCGAACTCCCGGGCCAGACCGGTGCGGTGGAGGCGTTGGATGTCGCGGTCGGTCACCTGTCCCACCCCTGGTACATCGGTGCTCTTCCCGTTGTCCCAGTTGTACCGGTCGCGAACATTCGTCCGGTAGGTGACGGTCACCTCCGGTGGAGCTCCGGGTGATGTCGGCCTGACCTCGATCTTCGCCTCGGTGTTGTAATGGAAGGAGCCGACCGCGTAGAACCAGTCCTTGCTGCTGTCCGGAGTCGCGGACATGGGTTGCCAACCGGTCTGCTGGACCAGCGCGACCGGTTTGCCGGTGCGCCGGTACTCCGCCAGGGCCTCGGCCTGCCAGCCCGGGAGGTTGCCGTCCAGGGTGGTGCTCACGCTCTGCTGGAAGTCGGGGATGTCCTTCAGCATGTCCTCGACGTTCAGGTTCAGCGGCTCACCCGTGCCGGAGAGGTAGTGAGCCATGTTGGCGCTGGCATTGGTGCCCCCGGTTGCGAACGGCATGCCGGCGACCCCGGCCCCCAGGGTGGCCGCCAGCTTGCGGTCCTGGTCGGTCGGCGTCTCCGTGTCGTAGTCGCCCGCGCCCCGGTCGTACGGGTCGGGCGGCAGCAGCACTCCGCCCTCGCCGCCGAAGACCTTCGTCAGGTCGCGCGCGCCGGCCAGATCCTCGCCCACCACCCGCTTCGTCCAGTCGTCGAGGTGGCGGTACTTCACCGCGGCGTCGATGCGATCCAGCTCGTGCCCGGCCGTGTTGCTGACATCGGACGCGTACTTGAGGGCGGCCGTCAACAGATTACGGATGTCTCCGGCGACCGTGGCCAGGCGTCGGGACTCGCCCTCGCTCTCCGGGTCGTTGCTCCTGCTCAGCCATGCCGGGTAGCCGATGTCGCCGTCGTCCTTGATTGTGAGGTCGTTGGCGCGGGCGAGATCGTCTGCTTCGGCCACCCAGCGACGGGCGAGGGCCAGGCCGGTGGCGGCATTCGTCAGGGTCAGCCGTGCGGCCTCCATCTCCTGCTCGGCGATGGACATTTCATCGGTCAGGTCGGCGAGTGCCCGGCGTCCGAGATTCGCGGCGTCGCCGCTCCAGCCCTCCTGGAGGGTGGAGAGGACATCGACGGCGATGAACCGGGCGGAGCCTAGCGCCGTCCCGACCTTGTCCCACTCCTCGGCCGCCCGGTGAAACGCCTCGGGGTCGCAGGATCGAATCTGTTGCAGGGTGACCGGCTGGGCGAAGCGTCGCTCATGAACGGGTTCGGCGACCTTTCGGCGGCCGTCGGGATCCTCGGCGTAGACGGACGGCATCAGTTCTTGCCCTCCAGCAGGTCGACGGCGCGCTGCAGTTGCTCCGCGACGGCGGCTTCCTGCCCGTGATAGTTGGTGGCGGTCGTCCGGAGGCCCTCGGCGAGTTTCCTCATCGCGTCGGTGATCTTGCCGGTTTCCGCGGACCAGTGGCTGGTGCACGGGTCAAGGGATGAGCCGATGGTCCATTCGCTGTGGCGGGTCGCGGCCGCCGCCGATTCGCCGAAGCCCGTGTTCGCCTGCGAGAGCTTGTCCGCTCCCTCCTCCAGCTTGCCTGCTGCCACGGGGAGCCGCTCCGGCTCCGAGATATAGCCACCCACCCCATGCCCTCCCGTATAGCCCTGGTTTTCACACTAACGAGCGGACGGGAGTGGGCGCAGCGGAACGGGATGACGAGTGGCTGGGCTTCTGCGCAGGAAGTCGGATGGGCCGACTTCCTGCGCGACGGTCGGGCCAGGTGGCTTGGGCGGTGGTGGTGGGCTGGGGGAGCCGGATGAGGTGGGTGGTGGTGCCCGGCTGGTGGGGGAGTCCTGCGTGATGCTCCACCGTGTGCGCCGGGAAATAGGGTGGCTCGCATGGATTGGCTCGATCGGGTGGCGGGGCTGAGGCGTTGGACGGGCAACGGGGTGCGGGCGCCGCACAAGCCGTTGTTGTTGCTCTATGCCCTGGGCTGCTACCAGCGGGACGCGGGTGGGGAGTTGCGCTACAGCGTGGTCGAGGAGGAGCTGAAGCGGCTGCTCGTCGAGTACGGGCCGTCGCATGCGACGACTCCCGCGTACCCGTTCCACCACCTGGTGAGCGACGGGGTGTGGGAGGTGCGGACCGATCGGGGGCCGGGGAGCCCGGGCAGCGGGGTCGGGCTGCTTCGGGCGAGTGGGGCCGCCGGGATGCTGGCGTCCGGGTTGCGGGAGGCGCTCGGGGAGGAGCCGGCACTGTTGGGGCGGTTGGCCCGGGTGTTGCTGGACGCGCACTTCCCGACGTCCCTGCACGCCGAGTTGTGCGAGGCGGTCGGTCTCGACCTGGAGCGGGCGGAGACCGGGGTGGAGCTCGCCGCGCGGCGGCAGCGGGACCGGCGGATGCGTGAACTGATACTGACCGCCTACGAGTTCCAGTGCGCGTTCTGCGGTTACGACGGGGCCCTCGGGGCGAGCGTGGTCGGGCTGGAGGCGGCGCATGTGCGGTGGTGGTCGCACCAGGGGCCGGACGAGGTCGACAACGGGCTGTGCCTGTGCTCGCTGCACCACAAGCTGTTCGACAAGGGCGTCCTGGGCTTGGGGGAGGAGCGCCGGATCCTGGTCTCCCAGCGTTTCGTGGGCCGCAGTGAGGCCAGTCGGCGGCAGGTGCTCTCACTGGCCGGGCGTCCGCTGATCGGTCCGCAGGCGGGCGCGCCGTCGGTGGCGGACCGGCACCGGGAGTGGCACGCGCGGCAGGTGTTCCACGGGGCCGCGCGGCAGCCGGTGGGGGCGGGGCCGGGCTAGAGCGTTGCGTTCCGGTCGTCGGACCGTCGGTCTGGGCGTGCCGTCGACTGACGCGCTCAGGTCAGGCGCGCCACGGCCAGGGACAGCGCGCGGTCGAGCGCCGCCTCGGCGTCGCACGGCACGTCGGGCCGGACGCCGGTGCCCTCCCAGTTGGTGCCCGAGACCGGGTTGACCGCGCGGGCGACGGGCACGCTGAGCTCCAGGTGCGGGTGCACCGTCCAGCCGTCGCGCGGGTGCGCGCCGCCCCGGGTGGCCTCCCCGACGACCTCGGCGCGCCCGAGCTGCTGCAGGTCGTAGGCGAGTTCCTCGGCCGCGGAGAAGGTGTTTCCGCTCGTCAGCACGTAGAGCGGCTTGCCGGCGCCGAAGCGGGCGCCCGGTACGTACGGGGGCGTCCAGGACTGCTTGGCCACCTCCCCCTGCTGCGAGAGCATGGTGTTGAGGTGGGTGCGGCCGTCGAGCAGGTAGCCGCAGATGAAGGCGACCGTGTCCGGGTCGCCACCGGTGTTGCGGCGCAGGTCCAGGATCAGGGCGCGGGCGGGGGCCACCAGGGAGAGCGCCGCGGCCAGCGGCTGCGCCGCCCAGTCCAGCGGGAACGTCTTGGGCCCGATCTCCAGGACCGCGACGCCGCGGTCCAGGAGTTCCACGCGCGGAACCCCGCTCAGTGAGGCGTCGAAGTCCCTCCGCATCGCGGCGAGTACCGCCGCGCCCCGCTCACGCGGCACCGGCACGGCGTGGTGCTTGAGGGCCAGGTGCAGGTCGCCGTTGACGGACCGCAGGTCCGCGGTGACCGCTTCCGCCAACTCCTCAGCGGATTCGGCCCGGTAGGAGCCCTCGGCACTCCGGCGCCGCAGCAGGGCCGCCAGTTGCCGGGCGGCATCGGGGAAGACGTAGTTCTCGTGGACCAGGTCGGCGATCGACTCGACGACGGCGGCGGTGTCCAGCGCGGGTGACGATGTGGTGGAGGTCATGGGAGGGAGTAGACCAGCGGCTTGCCAAAGCGTCAAACGTACTTAACGCTTGATCTGGTGAGCCACCAACCGGACGAGAGCGTCCAGCAGATCAGCACGCCCCGGCAGCACACCGCCCTCGCCCACCCCCTGCGCCAGCGCCTGCTCTTCGCCCTGAGCACCCGGCCGTCGACGATCAGCCGGCTCGCCGCACAGCTGGGAGCGAACAAGGGCAGCGTCTCCCACCACCTCAGGGTGCTGTGCGAGGCGGGACTCGTCCAGGCCGCGGGAACGCGACGGGTACGCGGCGGCACCGAGAAGTACTACCGGCGGACCGCCGAGCGACTCCACGTCGCCGAACCGCAGGCCGAGGGCACGGCCGCGCTGTTCGGCGCCGTCGCCCAGGAGTTGGACCGCTCACCCGTCGACCACCTCATGACCCTGCGCCACCTCCGGCTCAGCCCCGCCAAGGCGGCCCGGCTCGCCGAGGCGCTGGCCGCACTGGTCGACGAGGCGGAGGAGGATCCGGAGGGTGAGCCGGTGCACGGCCTCCTGGTGACGCTCTACCAGCAGGCGGGGGCGTAGGGCGGGGTGGACTCCTGGCTCGCGTGCTGTACAGGAAGTCGGACGGCCCGACTTCCTGTGCGGAGGCCGGGGTTCAGGCGGCTTGGGCGGCGGTGGTGGGTTGGGTGAGCCAGATGAGGCGGGTGGTGATCCCCGACTGCTGGGGGTAGTGGCGCAGGGCGCGCTCGGGCGAGGCGAGGGTGAGACGGGCCCGGCCGTCGAGGCTGATCACGTGCGCCGGCCCGGTGTGGTCGGCGAGCCCCCAGGCCACGACCCATCCGTCGGCGTCCGGGTGGCCCTCGTCGCACACCTGGACGACGGCGAAGAGCCGGGGTGCGGTGTCGAGCACGAGAGCGTACAGCTCCTGGTCGAAGGGGATGTGGGGGTTTGGCGACGGCGCGGCGGTCATGGAAGTCTCCTATGTGAAGGGGAGTTGGCCGCCCCACTGGCGCCGGAAGGGCCGGTGGGGTGTCAGCTGACGCAGAATCAAAAGTAGCCAGTCGGTAGTATGTAGTCCACCGCTATCGAGGGATTCATGGCACTTCCACTCCATGGAGTGAAGGGCGAGCAGGGAAAGGAACATCGGATGCCGCCCAGCAAGATTCCGCCGAGCATCCGGCAGCGACGGCTCGGCGCGGAGCTGCGCCGGCTGCGCGAGCAGGCAGGGCTGTCGGTCACGCGGGCCGGGGAGTTGCACGGCACCCAGCAGTCCCGGATCAGCAACATCGAATCCGGCGGATACCCCGTCAGCGCGGACCGGGTGCGAGCCCTGGCACGCCTCTACGGCTGCGCGGACGACGCCCTGATCGAGGCGCTGACCCACATGACCGGCGGCCGCACCCGGGGTTGGTGGGAGGAGTACCGCGAGATCCTCCCGGCCGGAGCGCTCGACCTGGCCGAACTCGAACATCATGCGCAATCGATGCGGATCGCTTCGGCGATTCACATCCCTGGGCTTCTTCAGACCCTGGAACACGCTCGCGCGCTCTTTCGCGACGTCGTCCCACCCCTCTCGCCGCCGGAAGTGGAACACCTCGTCTCCCATCGCATCAAGCGGCAGGCAGTGCTCTACGGCGAGCGGCCGATTCCGCTGGCCGCCGTCGTTCACGAGGCCGCCCTGCGAGTGGGCTTCGGCGGTCCGAACGTCGCCCGTGAACAGCTGGAACACCTGCTGACCGCGAGTGAGCAGCCCCACGTCGATCTGAAGGTGATCCCGTTCGGTACCGGCAGCTACCCCAGCTCCGGCGCCGGGATCGTCTACTTCAGCGCAGAGGTCGAACGACTGGACAGTGTCCAGGTCGATGGAGACAGGTCCGAGTTCATCGACACCGAGCCGCAGTTGGTCAAATATCGGGCTGTCATGGATCGGTTGGAGGAGAGCGCGCTCAAGGCCGATGCCTCCCGAGACCTCATCCGCAGCGTCGCCCGGAGCATCTGAGACAGGATCGAGTATGGCCGTTCACAACTGGCAGAAGTCGTCATACAGCGGCGACGCCGCCAACTGCATATACGTCTCAGGGGCCGCTGATGGTGGCGTCAGGATCCGTGAGAGTGACGACCCTGACGTCATCATCGTCACCTCGTGCGACGGGCTCCGCGCGTTCCTGCGGGGTGTCAAGGCGGGGGAGTTCGACCACCTCGCCGCGTAGTTCGCAAGCCCTGTGAGGTTCCGTGATCTTATAGCCCGTCCAAGAAGGACTCATGAGGGGAAGCACGATGTCAGCTCTCAACTGGCAGAAGTCCAGCTACAGTTCCGAGTCGGCCAACTGTATCTACCTGGCAGGGGTCGCCGGCGGTGGCGTCAGGATCCGTGAGAGCGATGACCCTGACGTCATCATCGCCACTTCGTCCGACGGGCTCCGCGCGTTCCTGCGGGGTGTCAAGGCGGGGGAGTTCGACCAATTCGCCACGTAGGTCTCCCGCCCGTGGCATCGGGCCCCTCTGCGCTTCTCGCGCGGCGGGGCCGTCTGTGTTCACATCCCTGGACGGCCATGGGCAGTTGGTGAACCCTCGTACCCGCGAGGTCATGCACGCTCATTGCCCGTATCGAGAAGGACTCTTGAGGGGAAGCGCCATGTCAGCTCTCCACTGGCAGAAGTCCAGTTACAGTTCCGAGTCGGTCAACTGTGTCTATCTCGCCGCAGCCGCCGATGGTGGTGTCAGGATCCGGGAGAGTGACGAGCCCGAGGTCGTCATCACGACCTCGGGCGATGGGCTCCGCGCGTTCCTGCGGGGTGTCAAGGCGGGGGCGTTCGACCATTTGACCTCCTAGTCGGAGTTCTCCCAGACGAGGATGCCGGGGCCGTCCGGGGTCAGAACCGGGACCCAGGCCTCGTCGGCCTCGGGGAGGCGGGACTCGTCGAGTACGAGCGGGGTGGGGAAGGCGTCGTCGCGGTTGGTGGAGGCGTAGACGGAGAAGGCGACCGCCGCCCGTAGGCGGTCGAGGAGGTCGGCGGGCCAGTCGAGGCCGCTCGATCCCTGTTTCCTCAGCTCGCGGACGAAGATCGCCCGCAGTTCGTCGTCCAGCTCGCGGCCGAGGATGGGGATCAGGTAGCCCTCCTGCTCGTACTGGGCGCAGGTGAGGCCGCCGGCCTGGTTCTGGTAGATCACGCCGGTCGGGGCCGCCACGATGACGAACATCCAGCCCAGGCCCGCGCCGGAGCTGACCGGGTCGAGGAAGACGTAGCGCTTGTCGTCGGTGGTGTGAGCCATGGCCGGGAGCGTCGCACAGAACGGCTGGTCGTTGCACCGGGATTGATCGCGGGGGGCTCTGTTAGCCTGCTTGTCATGATCAGGAGGGGGACGGGGACGGGTGCGCAGCGGGCACTGATCGCCGCGAGTTTCGTCAGCAGGGTCGGCAACGGGCTGTTCAACACCGCGGCCATCCTCTACTTCACGCTGGTGGTGCACCTGCCCGCCACCCAGGTCGGGGCCGGGCTGACGATCGCCGGGCTGTGCGGCCTGGCCGCGGGCATACCGGCGGGGAACCTGGCCGACCGGTACGGGCCGCGCACGGTGTGGCTGACGGCGCTGGCCGTGCAGGCGGTGACGATGGCGGCCTTCGTGCTCATCGACGGCTGGCTCGCGTTCGCCCTCGTCGCCACCCTGGACCGGCTGGCCGCCACCGCGGCCGGTGCGGCGGGCGGGGCGCTGATCGCTCGGGTCGGCGGGGAGCGGCCCGCGGCGTTCCGGGCCAGGCTCCGTACGTTCGTCAACCTCGGCGTGGTCGCGGGCACCCTGGGCGCGGCCGTCGCCATCCAGCTGGACACCCGCGCCGCCTACACCGCGCTGATCCTCGCCAACGCCGCCAGCTTCGCCGGTGCGGGACTGATCGCGTTCCTGGCCGTCCCGAACTACCGCCCGCTGCCCCGGCCCGCGGAGCACCGGCGGTGGTCGGTGCTGGCCGACCGGCCGTACGTGTCCTTCGTGGCGATGTACAGCGCCATCGGGCTGCAGTACCAGACCGTCTCGCTGCTGCTGCCGATCTGGCTGAGCGCCCACACCGACGCCCCGCGCTGGACGGTGGCGGCGGTCTACGCGACCAACAGCGGCGTCTGCGCGCTGCTGCAGAGCCGGCTCGGCGCCGGGGTGGAGACCCCGCGGCAGGGCGGGCGGGCGTTCCGACTGGCCGGGCTGCTGTTCCTGGTCAGCTGCCCGCTGATGGCGCTGACGGCCGAGGTGCCCGCCTGGGTCGCGCCGGTGCTGGCCGTCCTCGCGGTGTGCGTCCACAGCGTCGGGGAGATGTGGGAGTCCTCGGCCGGCTACGCGCTCGGCTTCGGCCTGGCGCCCGACCACGCCCAGGGGCAGTACCAGGGCCTGTTCGGCATCGGCTTCGACGCGGGCCAGGCCCTCGCCCCGGTGATCCTCACCGGTGTGGTGCTCACCCTCGGAAGCTCGGGCTGGCTGCTCCTCGGCGCCTTCTTCGCCGCCCTGGGTGCGGCCGGCCCGCCGGTGGCCGCCTGGGCCGAGCGCACCCGCCCGACGGCACCGGGCTCCGAAACCGCCGCCGAAGCCACGGGGGCCCCGCTGCTGGAGGCCGACCGCTGAGTCGTCGGCCTCACGCGCCCAGGTGGTGCCAGGCGTGGCCGCAGCCGTCGGCGCAGAAGCGATGGCGCCGCCGCTGATCGGCGACGCCGAGGAGTGCGACCAGCAGCCGGAAGGCCTTGGCCCGTTCGTCCGGCGGAAGGCCGACTATCTTCGTCAGCTGCTCGCCGAGGCGCCCGCGGGTGATCAGCACGGCCGGGGTGTGGGTGGGCCGGATGCCGGCCCTGCGGATGCTCTCCGGCCCGTCCTCGGTGGTCGCGCGGGCCTAGAGGCAGAACTCCGTCAGGTCGCGCAGGACCTCGGACTGCTCGGTACGGGCCAGGCCCTCGAACCAGCCCACGCCTTCGGCGAGTGGACGGATGCCCTGCGCCAACTCGTTCAGGATGACCGCGTGTTCGCGCATCGACCCCCCATGACTCGCTCCGCCCGTCCCGGGCGGCTGACGGAACCGTACCGGACCGTACCGGGTGCCTAGCCGGGGAAGAGGCGGCCCAGGTGGTACCGCAGGACGGCGGTGGCGTCCTCGGCCGTCCGCTGGTGGAGGAGGACGCTGAGGCCGAGGCCGGCGGAGACGGCCAGCAGGATGACGGCCTCCTGGCGCGGGTCGGCGGCGCCGGCGGCGGTGAGGTGGGCGGTGAGGAAGGCTTCCATCTCGTCGGGGGCGGCGAGGAAGGACCGGCCGGCGAGGGCGGGGTCGGTGACGGAGAGTACGGCGTACTCGGTGTAGATGAGGTGGAAGGCCCGGCTCTCCTCGTCGGTGGGGACGGCTTCGAGCAGTACGGCCTCGATGATGCGGCGCGGGTCGGTGCCGGCGCCGCTCGCCCGGACCCGGTGCTGGACGCGTTCGCCCATGCGGGTGGCGAGGCGGGTCATGGCGGCCAGGAGCAGCTGTTCCTTGGTGTCGAAGTAGTACTGGACCAGCCGGACGGAGATGCCGGCCTCGGCGGCCACGGAGCGCATGGTGACGGAGTGGAGGCCGTTGTTCGCCGCCGAGCGGAGCAGGGCGTCGATGATGTGGGCCCGTCGCTCCTCGTGATCGACCAGCTTGGGCATCGGGTTCCTTCCGGATGTTTTTGTGGTACAACCATACCATCAAAACCGGGAGGGATCATGACCAGGACCAGCGTCGGACACTTCGCCAGCGAGGCGGCCCGGACGAAGTTCCTCGATGCGTACGACCGGGCGATGGGGCTCTGGCCGAGCCCGCGCCGGGAGCTGGACGTCGAGACCGGCTACGGCACCGTCCACGTCCACCACTACGGGCCCACCGAGGGTGAGCCGATCGTGCTGCTGCACGGCCACGCCGGGCACCCGTCCAACTGGTACCCGCAGATCGCCGCCCTCGGCGAGCACCACCCGGTGTACGCGATCGACACCCTGGACGACCCCGGCCGCAGCGTGCAGCGCGCCGTCGCGGCCGGGTCGCCGGAGAACGCGGCGTGGCTGGGGGAGGTGCTGGCCGGGCTCGGGCTGGAGCGGGTGCACCTGGTCGGGGTCTCGTACGGCGGCTGGCTGGCGCTCAACCAGGCCGTCCACGGGCCGGAGCGGCTGGCCTCCGTCGCGCCGCTGGACCCGGGCGGCATCGAGAAGGTGCCCGCGCGGTTCTACGCCCACATGATCGGCGGGCTGTTCGGCATGCTGGCTCCGCGACCGCTGCGCCCGGCGGTCGGGCGGCTGCTGGCGAACCCGGCGCTCAGCGCGCCGCGCGAGATGATCGCCCCGCTGATGCTCGCCATGCGCAGCTACAAGCCGTCCAGCCGCCCGCCGGCCCGGCCGTTCACGGACGAGGAGCTGGGCTCGATCGAGCTGCCGGTGCTGGTGCTGGTGGGCCGGCGCAGCGCGCTGCTGCGGCCGCGTCAGGTGGTGGAGCGGGTGACCGGGCTGATCCCGGGCGTGCGGGCGGAGATCGTGGACCGGGCCGGGCACGGGCTGAACCTGGAGCAGCCGGAGCTGGTGAACGAGCGGCTGTTGGGCTTCATCGGCGCGGTCGGGCGGGAGCGGCGGGAGCGGCGGGTGGAGTAGGCCGGCTGCCTTCCTGGCCGGTCAGCCGTCAGCCGTCAGCCGGTTGGCCGGTCGGCCGGTGAGCCGGGCGGGGGCAGCGGGCAGGGCCGCAGCTGCATGCCCCTGCGCCACCGCACCCCGCCCGGCAGGTCGAACTGCCCCTGACGGCTCGCCACCGTGATCTGTTCGACGGCCAGCGTCGCCGTGGCCGTGCAGTGACCTGCCCGTACCGCGACGATCCTGCCCCGGCGGACGACGACCACGATCCCCTGGAGGTCGAAGACCACCTCGATGGTCACCACGAGGGTGCCGACCGGCTCCCCGTCGACCAGCACCTTCAACGGTGCGCCCGTCGGCGGGGGACGCACGGCCGGGGCGAGAACGGAGAGAACGGAGAGAAGGGCGACGACCGCGTACGGGCGCGGGGCGGCCGAGGCGGGTGGCGAGGAGCCGTGCGGTGCGGGCGGCGTCGGCGAGTAGCGGCTGGGGGCCGAGGGCGGGGCGAGGTGAGCGCGGCGGGCAGGCCGACCCGGTGGTGGCAGCCGGTGCCGAGCAGCCGCGGGCTCAGGACCGGTCGGGTGCCCGCGCGTCGGGCCAGGGACTGGTCGAGGGACGGTTGCGCGAGGCCCAGGAAGCGGCACCGGAAAGGGAGTTCGGCCGGAGCGCGCGAACCACCCGGAGCGGGGTACGGATCGCCTCTCCAGTCCCAACGGTGACACCGCGTATCTCGCCTTCCTGGTAGCCTACTTGGCGGGCTCGGTGCTCGCCTGGTCGGTATGGCTCCGGTCGTCGGTACGGGAGTGGCGGGGTGGTCGGAATGCCTGACGGGATGTCAATTCGGCTTGATGTGGCTCGATCAAGCCGTATGTGAACCATGTGTGCCGTTTCCGCCCTCGGGGTGCCTGGGTCGACTGCTACAGTCCGAAGGTCAATCCACCTCACTCCCTCCCCCCGCACAGGGCAACCGACGGTAGGTGTTTCATGATTGATGACGCGTTCGCCGCGACCGTGAAGTCCCTCCAAGTCCCCGAGATGGGAACCGACTCCACCGCCCCGCTGCTCTACTGGCTGATCCGGACGCTGCGGCCGCAGCGCGTCCTGGAAGTGGGCATGGGGTACACCACCCCCTTCCTGGCCAAGGCCCTCAAGGACAACAAGGAGTCCTGGGAGGCGGAGCGGGCCCTGCTCGGCAGCCCGGAGGCCGCCGAGGTCCAGCCGCTCGCCCACGCCGCCTACTACGACGAGCCCTATGAGCCCGAGCTCATCTGCATCGACCGGATGACGGACCCGACCTCCTCCGCCCCCCGGGCGCTCAAGGTCATGGACGAGCTGCAGTTGTCCGGCGTCTGCCGGATCATCGAGGGCGACCTGCGCGGTTCGGCCGACAAGGTCCGGGACGCCTTCGGCCTGGTCGACTTCGCCTGGATCGACACCTGGGACACCCTCGCCTTCGTCCGCGAGTACTGGGACCTCATCAACCCGGCCGGCGGGTTCTTCGCCGCCCACTACCTGATGACCTACCCGGAGGGCCGCGCGGTGCTGCGCTACCTGGAATCCCTCCGGGGCCGGGAGGGCGGCCGGCTGGAGATCACCAGCCTCCGCGAGCCGCACCGGTTCGGCCAGAACAGCACGACCCTGATCCGCCGCGTCCGCGACTACGTGGACCCTGAGGACCTCCGGCCGCAGGGCAGCAGCAACGACCCGACCGGCGTCCTCGGTATCGGCTAGCGCCCGAGGACCAGCGCCCGAGGACCAGCGCCCCAGGACCAGCCTCCGAGGGCCAGCGCCCGAGGACCAGCGCCCCAGGACCAGCGCCCGAGGGCGCGAAGCCCGGCACACCCACCGGCCCACCCCATGGTGACCACCCTGAACCGCGGCAACGGTTCCGCGGACGGCATCGAAGGCGGCGATCGTGCAGCTCTACTCGGTCACTCCGGAATCGACGAGTGAGCACCAGGTGCTCGCACAGGACTTCCTCACCCGGGTACGGGAGACCGCCACGGCCTGCGAGCGCGCGGGCTGGGGCGGCATCCTCGTTCCGCACAACCTCCACGAGGTGGACCCCTGGCTGGTGGCCGGCTACCTGGGATCGGTCACCGGCGGACTCGTCCCGCTGATCGCCGTCCAGCCGTCCTCGGTGCCCCCGCACACCGCCGCGGCGATGGCGGCGGCGTATGCCGCGCTGTACGGCCGCCCGGTGCACTTCAACCTGGTGGCCGGCGCCCGGGACGACGAACTGCGGCGCACCGGCGACCACTTGACCCACGACGAGCGCTACGAGCGGATGCGCGAGTACGGCCGGGTGCTGCGGGCGCTGCTGCACGGCGAGGAGGTCGACACCCGGGGCACCTACTACGCCTTCGAGCGGTTCAGCCTGGAGCCGAGGCCCGAGGTGCTGTCCCGCTGCAAGCTGTTCGTGGCCGGCTCCTCGCCCGCCAGCCTCGGTGTGGCCCGGGAGATCGCCGACGTGGTGGTCACCCACCCCGCGCGCTTCCCGGAGTGGGAGGAGACCTTCCTGGAGCCGCTGCTGGCCGACGGCTACACCGGCGAGATCGGGATCCGGATCGGCATCCTCGCCAAGCCCGTCGCGGAGGAGGCCTGGGCGACGGCCGGCAAGCGGTTCCCGGAGTCCTGGCAGGGCCGGCAGGAGACGCTGCTCAAGACCGTCTCGCAGAACGCGTGGTCGCGGCAGATGGCCGTGCACGCGGTGGCCGAGGAGCCGGAGCGGCCCCCCGGATCCGCCCCGGACCCGTACTGGCTGGGGGCCTTCCGCAGCGGCCGGGCCAGCGCCCCCTTCCTGGTGGGGGACTACGAGGAGGTGGGCGCCCGGCTCGCCGACTACCTGCGCGCCGGCGTGGGCCACGTGCTCCTGAACGGCAGTTACGAGGACGACTACGAGGACATCAACGCCGCCGTCCGGGCGGCCCGGCGGGAGACCGGCACGCCGGAGTCCTGAGGCCGGCCCGACCGAGGCCGCGCCCCGCGAACGGTTCATGGAGGTGTGGAGAAGTTGAGTCTGGTGGAGCGAAGCGGCCCCCTCACCACGCTGCAGACCCGCTGGTGGCTGAGGATCTACTGGCGGGAACAGGGCGCGTTCGACATCGCCTGGTCCAAGTTGTGGGAGCTCCCGCCCGGGATCTCCGTCGACACGGCGACCGAGGCCCTGACGGTGCTCGTGGAACGGCACGAGAGCCTCCGGACCGCGATCGCGCTGGGCCCGGACAACCTGCCGGTCCAACTGGTCTACGGCATGGAGGGCCTGCGGCTGCCGGTGTCCGTCGCCGATCTGGACACCCTGGACGAGTTCGGCGACCTGGCCGGGGTGCACCCGCTGGTCGGCGGCTCGATCCTGATGCGGCCGCCCTGGTCCGCGCGGCTGTTCGTGGAGGACGGCGAAGTCCGGGCGCTGGCCCTGATCTTCGAGCACGTCATCATCGACGGCTCGGGCACCCAGAACCTCCGGGAGCAGTTCCTGGCGCTCTGCCGGGGCACGGAGGAACCGCGGCTGCGGATCACCCACCCGCTCGACCGGGTGGCCGCCGACAAGGTGCACTCCCACGCGCCCGAGCGGGAGGACCACAGCCCCGACCCGCGCGGCCTGGTGCCCCAACTGCTGGTGCCCGCCGCGGAACGGGAGACGGACGGGCCGCGGTTCGTGATCTCCTCGACCAGGTACGCCGGCCTGCTGCCGATCATCGACCGGATCTGCCGGCGGCACCGGGTGTCCCGGGCGATGGTCCTGATGCACGCCCTCGGCTGGCTGTTCTCGCGCCACTCCGGGATCCCCCGGATCATGTTCGGCAACGCCGCCGGCCACCGGCTGCCCACCGACGACAGCATCGACGACCTCGCCCGGACGGTCGAGGTGGTGCTGGACTTCGCCGAGGACCGCACCTTCGCCGAGTCCCTGGCCGACGCCTCCGCCACCCTGCTGCGGGTCTACGCCGAGGACCTGCGCCTGGGCATGCGTTCGCTGGACTCCCGGGCGCGCCTCGCGGAGCGGCGCGGGGTGGCGACCGTACGGGGGCTGTACTTCAACTTCCAGGGGCCCTCGCAGCCCGGGGAGAGCGCCCCGGACGGGGAGCACGGCGGGGCGCCGGTGGAGGTGACCCGCACCGACGAGTGGCGCCCGGACGACAGCCACTGGACCACCGCCCTGTGGGTCTACGTCGACGACACCACGGTTTCGGTCGACTTCGACATCGACACCGTGATGTTCCCCGCGCCGCTCATCCACACCATGGGTGAACTGCTGCCCCGGTTCATCCGGTTGATCGACGAACAGCCGGACGAGCCGCTGCTCGGCGCCCGCGCGATCCTGCCCGAGGGCTACCGGCTGGCCACGGACTCGCTGCTGGTGCAGGGGGCCTGGGTCGACCTGGGCGCCGTCGCCCGGGTGGTCGGCGCCGTCCCGGGGGTGCTCGACGCCGCGGTGACGGTGGAGGCCGACGAGATCGTGGCGCAGCTGGCCCTGGACGAGTCGGCCTGTCTGTTCGACGTGCACGAGCACGTCCGGTCGCTGCTGCACGACAGCGTCGACCTGGTCGCCCCGCACCGCTACCGGCTCACCGACGCCTCCAAGACCCGGGCCACCGGGCGCGGCCTGGCGGACCTCGCCGAGGGCGCCGACTGGGTGCCGGGCCACGCCCTGCCGGTGCTCGGCGCGGAGACCGAGCCGGAGCGGGAGCTGCTGGCGGCCCTGCGGGAGACCCAGGGCCTCGAACCGGCCACCCTGGCGCTCACCTACACGGCGGCCGGCGGCCGGGCGATCCTGGCGCCCTCGGTGGTGGAGAGCCTGCGCCGCCGCGGCCTGACCGGCCTGCGGCGCTGGCACTTCGACTCGCCGTGCACCCTGCGCACCCTCGCCCGGGCGCTGGTCCGGGAGTCGGCCGGCCACCCGCTCTGAGTCGTGACGCCGAGCGGCCTCGAACTCCCTTTTCCTGGAGGGGAGTTCGAGGCCGGTTCGGGCGCCGGACTACCGGCCGTCGGCGTACTCCAGCGCCATCGTGGACCAGGAGTACGGCCCGCTCACCGCAGCCAACAGGAGCTCGCCGGGGGCGAGTTCACCGGCCGCGGCGCGCCGTTGCAGGGTGATCAGGAGGTCGGCCGAGAAGCAGTGCCCGAGTTCGGTGACCGGGCCGAGCAGCAGCTTGTCCGCGGGCATCCGCATCGCCGCCAGCAGGAACTTCTGCGCCGCCGGGCGGTAGTTCGGCAGCACCACGTGCCGGAAGTCCTCGCGGCCGCGGCCGAGCCCGTCCAGCAGTGCGGCGACGCCCTCCGAGGCGAGCCGGACGGTGGAGAGGATGCCGTCCTCGGCCGGGTCGACGGCGGCCGGCCGCACGGCCGTCCGGGTGCCGGTCGCCGCCACCCGGAACCGGGGGCCGGCCGGCTCGGGACCGGTGGTGAGCAGGCAGGCGGCCGCGCCGTCGCTGAACACCGACAGACCGCTGGCCATGATCCGGTGCCGGTCCGCCGTCCGGTCGGCGAGCACCAGCAGGATGCGTTCGCAGCGGCCCGCGGCCAGCGCGTCGGAGGCCACCCGGACAGCCGGGACGAGGTTGCCGCAGTCCTGCCCGGACAGCGCCAGGTGCTCCACCGAGGCCAGGCCGAGCCGGTCGGTGATCCGGGCCAGCGAGCCGGTGGTGTCGGGGTCGTTCTCGCTGACGTAGACCACCAGGCCGGGCGGGCCGGCACCGGCGGCGAGGCTCTGCTCGGCGGCCTCCACCGCCAGCTCCCAGATCTCCTGCCGGCTCTCCCGGAAGTGGACGATCTCCGCGACCAGCGGAGCGATGTCCGCGGTCGTCGTCCCGGCCAGTTCGGACACCTTGCGGGCCTCGCCGCAGGCGTGGCCGATGGCCGAGATGGTGGTGCCGGGCATGGTTCCCCTCACTGGTCGGTGGCCGAGATGGCCTGGACGGGACAGTTCCTGACGGCGTCGCGGACGGCGTCGTGCAGCGCCGGGGCCGGCCGGGCGTCCAGCAGCACGACCGTGCCGTCCGCGTCGTCCTGGTCGAAGACCTCGGGCGTGGCCAGGGCGCACTGCCCGGAGCCGACGCAGACGCCGGGGTCGACGGTGAGGTGCACGTTTCCTCCTCGCGGCTGGCGGGTTGGGGGCTGAGGGTTGAGGGTTGAGGATTGCGGGGCTACCAGGTGACCGGGAGCCGGTGCACCCCGTAGAAGCCCATGTCGGTGGAGAGCGGGACCTCGCCCGGCGGAACGGCCAGCGCGAGCCCGGGCAGGCGCCGGAACAGGGCGGGGAAGGCGATCCGCATCTCGACCCGGGCCAGGTTCTGGCCGAGGCACTGGTGGATCCCGTACCCGAAGGCGAGGTGGCCGGTGGCCCGGCGGGTGAGGTCCAGCCGGTCGGGGTCGGCGAACTGGGCCGGGTCCCGGTTGGCGGCCGACAGCGAGACGGTGACGGACTCCCCGGCCCGCAGCGAGCGTCCGGCCAGCTCGACGTCCTCCAGCGGGGTGCGCGGCACCCCGAAGTGGAAGATCGTCAGGTAGCGGAGCAACTCCTCCACCGCGTTGTCGGCGAGCGACGGGTCCCCGGTGAGCGCGGCCAGCTGCTCGGGGTGCGACAGCAGGGCGAAGGCGCCGAGGCTGAGCGAACTCGCCGTGGTCTCGTGCCCGGCGGTGAGCAGCAGCACGCCGACGCCGGCGATCTCCTCGGTGCTCAGGGTGCCGTCCGCGACGAGGGCGCTGAGCAGGCCGTCGTCCGGGCGGCCGCGCTTGTGCTCGGTGAGCTCGCGCAGGAAGGAGTCCAGCTGGTCCATCGCCAGGGCGGCCTGCGCCTCGGAGACGTCCAGGCTGAACAGGGTCGCGCTGTTGCGCTGGAAGGCGGCCCGCTCGGCGTACGGCACCCCGAGGAGTTCGCAGATCGCCAGCGAGGGGACGGGCAGGGCGAACCGCTCGACCAGGTCGGCGGGCGGCGTCGACTCGGCCATGGCCGAGAGGTGTTCGTCGACGACCCGGTCCAGCTGCGGTCGCAGGTCCTTCATCTTGCGGGCGGTGAACCGGCCGGCCAGCCGCTGGCGGATCCTGGTGTGCTCGGGGGCGTCCATGTCGACCAGCCAGCCCGGCAGGGCGGTACGGCCGTAGAACGGGTCGGCGCTCGGCCGGGCCACCGGGGCCCGCTTGAACTCGGAGCGGGCGCTGAACCGGGGGTCGGCCAGCACGCTCCGGGCCAGGGCGTGGCTGGTCACCAGCCAGCCGATGTGGCCGTCCGGGTAGCGCAGCCGGCGGATCGGCTCGTGCGCGCGGTCCCCGGCCAGCTCCTCCGGCGGGTCGAACGGGCGGGCGCGCACGGTGGGCAGCATCGGGGGCAGGACGGTGGGGCGGGTCATGGGATCTCCTTCCGCAGGAACTCGGCCAGCCGCCGGACGCCGGTCTCGATCTGCTCGGGATCGAGGTAGCTGCAGGAGAGCCGCAGCTGACGGTCGCCTCCGCCGCGGAGGTGGAACGGGGCCATCGGGGTCCACAGCACGCCGTACTGGGCCGCCGAGACCTCCAGCAGGGCGGTGTCGGCCGGCACGGGCAGCGTCATGCGCAGGAAGAACCCGCCCTCCGGCCGGTTCCAGCCGATCCCGCTCGGCAGCGGCCCGGCGAGGTGCCGGTCCAGCGCCTCGGCGAGGTGGGTGAGGTTGCGCTGGTAGAGCGCGGCCTTGCGCCGGCTCAACTCCACCAGCGAGCCGCCGTGTTCGAGCAGCATCCCGCCGATGATCGCCTGGCAGACCGGGGAGGTGTTGACGGTGACCATGCTCTTGACGGCCGCGAGTTCGTCCGCCAGCAGGGTCTCGGAGCCGTCCGCCCCCGCCACCGGCTGGTCGGCGACCACGTAGCCGACCCGGGCGCCGGGGAAGGCCACCTTGGCGAAGGTGCCGATGTGCACCACCCGCCGGTTCCGGTCGAGCGCCTTCAGCGGCGGCAGTTCCGTCCCCGGCGTCGCGGTGAACCCGTAGGCGTTGTCCTCCAGGACCAGGAAGTCCTCCCGGTCCGCGAGTTCGAGCAGCCGGTGGCGGACCGGCAGCGACATCCGGCTGCCGCCCGGGTTGGAGAAGTCCGGCGCCACGTAGCAGGCCCGGATCCGCCGCCCGGCCCGGCGGGCGGCCCGGCACTCCGCCTCCAGGGCGTCGAGGTCGATCCCGAGCGGGGTCTCGTCGACCGGGACGAGGTCGACGCCCAGCAGCCGGGCGGCGCCGGTGATGCCGACGAAGCAGGGGTTGGCGACGGCCAGCAGGTCGGCCGGGCCGGCGAACAGCGCCCGGAGCACCAGGAACATGGCCTCCTGGGCGCCGACCGTCACCACGACGGCCGCCTCGGCGGCGTCGATGCCCTGGTCGCGGCGCAGCGCCGCGGCGACGATGCCGTTGACCAGGCCGCGGCTGGGCCCGTACTCGTAGAGCAGGCGCCGGGCCCGCTCCGGGGTGTGGCCGCAGTCCCGGACGAGGTGCTCCAGGAAGCGGTCGACGTAGCGTTCGGGGGCCAGGTCCCGCAGCAGGTCCGGGTGGGGGGCGCCGGGGGCGAAGGAGATGGCGTCCGGGTAGCGGCCCATGACCTCGTTGAGGAAGCCGATCGACCCGAGCACGGGCTCCCGGAGCGAGGCGTGCAGCGAGGAGGCGGTCAGTCGCACCACGGTGCCGCTCACCCCCGGGACCGCGACCGCTGCCAGCGGCGCTCCACCTTGGCGAGCACGTCCGGGCTGTAGGCCCGTTCCACCTGGGCGACGGCGAACTCGGCCAGGTACTCCCGGTAGAGGTCGAGCGGCTCCTCGGCCAGGTTGAGCATCCGCCGGTTGGCGGCCACGGCGGGGGCGCCCAGCTCCCGTACGGCGCGCTCGACGGCCTCCGCCATGCCCTCAGCGGGGACCACCTCGTCGCACAGCAGCCGGGCCTCCGGGTCGGTGGCCTCGATCCGGCGCCCGCCGAGGATCACCTGGCGGGCGAGGCGTCCGCCGGTGAGCCGGGTGAGCCGGAGGTTGCCCAGCCCGGGGACGATGCCCTCCTCCGCGGCGGGGAGGCTGAAGTAGGCGTCGGTCTCGGCGATCACCCGGTCGAGGACCAGCAGCAGCTGCATCCCGCCGCCGATGGCGAAGGAGTCGACCGCGCCGACCCACGGCTTGGCGACCGTACGGTCGGACCACGCGCCGGGTGCCGGGTCGGTGAGCAGCCCGCGCGCCATCTTGTGGAGGTAGCCCAGCTCCCGGCCGAGCAGGAAGTCGACGAAGGAGATGGCGCCGTTGCGCAGGTCCTTGAGGTTGATGCCCGCGCTGAACACCCGCCGGCCCTGGTAGCGGGGGTGGTCCACCGGGCCGCCGCGCAGCACCCCGACCCGGACCCGGTCGTCCAGCAGGGCGAGGTCGACGGCGGTCTCGACGTCGGCGATCAGCCCGTTGTCCTCGGCGTTCAGGCAGTGGGCGTTGTGGAAGGTGACGTGCGCGGCGGTGTCCCGGCGTTCGACCACCACGGAGTCGAGGTCGACGCGCCCCTTGACCCGGAAGTCGTCGAGCAGGTCGAGGGCGCGCGGGGTGGGGGCCAGCATGCTCTCGATCAGGTGCGGGCCCGCGGTGCGGGAGCGCAGCACGGCGGCGCAGAAGACGCCCTGGTCGATCTCCCGGCCCTCCTTGTCCGCCTGGACGCGGGCCCGTTCGGCGTCCATCCGGGCGCGGTCCGGGACGAGCCCGGGGAAGCGTTCGGCGGCGGCGTCGAGGAGTGCGGGCAGCCGGGGGCGGCGGGTCAGGCCGTCGGTGAGCAGGCCGTACACCGCGTCGGTGTGGCGGGCGAGGAAGGCCCGGCGGGCGGTGCGGGCGGCGGCGTTGCCCCTGGAGGTGGGGGCCGGGGCCTTACCGGGCCTGATGGTGGGCGTGGGTGTGGAGCTGAGAGTCATGTCGGA
>NZ_MECK01000047.1 GCF_014596465.1 Streptomyces sp. CBMA123 | reverse complement strand
ACCGAAGGAGGCGCCGGCGCCGCGGCCGAAGGAGCCGCCGTTGAGCCGGCTGCCGCCGAGCGTCCCGGTGGCGCCCATTCCGCCACCGGGCAGGTCGTCGTCGTCGCGGCCTCGGCCGCGCGGCCGGCCGGCGTCCGCCGGGGCGTCCTCCGGGAGGCTGCCGACGGCCATCAGCCGGGCCATCAGCGCGGAGGAGGGGCCGGGGTTGTCGGTGCGGGTCAGCAGGTGCTTGACGGACCGACCCTCGTCGGCCTCGGCCTTGCACTGCGGGCAGGTCGCCAGGTGGGCCAGGACCCGCTCGCGGGAGTCGTGGCCGAGTTCGCCGTCCAGGAAGGCGGACAGCCGGTCGCCGAGGTGGTGTTCCTCGGCCGCGGGTTCGGTGGGCCGTACGGGCACCGCGCGCAGTGCCGTGTCGGCGGGCAGCGGGAGGGCGGGCAGCAGGGGCTCGCCGGGTTCGCCGATCACCGGGTCCGCGGCTCCGCGACGGCCCGGCAGTGCCCAGCTCCGCCAGGCCGAGGATCGTTCGGATGCGTCCGAACGGTCCGGGCCGGACCAGCTGGTTCCGCTCACGATCGCCTCCGTCCGCGCCCGCCGGGCGCAGTCGCGACCTCGGCGGCGACACCGACCGGCACCGGCTCCTCCGAGCCGCCGCGGCGCTCGCGGCCCGGGGCCGAGCCGGGGGCGCGGTGCTTGAGCGCGGCGCGCAGGTGGGAGCGACCGCGGTGGATGCGGCTGCGGACGGTACCGAGCTTGACGCCCAGCGTGGCGGCGATCTCCTCGTAGGAGAGGCCCTCGATGTCGCAGAGCACCACGGCGGCGCGGAACTCCGGGGCGAGGGTGTCCAGGGCCTGCTGCACGTCGGCGTCGAAGTGGGTGTCGCTGAAGTGCTGGGCCGGGCTGGGCTCGCGGGAGGCGAGCCGCTCGGCCGCGTCCTCGCCGAGCGCGTCGAAGCGGATGCGCTGGCGGCGGCGGACCATGTCCAGGAACAGGTTGGTGGTGATCCGGTGCAGCCAGCCCTCGAACGTGCCGGGGGTGTAGGTCGACAGCGAACGGAACACCCGGACGAAGACCTCCTGGGTGAGGTCCTCGGCGTCGTGCTGGTTGCCCGTCAGGCGGTAGGCCAGGCGGTAGACGCGGGCGCTGTGGGCCTCGACGATCTCCTCCCACGTGGGAGGAGTCCAGGTCTGCGCGTCGGGACCTTCGGCGAAGGTCGCGAGAACAGGGGCCTCGGTGGTACCGGCGGCCGGCGTCTCGGCGGCGGGCTGGTCCAGGTCGGTGTGCGCAGGCTGGTTCATCACGGGCTTCGGCGTACGGGCCGACGCGGTGCCGCGGGAGTGCCGCCGCACAGGGACGTCGCCCTCGGCCACACCTCCTCGGTCGGCTCTTCTGCCCAGCAGGGCCACCACCATATCCACCTCACCCGTCAAGCCCGGATAAAAGTGCCCGCGCGGTCTTGCGCACCCGGTCGTCAGTCACAACGGCCCGCCGCCGTACGCGGTTCCCGCCCGGCCAGTAATCTGTGGCAGGAAATATCGACATCCTCCGGCACCGGGCCGCCACCCGGGGCTCCGAAAGAGGCAGCCATCAGCGAGTTCGGGCCCGCGCGCGCGGCCCTCGCCGACACCTACGTGGGCGAGGACGCCGTGCTGACCTACGCCCGGGCCCAGTCCGCGCGGACCGGGATACGGGCCATCGGGCCGAGCGGCGGGGCCTGCCTGCGCCTGCTGGCCGCGGCGCTGGACGCCAAGGCGGTGGCCGAGATCGGCACCGGCACCGGGGTGTCCGGCGTCTACCTGCTGCGCGGGATGCGGCCGGACGGCGTGCTCACCACGGTCGACTCCGAGCCGGTGCGCCAGCAGCTGGCCCGCGAGGCCTACCAGGCGGCCGGCTTCGCGGCCAACCGCTCGCGGTTCATACCGGGCCGGGCCCTGGACGTACTGCCCCGGCTCGCCGACGGCCAGTACGACCTGGTGTTCTGCGACGGCGACCCGGCCGAGTCCCGCGAGTACCTGCTGGAGTCGCTGCGACTGCTGCGGCCGGGCGGGATGGTCTGCTTCGAGGGGGTCTTCCAGGAGGGCCGGCTCGCCGAGCCGGAACTGCAGGACCCGCAGACCGGCGCGGTGCGGGACCTCGTCCGGGACGTCCGGGAGAGCGACGCGCTACTGCCCGCGCTGCTGCCGGTCTCGGACGGGCTGCTCTGCGCCGTCAAGCGCTGACCGCGGTGCGGCGCCGGGCCCCCGTACAGCGCCGGGCGCCGGGCGCCAGGGGAACGCACGGGCCCGGGCCGACGTGATGTCGTACCCGGGCCCGGCAGACGTCTCCAGGAGACGACGAGCACCCGCTGCGGTCAGCCGGTGACCTTCTTCAGGGCATCGCCCAGGGCGTCGGCCTCGTCAGGCGTGAGCTCCACCACGAGGCGTCCGCCGCCTTCGAGCGGAACGCGCATGATGATGCCCCGCCCCTCTTTGGTGACTTCGAGCGGGCCGTCACCCGTCCGCGGCTTCATGGCCGCCATGCTCGTTCCCCTTCCTGCAACCGCTCAGCTACGCACCGGCAGTCCGTCCACCGCCGGTATCGAACGCATTGATCGGAAGCCATTATCCCGCATGCCACGGCCTGATGACCAACATCACTCTCGGTGCAACCACGGCCGGACCGGCCGGAACCGCCGCAATTGGCGTCATAAGCCCCGGCGCGGCGGCGGTGCGGGCCCCACCGGAAGGTGCGATACCTCACACTCCCCAGGCCGCCCTCCGCTCCGGCATCCTGGCACGACCACCGACGCAACGATCGTTTAGGGAGCCCTCGCCCATGTCCGATTCCGTGCTGTACGAGCTGGACGGCGGCCTGGCCGTCATCACCATCAACCGCCCGGAGGCGATGAACGCCCTGGACGTCGCCACCAAGGTCGCGCTGCGCGACGCCGTGACCGAGGCTGCCGACAGTCCGGCGGTGCGGGCGGTGCTGCTGACCGGGGCCGGTGAGCGGGCGTTCTGCGTCGGACAGGACCTGAACGAGCACCTGGCGCTGCTGAAGCGGTTCGAGGAGACCGGCGAGGGCGCGCTGCGGACCGTCGCCGAGCACTACAACCCGCTGACCCGCGCGCTCGCCGGGATGCGCAAGCCGACCGTCGCCGCGGTCGGTGGGGTGGCGGCCGGTGCGGGTGCCTCGCTCGCCTTCGCCTGCGACT
This sequence comes from Streptomyces sp. CBMA123, assembly GCF_014596465.1. Classification (GTDB taxonomy): domain Bacteria; phylum Actinomycetota; class Actinomycetes; order Streptomycetales; family Streptomycetaceae; genus Kitasatospora. Next base: position 19,801 of record NZ_MECK01000047.1, on the reverse strand, counting down.
TCCGGATCCTCTCCGACCGGGCCGGCTTCAACACCGCCTTCGCCGGGATCGGCCTGACCGCCGACTCCGGCGCGTCCTGGACGCTGCCCCGGCTGGTCGGGCACGCCAAGGCCACCGAGCTGCTGATGCTGCCCCGGACGGTCAAGGCCGCCGAGGCGATGGAGCTGGGCCTGGCCACCAAGGTCGTGCCGGCCGACGAACTCGCCGCCACCGCGCGGGTCTTCGCCCGCGAGCTGGCCGCGGGTCCGACGGTGGCCTACGGCGCCATCAAGGAGTCGCTGGCGTACGGCGCCTCCCACTCCCTGGACGAACTGCTCGACAAGGAGGACGAGTTGCAGACCCTGGCCGGGGAGAGCGAGGACCACCGGATCGCGGTGCGCGCCTTCATCGCCAAGGAGAAGCCCGAGTACGTGGGCCGCTAGGTCTACTTCGTCGTCGTCCCGCCGGTGCGGACGTGGCAGTCCGCCAGGTGGTCGTCGACCAGGCCGCAGGCCTGCATCAGGGCGTAGGCGGTGGTCGGGCCGACGAAGCGGAAGCCCGCCTTCTTCAGCGTCTTCGCCAGTGCCGTCGACTCGGGGGTGACGGCCGGCACCTCGCCCAGCGTGCGGGGGGCCGGCCGGTCCGGGCCGGCGGCGAACTGCCAGATCAGCGCGTCCAGGCCGCCGTCCAGGTCGCGGGCGACCCGGGCGTTGGCGATTGCCGCCTCGATCTTGGCCCGGTTGCGGATGATGCCGGCGTCGGCGAGCAGCCGCTCCTTGTCGGCCTCGCCGAACTCGGCGACCTTGCCGATCTCGAAGCCGGCGAACGCGGCCCGGAAGCCCTCCCGGCGGCGCAGGATGGTCAGCCAGGACAGGCCGGACTGGAAGGCCTCCAGGCAGACCCGTTCGAACAGGGCGTCGTCGCCGTGCACCGGGCGGCCCCACTCGGTGTCGTGGTAGACGCGGTAGTCGTCGGTGGAGTCGCCCCAGCCGCAGCGGCGCAGGCCGTCCGCGCCGAGGACGGCGCCGTCGCCCGCCCCGGTCACCGCTCCTGCACCGGCTTCGCGTCCTCGGGGGCCTGCCCCTTGGTGAGCGCCACGGCGGGCTCGACCACCGTGGCGAACTGCTCCAGGCCGGGCAGCGGTTCGGCGGCCGGGTCGGGGGCGGTGGCGGCCTCGACCGCGCCGCGCAGGTGGGCGGCGGCCTCCAGCTCGGCGATCCGCGAGTCGCGGTAGGCGAGTTCGGCGCCGAGGCGGTCCAGGACGTCGTCCACCTCGTCCATCCGGTAGCCGCGCACGGCCATCGGCAGGCGCAGCTCGTCCACGTCCGTCTTGCTCAGCGGTCGGTCCTGCGGAAGCCGCGCGGCGATGCGGTCCGGCACCGCCTCCGGCATCGAGCCGCCCCCGCCGAGCGCCACCAGCGCGGCGCCGCCGACCACGACGGCCATGGCGACCACGATCACCCAGAACACGAGCTGTCCTCCCGAACTCCCGGTCGGCCTCCTCCGAGGTGCCAGGGAACCGGGCTGATCATGACAGCATGGTCCCTAGTGAGGCCGGGGGCCATCATCGCACCCGCAGGAGCTGTGGAGGAGACATCGGTGGCACTGCGCCTGGGACCGCGCGAATTCGGTGACGACGAGCTGGTGATCATGGCCATCGTGAACCGGACCCCGGACTCGTTCTTCGACAAGGGCGCGACCTTCGCCGACGAGGCCGCCTTCGCCGCCGCCGACCGCGCGATGGCCCAGGGCGCGGCGATCCTGGACATCGGCGGGGTGAAGGCCGGCCCGGGCGACGAGGTCACGGTCGAGGAGGAGCTGCGGCGCACCGTGCCGTTCGTGGCCGAGCTGCGCAAGCGCCACCCCGAGGCGGTGATCAGCGTGGACACCTGGCGGCACGAGGTCGGCGAGGCGGTCTGCGAGGTGGGCGCGGACCTGCTGAACGACGCCTGGGGCGGGGTCGACCCCGAGCTCGCCGAGGTGGCCGCCCGGTACGACGCCGGGCTGGTCTGCACCCACGCGGGCGGCGCCGAGCCCCGCACCCGGCCGCACCGGGCCGGGTACGAGGACGTGATGGCGGACATCCTGCGGGTCACCGTGGGGCTGGCCGAGCGGGCGGTGGAGCTGGGTGTCCGCCGGGACGCGGTGATCATCGACCCGGGGCACGACTTCGGCAAGAACACCCGGCACTCGCTGGAGGCCACCCGGCGGCTGCCGGAGATGACCGCGACCGGCTTCCCGGTGCTGGTCTCGCTCTCCAACAAGGACTTCGTCGGCGAGACCCTGGACCGGCCGGTGGACGAGCGGCTGCTCGGCACCCTGGCCACCACGGCGGTCTCGGCCTGGCTGGGCGCCCGGGTCTACCGGGTGCACCAGGTCGAGGAGACCCGCCAGGTGCTGGACATGGTCGCCTCGATCCGGGGCACCCGCCCCCCGGCGGTCGCCCGCCGGGGGCTGGCCTGAGGCCGTACCTCATCCTTGGCGCTCGGCCCGCCTCCGGGGCGCTCGGGCCCGGCGCGCCCCTTCGGCTCGCTCGCGCTAGATGTCGTCGGCGGGCCGGCGGGCCTCGGCGAGGATCTTCAGGACCTCGTCGATCTCGTCGGTGATGTGGAACAGCTCCAGGTCGTGCGGGGCCGCCTTGCCCTGCGCGACCAGGGTGTTCTTCAGCCACTCGTAGAGGCCGCCCCAGTAGGCGCTGCCGAAGAGGATCACCGGGAAGCGGGTGACCTTCTTCGTCTGCACCAGGGTGAGCGCCTCGAACAGCTCGTCCAGCGTGCCGAGTCCGCCGGGCAGGACCACGAAGCCCTGCGCGTACTTCACGAACATCGTCTTGCGGACGAAGAAGTAGCGGAAGTTCAGTCCGAGGTCGACGAACTCGTTGAGGCCCTGCTCGAAGGGCAGCTCGATGCCGAGCCCGACGCTGAGGCCGCCGCCCTCCGAGGCGCCGCGGTTGGCGGCCTCCATCGCGCCCGGGCCGCCGCCGGTGATCACCGCGTAGCCGGCCTCGGCGAGGGCCCGGCCGATGGCCACCCCGGCCTCGTACTCGGGAGAGTCGGCCGGGGTCCGGGCCGAGCCGAACACGCTGATCGCGGGCGGGAGTTCGGCGAGGGCGCCGAAGCCCTCGACGAACTCGGAGGTGATCCGCAGCACCCGCCAGGGGTCGGTGTGCAGCCAGTCGGTGGGACCGGTGGTGTCCAGCAGGCGCTGGTCCGTGGTGCTGGTGCCGACCTGGTCCCGGCGCACCAGCACCGGGCCCTTCTGCTTCTCGGGCCAGGCCTTCTTCTTCCGCGGCACGCCGACCTGCTCGGGGCCGTGTCCGTAGTGCTTGTCGTCTCCTGTGCCTGTCATGACGAAACCCTACGCCCGCCTTCCCCCGTTTTCAGGCAACGGGGGAAGGTCGGTTGGGCAACCGGAAGGTGGCGTTCGACCGTTGGCGGATCGGCCTCGAACGTTTTCGACTCAGCTGGTCAGCCAGGCGCGCAGGCGGGCCTCGGTCTCGGCGATGGCGGCCAGCGAGCAGTGCTCGTCCCGCTTGTGCGCGTAGTTCGGGTCACCGGGGCCGTAGTTGACCGCCGGGACGCCGAGCGCGCTGAACCGGGCGACGTCGGTCCAGCCGAACTTGGCCCGGGCCTGGCCGCCGGTGGCCGCCAGGAAGGCCCGGGCGGCCGGCTGGGACAGGCCGGGGAGGGCGCCCGGGGCGAAGTCGGTCACGGTCAGCTCGAAGCCGTCGAAGACCTCGCGGACGTGCTTCTCCGCGTCGGCCTCGCTGCGGTCCGGCGCGTAGCGGAAGTTGATGGTGATGACGCACTCGTCCGGGATCACGTTGCCGGCCACGCCGCCGTCGATCCGCACCGCGTTGAGGCCCTCGCGGTACTCCAGGCCGTCGATCTCCACCCGGCGCGGCCGGTAGTCCGCCAGCCGGGCGAGCACCTCGGCGGCGTGGTGGATGGCGTTGTCGCCGAGCCAGCTGCGGGCCGCGTGGGCGCGCACGCCGGTGAGCCGGATCTGCGCCCGCAGGGTGCCCTGGCAGCCGCCCTCGACCATGGCGTCGCTGGGCTCCATCAGCACCGCGAAGTCGGCGGCCAGCCAGTCCGGACGGTCCTTGGCGAGGTGGCCGAGGCCGTTGCGGTCGGCCTCCACCTCCTCGCAGTCGTAGAACACGTAGGTGAGGTCGCGGTTGGGCTCGGTCAGGGTGGCGGCGAGCCGCAGCGCCACGGCCACACCGGACTTCATGTCCGAGGTGCCGCAGCCGTAGAGCAGGTCGCCGTCGACGTACGAGGGCAGGTTGTCGGCGATCGGCACGGTGTCCAGGTGTCCGGCCAGCACGACGCGCTCGGTGCGGCCCAGGTTCGTGCGGGCCACCACGTTGTTGCCGTGGCGGTCCACGGTCAGGTGCGGGTAGCCGCGCAGGGCGGCCTCGACGGCGTCGGCGAGCGCCTGCTCGTCGCCGCTCACCGAGGGGAAGTCGACGAGCCGGGCGGTCAGCGCGCCGCCGTCGAGGGTCAGGTCCAGGGGCGTCGGGTTCGGGCTGCTCATGGCGCCAGCCTAGTCGCGCGGTTGTGCACCCTGTGTGGTCGTTCTGTGACGTGGAACGCCCCCGGATCGGCAACCGGAGTGCGCCGCACATCCGTCCGAGTGGGTACGGTGTCGGATCAAGACGGCAGGGCGCGAGAGGGGCGACGGTGGCCAGGAGAAGGCACAGCGATGAGCTGGGCGAGGAGCTGGGCGACGATGTGGCGCCCCGCCGCCGCGGTCCGGTACGCGCGCTGTTGCTCGTGCTGGTCGGGCTGTTGGGCCTGGCGATGGTCGCGGGCCTGGCGGTGGTCGGGATCTGGTGGTTCGGGTTCCGGCAGAGTGCCACGGAGGAGTGCACGGTGAAGACCGCGGCCGGCAGCGGCACGCTGGAGCTGCCGCAGGCCGCCAACGCGGCGACGATCGCCGCGGTGGCCCGTGCCCGCGGGCTGCCGGACCGGGCGACCGCGATCTCGCTGGCGACCGCAATGCAGGAGTCCAAGCTGCGCAACCTCGCGGGCGGCGACCGGGACTCGATCGGCCTGTTCCAGCAGCGGCCCTCGATGGGCTGGGGCACCCCGGACCAGATCGCGGACCCGGTGTACGCGACCAACAAGTTCCTGGACGGTCTGGTCAAGGTGTCCGGCTACACCCGGATGCCGCTGACCGACGCCGCCCAGGCGGTGCAGAAGAGCGGCTACCCGCAGGCGTACGCCAAGCACGAGACCAAGGCGACGCTGCTCACCTCGGCGCTGGCCGGCCGGGAGCCCGCCTCGTTCACCTGCGTGGTGAAGGACTACGCCAAGCCGGACCCGGCCGACTCGCCGTCGCCGACCGCCGGCGCCTCGGCCACGCCGGCCGCCCAGCCGGACCGCACCCAGGTGCTGTCGGACCGGGTGCGCCGGGAGTTCGGCCGGACGGTCACCCCGGCCGCCGGCTACGCCTCGACGATCAAGGGCGCGGAGAACGCCGTCGCGCTGACCCCGGACCCGGCCACCGCCGCGCTGACCACCTCGGCCGACGCCGGGGCCGACGCGGGGGCGGGCGCCGAGCGGGCCAGCGGCTGGGAGGTGGCCCACTGGGCGGTCGCCCAGGCCCAGCAGCTGGGCATCGCGACGGTCGCCTACGACGGGAAGATCTGGCGCAAGACCGAGTCGGAGGACGGCTGGCAGTCCCAGACCTCCGGGACGTCGACCAAGCTCGTTCAGGTCACCCTGGCCCCGTACGGGAAGGGCTGACGGACACACGTTCGGGTTGCCGCCGGACGGGTGATTCCGGTCAACTCCGGTGGACCGGCCGCCCGCTGCGGCGGCCCTGAGTGGCGAACCGTCACTTCCCTTGGCCGGCACCGGTCCGACGGCCTCCGACGGGGTCCGGAGGAGACCTCTACTGCGGTCGTACGATCCGATGGTCGGTCAGGCACTTTCCTTGCACCGGCCGAAACCTTCTGGCTTCTCAAGCGGTAACAACGTCGTCCGCCCGGTCCCGTCCACGCCCGGATCGTCCACCTGGCGGACGGGATGACCCAGACCCCTTCGAGGAGCCTCATGTCTCACCCCCTCACGCGCCGGATCGCCCATGCCGCGCTCGTCGTGGCGGCCGGAGCGACCCCGCTGGTCGCGGCCGGCTCCGCGTCCGCCCTGGGCGGGGACGCCCTGCTTCCCAAGAGCGACCTCGCGGCGCCGCTGGGCCAGCTGACCAACACCGACACCGGTTCCACCCTGCAGCACACCACCCACCAGCTCGGTCAGGCGGCCGGCACCACCGGTGCGGCCACCGTCGCCGCGGGTGTACCGGCCTCCGCCGACGCGGCCGGGAACATCGTCGCCCACCAGCTCCCGGAGGCGAACGAGAAGGCCAGCTCGCTGACCGCCCCGGTCGACCAGACCGCCGCCACCACCGGCCAGCTCTCCGCCGTCACCCCGAAGGTCGCCTCGGCCCTGGCCGGCAAGCTCGGCGAGGCCGTCACCGGCAAGGGCATGGGCACCCGCAGCGCCGACGCAGGCGCCAGCCCGGTCGGCGGGCTCGCCCAGGCGGGCTCGATCGCCCAGGCCCTGCCCGGTGCCGACAAGCTCTCCGGCGCCGTCCCCGGCACCAACGCCGTCACCGACGCGCTGCCGACCAGCGCGGTCGAGCGCGCCCTGCCGCTCGGCCCGGTCGAGCACGCGCTGCCCGGCGGCCTGCCCGGCACCGACGTCCTGGGCCTGGCGGAGCACGGCTCGGCCAACCGGCTCGGCGGCGCCGACCTCGGCCCGAACAACCCGCTGTCCGGCCTGACCAACTCGCTCGGCCCGGTCGGCGGCCTGCTGGGCGGCGTGAACGGCGGCAGCATCAGCGGCCTGCCGCTGTAGTCCCGATGACGGAAGGGGTCGGTGTTCCGTGCGGAACACCGACCCCTTCCGTCGTGCCGTCAGCGTGCCGCGGTCAGCCGCTCCACGGCCGCGGCGACCCGCTCGTCGGTCGCGGTGAACGCGACCCGGACGAAGCCGGCGCCGGCCGGCCCGTAGAAGTCACCGGGCGCCACCAGGATGCCCAGCGCGGCCAGTTCGGCCACCGTCTCCCAGCACGGACGGTCCTGGGTCGCCCACAGGTACAGGCTCGCCTCGGAGTGCTCGACCCGGAAGCCGGAGGCCTCCAGCGCCGCCCGCAGCGCCGAGCGCCGGGCCGCGTACCGCTCCCGCTGCTCGGCCACGTGCGCGTCGTCGGCCAGCGCCGCGATCGTCGCCGCCTGGACGGGCGCCGGCACGATCATGCCGCCGTGCTTGCGCAGCCCCAGCAGCTCCTGGACCACCACCGGGTCGCCCGCCACGAAGGAGGCGCGGTAGCCCGCCAGGTTGGAGCGCTTGGAGAGCGAGTGGACGGCCAGCAGGCCCTCGTGGTCGCCGCCGCAGACGTCCGGGTGCAGCACCGAGACCGGCTCGGCCTCCCAGCCCAGTTCCAGGTAGCACTCGTCGCTGACCAGCAGCGCCCGGTGCTCCCGGGCCCACTGGACGGTGCGGCGCAGCTCGTCCGCGCCGAGCACCCGGCCGGTCGGGTTGGACGGCGAGTTCACCCAGAGCAGGCGCACCCGGGAGCCGTCCAGCTCGTCCACCGAGTCGTACTCGACCGGCTCGGCGCCGCACAGCCGTGCGCCCACCTCGTAGGTCGGGTAGGCCAGCCGCGGGTAGGCGACCTGGTCGCCCGGGCCGAGGCCGAGCTGGGTCGGCAGCGAGGCCACCAGCTCCTTGGAGCCGACGGTCGGCAGGACGGCCCGCGGGCCGATCTGCGCGCCGAGGCGGCGGTGCAGCCAGCCGGCGATCGCCTCGCGCAGCTCCAGCGGGCCCCAGACGGTCGGGTAGCCGGGCGTGTCGGCGTGCGCGGCCAGGGCCTTCTGGATCACCTCGGGGACCGGGTCCACCGGGGTGCCGACAGAGAAGTCGCAGAGGCCGCCGGGGTGGGCGAGGGCGGTGGCCTTGTAGGGCTCCAGCTTGTCCCAGGGGAACACCGGGAGCCGGTCGGAAACGCGGCGCGCCGCTCCCGGGTGGCCCGGGAACGGCGCGTGCGTGCTGTTGGCGTTCACAGCTCAGTAGCCACCGATCGTCAGTGGTCGGCGTTCTGCGGCGGCAGCGCGGCGATGAACGGGTGGTCCCGCTCGATCAGGCCGAGCTTGGAGGCGCCGCCGGGCGAACCCAGGTCGTCGAAGAACTCGACGTTCGCCTTGTAGTAGTCCTTCCACTCCTCCGGAGTGTCGTCCTCGTAGAAGATCGCCTCGACCGGGCAGACCGGCTCGCACGCGCCACAGTCGACACACTCATCCGGGTGGATGTAGAGGGAGCGCTGGCCCTCGTAGATGCAGTCAACCGGGCACTCTTCGATGCACGCCTTGTCCTTCACGTCGACACAAGGCTGCGCGATGACGTAGGTCACGCTGTCGTTCCTCCTCGGAAGGGCCTGGCGGCCCGTTCTGTTCTGCTGCCGTGCGCGGTGAGCGCGGCGTCGTCGATGCCCGCCCCTAGTATCGCGGGTCGGAGCAGGCAAATGCACAGGAGGTGGCCGGATCATGACCCGAGACCAGCTGGAGAGCCGTCCGGAAGTCCGGATAGATCGCTCTGACGTGGGACTTCGAGTCTCCGTGCGACGCCTCTCGGAGTTCGTGGACGACCGCCCGGTGTTCCGTGATGTGATCGGCGTGCTCACATCGTGGGACGATCAAGGACTGACGGTCGAGCCCCGCTCCGGCGGACCGGTCACCTTCCCGGAGAAGCTGCTGGTCGCGGGCAAGGTCGTGCCGCCCTTCCCGGCCCGGCGCGCGCCGCTGCCCGCCGCCACACCGGTCGACCTGCAGCGGATCGCCGGACGCGGCTGGCCCGGGGTCGAGCAGGAGGCGCTCGGCGCGTGGACGCTGCGCGCCGCGGCCGGGTTCACCCGGCGGGCCAACTCCGTCCAGGCGCTCGGCGACCCGGGCGCGCCGCTGCCGCGGGCCCTGGCCGCCGTCCGGGACTGGTACGCGGCGCGCGGACTGCCCGCGTACGTCGAGGTGATCACCCCCGGATCGCCCCCGGACCTGCGCGCCGAACTCGACCGGCTGGGCGCCGGGTACTCCCCCACCCTGGTGCGCACCGCGCCGCTCGCCCCGCTCGCCCGGACCGGCGCCGGGCACCAGAAGGTGCGGCTCTCCCGGACGGCGGACGCCGAGTGGACGTCGCTGTACCGCCGGATGAGCCCGGACCCTGCCCTGGAGCGGGCTGCCCGGGAGGTGCTGCACGGCGGCCCCTCGGTCTGGTTCGCCACCGTGCCCGGCGCCCCGGGGCAGCCGCCGCTGGCGATCGGACGCTGCGTCATCGACGGACCGTGGGCCGGCTTCGGCGCGATCGAGGTGCAGCCGTACGCCCGCCGGGCCGGACTGGCGACCACGGTCATGGCGGTGCTCGCCGCCCGCGCGGCGGAGGAGGGCGCGAGCGGCGCGTACCTGCAGGTCGAGGCCGAGAACGACGGTGCGATCGCGCTCTATGACGGACTCGGCTTCACGACCAGTCACACTTACCACTACGCGCTCCTTCCCCAGGAGTAGCCGCCCGACCGTTCCATCCTGGTATGTCCGCTTGTCCGTCCGTCGTACGAAGGCCGTCGCCGTCACCGTGACCGAGCAGAGCAGAGACCGCTTCCGGACCGCCGCCCGCACCGAGCAGCCCGACCCGGTGCTGCTCTGCCTGCTCGCCGCCGCCGAGCACGACCCCGTCCTCGACCCGGGCGATCCGGGCGAACCACCCGGCGTGGACACCCTGCTGGCCGCCTGCGAGGCCGCCCTCGACCGGCACGCGGCGGCCGTCCGGCAGGCCGTGGCCGAACGCTCGCCGTCCGGGCCGGAGGAGACCGCCGCCCTGCTCGCCGCCGTGCTCGGCGGGCGGGAGCGCTTCCACGGGCGCCAGTCCGACTACCGGCGGCTGGAGTCCTCGCTGCTGCCGGACGTGCTGCGCCGACGGCGCGGCCTGCCGATCATGCTCTCGCTGGTCTGGGCGGCGGTCGGCCGGCGCGCCGGGCTCACCGTCCACGGCATCGCCCTGCCCGGCCACTTCATCGTGGCGGTCGGCGGCCCGGGCGGCGGCGAGGACTACGTCCTCGCCGACCCGTTCCACGGCGGCCGGCTGCTCGACCCGGCCGACGTCGAACGCCTGGTCGCCGCCTCCGGGCACGACTTCACCCCGGCCCTGCTCACCCCCGCCCAGCCGCTGGACATCGTGCTGCGGGTGCTCGGCAACATCCGGGTCTGGGCCGCCGACCGGCCCGAACAGGCCCGCACCCAGCTCTGGGCCACCGAACTCGCCCTGCTGCTTCCCCGGCACCCGGCCCAGCTCCGCCTGGAACGGGCCGAACTCCTGGTGCGGATGGGCGACTTCCTCGGCGGCGCGGCGGAGATGGACTCCTACGCGCAGATCCTGGACGCCTTCGACCCGGACACCGCCGCGAAGGTCCGCCAGGAGGCCCGGGCGGCCCGCCACCGGCTCAACTAGCGGCTCGGCCGGCGGCTCCGCGCGGGGTTACAGCCAGCCCTTCTCCCGGGCGATCCGGACCGCCTCGGTGCGGTTGCGGGCCTCGGTCTTCTGGATCGCCATCGAGAGGTAGTTGCGGACCGTCCCCTCCGACAGGTGCAGCCGCCCGGCGATGTCCGCGTTCACCGCGCCGTCCGCGGCCGCGCCCAGCACGTCCCGCTCCCGTGCGGTCAGCGGGTTGGCGCCCTCGGCCAGCGCGGCCGCCGCCAGCACCGGGTCGATCACCCGCTCGCCGCGCAGCACCCGGCGGATCGCCTCGGCCAGCTCGGAGGCGGGCGCGTCCTTCACCAGGAAGGCGTCCGCGCCGGACTCCATCGCCCGGCGCAGGTAGCCGGGACGGCCGAAGGTCGTCGCGATGACCACCTTCGTACCGGGCGACCGGCGGTGCAGTTCGGCGGCCGCCTCGATGCCCGTCATCCCCGGCATCTCGATGTCCAGCACGGCGACCTGCACGTCGTTCGCCAGTACCGCCGCCACGACCTCGTCCCCGCGACCCACCTGCGCGACGACGTCGAGGTCCCCCTCCAGCCCGAGCAGCGCGGCCAGCGCCTCCCGGACCATCCCCTGGTCCTCGGCGAGCAGCACGCGGATCGAGGGGCTGTTCTCTGCGTTACCCATGGCCATGACCTTAGGGCCTGCCCGTCGGGCCCTCGCCGGGGCCGACGGGATCCGGGGGGCAGGCCCGTTCGGAGGCCCGGCCCCCAGCCTCCGAACGGAGGGGCCGCGAGGTTATCGAGTGGTTCACCGGGGCGCCGCACTCCAGACTGACCGGATGCTGACCCTGGAGCCGCTGCGCCCCGACCACGCCGACGCGGTACTCGCCTTCGAACTCGCCAACCGCGCCTGGTTCGCCCGCTCCGTCCCCGACCGCGGCGACGCCTACTTCGCCGGGTTCGCCGAGCGCCACGCCGCCCTGCTCGCCGAACAGGCCGAGGGCGTCTGCCGGTTCCACCTCGTCCTGGACGCGGACGGCACGCTGGTCGGCCGGCTCAACCTGATGGACCTGGTGGACGGCAGCGCCGAACTCGGCTACCGCGTCGCCGAGTCGGCCGCCGGCCGGGGCGTGGCCAAGGCCGCCGTCGCCCTGGCCTGCCGGCTGGCCGCCGAGGCCTACGGGCTCCGTGCACTGACCGCCGCCGCCACCCGCGACAACCCGGCCTCGATGGCCGTCCTGGCCCACAACGGGTTCGCAGTCACCGGGGAGTTCGTCCTCGACGACCGCCCCGCCGTCCGCTACCACCGCGCCCTGGACGCCCCCCGGTCGTCCTGAGAGCGGACCGCTACGGGACCTGCGGGGCGGGCGCCGGCACCGTCCGCAGCGGCACCGAGGCCCGTACCCGGAAGCCCTTGCCGCGCGGCCCCGGGCCGGTCTCCAGCCGCCCGCCGACCAGGGCCAGGCGCTCGCCCAGCCCGGAAAGCCCGTTCCCCGGCTGGGACTTGCCCGGCCCGCGCCCGTCGTCGGTGATCTCCAGGACGGCGTACCGCTCGCCGTTGTCCTCCCAGCTCTCGTCCGCCGTCACCGTGCAGACGGTGGCGCCCTCGCCGTGCCGGACGATGTTGGTGACGGCCTCACGCAGCGCCCAGGCCAGCGCGCCCGCCTCCTCGTTGGCCAGCGACGGCCAGGCGTCCACCAGTTCCGGCGCGGCCTCCAGCCGGACCTGCGCGGCGGACAGGGCGGTGCGGGCGGCGGCCAGTTCGACCGGCAGGGTGGGGCGGCGGAAACCGGTCACCGCCTCGCGCACGTCGATCAGCGACTGCCGGGCGACCTGCTCGATGTCGGCGACCTGGGCCCGCGCCGCCTCGTCCTTGCCCGCGTCCATGAACCGTCCGGCCAGCTCGCTCTTCAGGGTGATCAGCGAGAGCGAGTGCCCGAGCAGGTCGTGCAGGTCGCGGGCGAGCCGCAGCCGCTCCTCGGAGGCGGCCAGGTGGGCGACGGCGGCCCGGGCCTCGCGCAGCTCCTTCATGGTGGCGACCAGCCGCTGCAGGCCGGTCATCGCGACGCCGGAGAGGAAGGCGCTGAGGGCGAAGGTGGTGGTGTTGTCCGAGCCGGCGTGGATCACCAGACCGGTCGCGGCGGTGAGCGCGGCCATGCCGACCAGCGCGCGCAGCGCGTGCTTCAGCGGGGTGATCACCGCGAGGCAGACCGAGGCGTAGATGAACATGGTCAGGAAGGCGCCGCCGAGGACGGCCGAGGAGGCCACGGCCAGCACGATCATAGTCCCGACGATCAGCTGGCAGGCCCGCGGCTTCATCCCGGCCTGCGAGCGGAAGATCACCAGCAGCACGTAGGAGCCCACGAAGACCACCAGGCAGGCCCAGCCGAGGAGTTGACCGGTCAGACGGTGGCCGCCCTTGATCAGGTCGCTCGCCGGGTAGACCAGGTAGAGCATCCACAGCAGCATCCAGGCGACCTTGACCATCAGCTGTCGCCGGGTCTCCACCGGGGCGCCGGGGACGTTCATGAAGGACGCGCTCGCCGGACCGGCCTCCGTCGGCTCGTCGGGGCGTTCGATCCGGCGCTCGTCACTCATGTGGATCATCATGCCTGGCGGGTGTCACGCCGGTACAGGACCGTCGCGGCGGCCACGAACACCGCGAAGAAGGCGACCAGCCCGGCGACGGCGGCCAGGTCCAGCGAGTGGCCGGGCTGGGTGAAGCCGGCCAGCTTGTTGTACAGGAACACCGGGTTGAACCGGGCGAACTTCTCCAGCGAACCGCTCACCGGGAACCAGGTGCCGCCCAGCAGCGCCATCGCCATGTAGGTGATCATCACGATCGGCTGCACCGCCTCGGGCGCCGCCGCGTAGCCGAGCGCCACCCCCAGCGCGGCGAAGACGAAGCTGCCCAGCCAGAGCGCGGCCGCCAGCCCGATCCACTGCGGCACGCTCAGCGAGACGCCCTGGCTCGCGCCGACCACGAAGACCACCAGGATCGCCGGCAGCGTGGTCACCGCGGTCGCCGCGATCTTTCCCACGGTGTACGCCCGGCCCGGCAGGGCGGTCAGCCGCAGCTGGCGCGTCCAGCCGCTCTTGCGCTCCAGCGAGATCCGCTGGGCGCTGCCGGTGAGCACCGCGCCGACCGCGCCGAAGGTGGCCATCGAGACCATGAAGTAGGTCTTCACGGGCAGGCCGCCGGCCTGGTTGCCGGAGCCGTAGGCGTTGATGAAGAAGACGTACATCAGCGCCGGGTAGACGACGGTGAAGAACAGGTAGCGCCGGTTGCGGAGGGTCCGCAGGATCTCCAGCTTGATCAGGGTGGTCATCGCACGGTCTCCTTCTCGGCGTCGGCCTCGCGGTCCAGCTCGCCCGTGATGGTCAGGAAGGCCTGCTCCAGGCCGACCCCGGTGACCTCCAGCCCGCGCGGGTACAGGCCCGCCCGGTAGATCCCGGCCACGCTGGCGTCGGCGTCCGCGGTCCGGATCCGGACCGTCCGCACCCCCGGGACGCGGGCGGTGACGTCCAGCGACCGCACGCCCGGCAGGGCGCGCAGCACGGCCTCGTCGAAGCGGGCGGCGTCCGCGGTGAGGTCGGCGTCGTGGAGCTCGAAGGCGATCCGGCGGGCCCCGGCGCGCGCCTTGATCTCCGCCGAGCTGCCGTCGGCGATCAGCCGGCCTCGGTGCAGCACCAGGACGCGGTCGGCGATCGAGTCGGCCTCCTCCAGGTAGTGGGTGGCGAACAGCACCGTGCGCCCGGCGTCGGCCTGGGCGCGCATGCTCGCCCAGAACGCCTGCCGGACGCTGACGTCCATGCCGGTGGTGGGCTCGTCCAGCACGATCAGGTCGCTGTCGCCGGCGATCGCCAGGGCGAAGCGGACCCGCTGCTCCTGGCCGCCGGAGAGCTTGTCCACCCGGCGGTCGGCGATCCCGGTGATCCCGGCGTCGGTCAGCACCCCCGTGACCGACCGGCCGCGCGGGTGCACCGTGCAGGCGAGCTCGACCAGCTCGCGGACCTTGACGTCGGTCATCAGCCCGCCGCTCTGCAGCATCGCGCCGACCCGGCCGTCCTCGATCGCCGCCCGCGGGGTGCCGCCGAACAGCGTGACGCTGCCCTGGTCGGGCTCCCGCAGGCCGAGCAGCAGGTCCAGGCTGGTGGACTTCCCGGCGCCGTTCGGGCCGAGCAGGGCGACGGTCTCGCCCGGCCGCAGCACGAGGTCCAGTCCGTCCACGGCGCGCACCCGCCCGTAGCTCTTTCCGACGCCGCGGAAGGCGGCCACCTCGGTAACCATTCGCCCGGCTCCTCTTCCCTGGTGGTGTCGCGTGCGGTGCTGTCCGCACCACCTCAGGGTCCCGCGCGGGCCGGGGCCGGCGGCAGTGTCGGCCGTCGTGCCTTCGGTATGACGGATGTCATGCCGGCGGCCGGCCCCCCGGGCGGAGGTGCCGGCCGCGGAACGCGCTGGTCGGGGGGCTACAGCCCCAGCGAGCGCTTCACGAAGTCGACCTGGAGCAGCAGCAGGTTCTCCGCGACCTCCTCCTGCGGGGTCATGTGGGTGACGCCGGACAGCGGCAGCACGGTGTGCGGGCGGCCGGCGGCGAGCAGGGCCGAGGAGAGCCGCAGGGTGTGGGCGGCCACCACGTTGTCGTCGGCCAGGCCGTGGATGATCATCAGCGGGCGCTCCAGGCCGGCCGCGTAGCCGGTCAGCGAGTTCGCCCCGTACACCTCGGGCCGCTCGGCCGGGTGGCCCAGGTAGCGCTCGGTGTAGTGGGTGTCGTACAGCTCCCAGTCGGTCACCGGCGCCCCGGCCACCGCCGCGTGGAACACGTCGGGGCGGCGCAGCACGGCGAGCGCGGCGAGGTAGCCGCCGTACGACCAGCCGCGGATCGCCACCCGGTCGAGGTCCAGCGGGAACTCCCCGGCGAGCGCCTGGAGCGCGTCCACCTGGTCCTCCAGGGTGGCCCCGGCGAAGTCGAAGGCGATGGACTTCTCCCAGGCCGGGCCGCGCCCGGGGGTGCCGCGCCCGTCGGCGACGACCACCGCGAAGCCCTGGTCGGCGAACCACTGGGAGTTGAGGTGGGCGTTGTGCGCCTGGACGACGCGCTGGCCGTGCGGGCCGCCGTACGGGTCCATCAGGACGGGCAGCAGGCCGTCGCGCTCGCGGTCGTAGCCGGTGGGCAGGAAGACGGCGGCCGGGATGCGCCGCTCCCCGGCGAAGCGGAAGACCGGGCGGGGGGTGATCACCGGGGTCTCGGCGTACGAGGTGATGGTGGCGACGTCGTCGACCACCACGCCCTCCGCGAGGTCCCGGGCGACCTGCACCAGGGTGCCGGGCAGGTCGGGCTCGGCGGTGGCCCGGACGGTGATCCCGCCGGCGTGCACCGCGCTGGTGACGGAGGTGAACGGACGGCCGTTGGCGGACTCCCAGGCGAGCTGCTTGCCGTCGTGGCTGATCCGGCCGACGGCGATCCAGCCGGGCTCGGGGTCGGCCTCCCCGGCGCCGCCGGCGGCGCTGAAGAACACCTCCCGCGCGGTGACCGCGACGACCGAGCGGACGTGCAGGTCGGCGCCGGTGACGACCTGGTCGCCGACCACCAGCGCGCGTACCCCGCCCTGGTCGGAGATCCGGACCAGCTTGCCGTCCGGGGTCCAGGCCGGCACCCCCGGGAAGGCCTCCAGCCAGGCCTCGTCGCGTTCCTCGACCAGCACCTCGGTGGCGCCGGTGGTCACGTCCAGGCCGAGGATCCGCTGGGTGCGCTGGTCGCGGGACTGGACGAGCAGCAGCGGCACGCCGCCCTCGGACCAGTGCACCCGGGCCAGGTACGGGAAGGCCTCGTGGTCCCAGGCCACCTCGGTGCGCCCGCCGTGCAGGTCGAGCACCCAGAGCCCGACCTCGGCGTTGGCGGTGCCGGCCGCCGGGTAGGCGACCTCGGCGGGCTCGCGGTCCGGGTTGGCCGGGTCGGCGATCCACCAGCGGCGCACCGGGCTGTCGTCGGCGCGCTCGGCCAGCAGCCGCTCGCCGTCGGGGGACCACCAGAAGCCGCGGTCGCGGTCGATCTCCTCCTGGGCGATGAACTCGGCCTGGCCCCAGGTGACGTTCGGGCCGTCCGGCTCGGCGAGGGCCCGGTCGCCGCCGCCGTCGGTGCGGGTCAGCCGCAGTTCGCCGGCCGTGTTGGCGTAGGCGACGTGGGTGCCGTCCGGGGACAGCCGCGGGTCCAGCAGCGGGCCCACGGCGGGCAGTTCGGCGGTGCCGCCGGTGACGAGGTCGGCGGTGAACAGCCGGCCGGACAGCGCGAAGGCGGCCAGCCCCCCGGCCGCGTCCAGGGCGTAGCCGACGATGCCGGCCGAGCCCTCCCGGCTGCGCTCGCGGCGGGCCTTCTCGGCCGGCGAGAGGTCCTCCTCGCCGCCGCCGAGCAGGACGGCCGGGTCGGCGGCGATCCGCTCCTCGCCGGTGGCAGTGTCGAGGGTCCAGAGCAGGTTGGCCTTGTCACTGCCGGTGGGGGTCCCCCCGGCCGAAGGCCGGGAGCGGAGGAAGACGACCCGCGAGCCGTCCGGTGCGACGGAGAAGGAGCGGGGGGCGCCGACGGTGTAGCGCAGGGTCCGCGCGTACTGCCGGGGGAAGGTGTCCGCAGGGGTGTGGGAGGTCATGGCACCAGACCCTACGACGGCCGACTCCCACGGCCGGGTGACTGACGATCACTCGTTCGGAGCATCCCGCCCGAGTACGCCCCAAAGGGGCCCATACCCCCTCCGACCGGCCCATGCGCCCCACAAGTGCCCCCGTGCCCCGGCGCGCGTGGACTCACTGAATGTAATGCTCCCCTTACTCATCGGGTATGACTGGTCAGACGAGTGATCGTCGGGCCCCGTCCCGGGCCCCGGTCACCCGGCCCCGGTTCCCGTACGGTCCCACCGCCGTCCTCCCCAGGGGGCGGCGCCCGAGAAGGGGTATGAGCCCACATGGCCATGAACATCTCCGCAGCCGTGCTGATGCTCGTCATCGTGGTGGTGCTGATCCGCCGCTCCGGCCTCAAGCTGGCGCACGCCATCGTCTGCGCGCTGCTCGGCTTCTACCTGGCCTCCAGCTCGATCGCGCCGTCGATCAGCCAGGTCACCAGCAACCTCGCCGGAATGATCAATGGCCTGAAGCTCTGACCCCACGACCGCGGTCGTTAGGCTTCCTCCCATGACCGCGACTACCGGCCGCCGCCTCCTCCTGGTGCACGCCCATCCCGACGACGAGTCGATCGGCAACGGCGCCACCATGGCCAGGTACGCCGCCGAGGGCGCCCGGGTGACCCTGGTGACCTGCACCCTCGGCGAGGGCGGCGAGGTGATCCCGCCCGCGCTGGCCCACCTGACGGCCGATCGGGACGACACCCTCGGCGCGCACCGGATCGGCGAGCTGACCGAGGCGATGCGCGCCCTCGGCGTCACCGACTTCCGATTCCTCGGCGGCCCGGGGCGCTACCGCGACTCCGGGATGATGGGCGTGCCCGAGAACGACGACCCCGGCTGCTTCTGGCGGGCCGACGTGGACGAGGCGGCGGGCCACCTGGTCGCGGTGATCCGCGAGGTGCGCCCGCAGGTGCTGGTCACGTACGACGACGACGGCGGCTACGGGCACCCGGACCACATCCAGGCGCACCGGGTCGCGATGCGCGCCTACGAGCTGGCCGCCGATCCGGCGCACCGCCCCGAACTCGGCGCCCCCTGGCGGATCGCCAAGGTGTACTGGAACCGGATGCCCGGCTCGGTGCTCGACGCCGGGCTCGCCGCGACCGCCGCCGAGGCGTCCTTCCCGGGCGTCGCCCAACCCGCGGACGTACCCGGGGTGGTGGCCGACGAGGTGGTCACCACGGTGCTGGACGGCACCGGGTACGCCGGGCCCAAGGCCGCGGCGATGGCCGCGCACGCCACCCAGATCACCGTGGCCGGCGCCTCCTTCGCGCTCTCCAACCACCTCGGCCAGCCGCTGTTCGCCACCGAGTACTACCAGTTGGTGCGCGGCCAGGCCGGGCCGGAACGGCCCGAACGCGACCTGTTCGCGGGCCTGACCGAGGATCCGACTCCCAGCGAGGGGAACGCCCGATGACCGCGCCCGCCGCCAAGCCGAAGAGCCGCTCGATCGCGGTGACCGTCCTCGGCACCCGCGAGGAGCGGCTGGCCGAGCCCCAACCCCCGCGCGCCGCCCGGATCGCGGCGTATGTCCTGTTCTTCCTGCTGGGCGTCGCGGTATCGGTGTGCGGATCCTTTGTGCAGGCCCTGTGGCCGCCCGTGGGGGTTCTGCTGGCGCTCGCCGCCACCGCCGCGACCTTCTACGCGGGCCTGCGGGTCACCGGCACCCGGCTGGGCGCCGCGATGCCCGCGGCCGGCTGGTTCCTGGCGATGCTGCTGATGATGGTGCCCCGGCCGGAGGGCGACAACGTGCTCTGGTCCAACGCCACCTCGCTGGCCTGGCTGTTCGTCGGCTCGATCCTGGGCGTGATCTGCGCCACCCTGCCGACCCGCACCAGTTGGTTCCCCGGGGTGCCCAACCCCCCACGCTGATCCCGGTGGTCGGCCGCGTACGGTAGCGCGCACAACGCGCAGTCAGGATCACTCCGCCGTACTCTCATACCGGAGGAACCGGACGTATCAGGATCTGTCCGAAGCCGTTCACCGCTCAGTTCTTCCCAGTATGGTGGTCCCGCAGTACGTCGTACCCGACCGCCGTTTGCCCCAGGCCCGGCGACCACGAACCGCGGTCGCGCCACACGGCCCGCCCGCGAACCCGGAGCAGAGCAGCATTGAGCAGCCGCGAATCTGACAACGCCAACCCGACGCCCCGGCGCACGGGTCCGGACGCCTACCCGTCGGGCACGCCGCCCTACGGCACTCCGGGCCTCCCCGGCGGAGACCGGGCCGGCGCCGAAGCCGGGTCGGGCGGCGAGGACGACGGTCCGAAGACCGAGACCACCCTGACCACCCGGGTGCGGATCAACATCCCCGGCTCGCGCCCGATCCCGCCGGTCGTCGTCCGCAGCACCGTCAAGAACGAGACCGCCCGGTCCGACGAGGGCCCCGCCGAGCCGGCCGAACCCGGCGGCCCGCGGCACCGCTCCGCGCCCGCCTCACCCGTCCTCGGGGTGATGGACGGCGGCGGACACCCGGCCACCCCGCCGAACCTGCCGCCGGAGTGGCAGATCCCGCCGATCCCGCCGGCGACCTCGGAGGCCGAGTCCACCGGCGCCTGGTTCCGGCCGCGGCAGAAGAAGACCCCGACCGCCGAGCCCGCCCCGGCCGCCGTGCCGGTCGGCGCCCCGGGCGCACCGGAGGCCCCGGCCGGGCCCGGCACCGCCGCCGAGAACC
>NZ_MECK01000046.1 GCF_014596465.1 Streptomyces sp. CBMA123 | reverse complement strand
GTCCGGGCCCGCGTCCAGGTGCCCGCCCAGCGCGCCGACCCGTTCGCCGAGCCCCACCAGCCCGTACCCGCCGCCGGCGCCCGGCCCGTTCGGCGCGGCCTCGCCCGGCCCGTTGCGGATCTCGACGGTGGTCGCCGGGGCGCCGTAGCCGACCCGGACGGTGACGGGCGCGGCGTGGGCGTGCTTGCGGGCGTTGGTCAGCGCCTCCTGGACGACTCGGTGGACGGCGAGCCGGTGGGTGGTGGGCACGCTCTCCGGGTCGCCGTCGAGGGCGAGTTCGACGCGCTGTCCGGCCTGGTTCGCCTCGTCGACCAGCTCGGTGAGGTCGCGCAGGGCGGGCACCGGAACGCGGACGGGCCCGGTCGGTGCGGGCGGTGCGGGCGGTTCGGCCTCGACGGCGGACGGCTGGGCCGGGCCGGACGGGTCGGCCCGCTCGGGCGGCTCGGCGCGCAGCGCGCCCAGCACGTCCCGCAGGTCGTCGAGGGAGCGGGCCGCGGTGGTGCGCAGCAGTTCGAGGCGGTGGGTGAGCCGGTCCGGGTCGGCCGCGACGGTACCGGCCCGGGCCTGGTCGCGCAGCACTCCGGCGTGCAGCACCAGCAGGCTCAGCCGGTGGGCGAGCACGTCGTGCATCTCCCGGGCGATCCGGGCGCGTTCGGCGGACCGGGCCTGCTCGGCGCGCAACTCCCGTTCCCGCCGCAGGGTCTCGACCTGGGCGTGCAGGGTGCGGATCAGCATCCGTCGGCCGTGCAGCCACAGGCCGAAGGACAGGACGGCCGCCTGGACGAAGAGTTGGGAGCCGGTGGTGCCGACCCAGCCGACCAGCGAGTCCGCCCTGGTCGCGCTGACCACGGCGATCACCGCCCCGCCGACCGCCGCCGGGCCGACCCGGCCGAGCGAGGCGAGGTGGTAGACGCTGAACAGGCCGGGGAAGGCACGGTTGAACAGGCCGCCGGTGAGCACCGGCAGGACGGCCGAGGCGAGCGGGTGACGGCGGGCGGCCAGCAGGGAGAGCGCGGCGAGCGCGGCCACCACTGCCCGGGGCAGGCGCAGCGGGCCGTCGGTGTTCAGCCACTGGAACCGGCCCTCCTCGCCGGCGAGGCCGAGGATGCCGAGCAGCAGCAGGGTGTCCACCCAGGGCCGGCGGTCCGGGCCGTACCAGCCGAGCAGGCCTGTGCGCATCGAACCCTCCCGCCCGGACCGTCCCGGCTCCGGTCCCCTCGCGTCCGTCCCCAGCCCTCGCATCGGTCCGCGCCCGTGGGCTTCCGTTCGTATCCGTCCACCGTCGCGTCCGTTCGCCCGATGCTACGGGCGGGGGTGGTTCGGCGCCCCCTCCTCCCGGGCAGCCGCACCCTCGACTTTCGTCGGGGGGCGGCGCCGCTCACCGGCCGATCCGGGCCGGTCGAGGCCTCCCTAGCGTCGACGGCATGACGACCGGACAGCTCCACCCGCGCCCCGATTCCCTTCCACCGCAGCGCGGTTCGCGCCTTTCGCCGTACGGCGGGGACCGTCTGCTGTTCCTCGCCGAGGCGCTGCGCACCTTCCAGGACACCGGCGCCCTGGCGCCGAGCGGACCGGATCTGGTGAACGCCCTGGCGGTGCCGGCCACCAGCCGTCCGAACCGGCCGATCTCGGTGCTGGAGGTCGGCGCGGGGACGGGCGTGGTGACCCGTCGGCTGGCCCAGGTGCTGCGCCCGGGCGACCGGCTGCACGTGGTCGAGGCGAATCCGCGGTTCGCCGAGCGGCTGCGGGAGGACCCGGTGCTGGCCGGGCGCCGGCCGGGGGTGGGGCTGCGACTGTCGGCCTGCCGGGTGGAGGAACTGCCGGAGGCGGCCGGGGCGCCGGGGCCGGACGGCGGCGAGGAGGGGGACGGCGACCACGGCAAAGGCGGCGGGCGGTACGACGTGATCGTCTCCGGGCTGCCGTTCACCAACTTCGAGCCGGCCGTGGTGCGGGACATCCTCGACCTCTACCTGCGGCTGCTGGCTCCGGGCGGCGAGCTGACCTACTTCGGCTACCTCGGCACCACGATGGCACGCACCCTCACCTCGGGCCCGCGCCGGGGTGCCCGCCACCGGGCGGTGGTGCGCCTGCTGCGGCGGTTCGAGGCGACGTACGGGCTGGGCGAGCGCACCGTGTGGCGCAACCTGCCGCCCGCCCGGGCCTACCTGCTGCGCTCGCCGGGGCCGTACGCCTAGCGGGCCGTAAGCCTGGCAGTGCCTGCGCCCAGCAGGTCGCGCTCCCCCGGGCCGCAGCCGCGCCCCGGCGGCGCCCGGTGCGAACAAATGACAAAAGACAGCGAACAGATTTTGAAATCTGTTCACTGTCATGCCATAGTGAGACCTGGGTCACACCGCCCTCCGCCATCCGGCGCCGCACCCGCCCTTGGAGCACCCATGTCCTCGACCACCCGCCCCGCACAGCGCGCCCTCGGCGCCTCCGGGCCCGTCACCTCCGCCCTCGGCCTCGGCTGCATGGGCATGTCCGACCTCTACGGCCCCGCCGACGAGGCCGAGAGCATCGCCACCATCCACGCCGCCCTGGACGCCGGGATCACCCTCCTCGACACCGGCGACTTCTACGGCATGGGCCACAACGAGCTGCTGATCCACGAGGCCCTGCGCAGCCGCGACCGCGAGAGCGTGCAGATCAGCGTGAAGTACGGCGCCCAGCGCGGCCCGGACGGCCAGTGGGCGGGCTACGACACCAGCCCGGCCGCCACCAAGACCGCGCTCGCCTACACCCTGCGCCGCCTGCGCACCGACCACGTCGACATCTACCGCCCGGCCCGCCTCGACCTGCGAGTCCCGATCGAGGAAACCGTCGGTGCCATCGCGGACCTGGTCAAGGCCGGTTACGTCCGTCACGTAGGCCTGTCCGAGGTCAGCGCCGACACCCTGCGCCGCGCCGCCGCCGTCCACCCGATCAGCGACCTCCAGATCGAGTACTCCCTGCTCACCCGCTCGATCGAGGCCTCCGTCCTGCCCGCCGCCCGCGAACTCGGCATCGGCATCACCGCGTACGGCGTGCTCTCCCGCGGCCTGCTGAGCGGCCACTGGACCCCGGAGCGCCCGCTCGCCGGCACCGACTTCCGCGGCAACAGCCCGCGCTTCCAGGGCGAGAACCTGACCCACAACCTCGCGCTGGTCGAGGCGCTGCGCGCGGTCGCCGACACGAAGGGGGCGAGCGTCGCCCAGGTCGCCATCGCCTGGGTGGCCTCGCGCGGCGAGGACGTCGTCCCGCTGGTCGGCGCCCGCCGCCGGGACCGGCTGGCCGAGGCCCTCGGTTCGCTGGACGTCACGCTGACCCCGGCCGACCTCGCCGCCATCGAGGCGGCCGTCCCCGCCGGTGCCGCCGCCGGCGACCGGTACGCTGCCGCGCAGATGGCACGCCTGGACAGCGAGCACTGACCGAGCCCACGCTGACCAGCGCAAACCCTCCGCACCACCCGACCCGCACGACCCTAAGGACGGCCCCCGTGACCACGGACACCGCACTCACCGCCGAGCAGATCCTGAGCGCGGCGGAGGAAGTCCTCCGGCGGTTCGGCCCGGCCAAGGCCACCGTCGTGGACGTCGCCCGGGAACTCGGCGTCAGCCACAGCAGCGTCTACCGCCACTTCCCCAGCAAGGCGGCGCTGCGCGAGGCGGTCACCCAGCGCTGGCTGGACCAGGCGCACCACGAGCTGGAGACCATCTCGATCGACGCCGGCAGTGCCGCCGAGCGCCTCGAACGCTGGCTGACCACGCTGTTCACGGCCAAGCGCAAGAAGGCGCTGGACGACCCGGCGCTGTTCGCCACCTACCTGGTCCTGGCCGGGGAGAACAGTGCCATCGTCGAGGCGCACGTCGAAACCCTGGTCAAGCAGATCGCCCAGATCGTCCACGACGGCACGGACCGCCGGGAGTTCAGGCTCGCCCACATCCAGACCACCGCCCGCGCCGTCTTCGACGCCACCGCCCCCTTCCACGACCCGATGTACGCGCCCACCTGGTCCGAGCCGACCGCGGACGAGCGCTTCGCGGCCGTCTGGAAGCTGATCCTCAGCGGGCTGAACGCCAAGCACTGACGACCGCGGGCGACGCGGCACCGGGGCGCCGGCGACCGGACCGAAATCCGGTCGCCGGCGCCCCGGCCCGTCGGGCAGACTGCCGCCCACGGTTGATCTCACTCGGAGGATGACATGCGCGCGGCCGGCCCGGTCCTGGACAGTCTGCGGGGGCTCGCCCTCGGCGACGCCTTCGGCGACCGGTGGTTCTCGGTCCCGCTCGACGAGGCGTCCGCCGCCCTGGCCGCCCGGCTGGTCCGCCCGGCGCCCTGGCACTGGACCGACGACACCGCGATGGCCCTCGTCCTGGTCCGCCACCTCGCCGCCCACGGCGAGGTCCGACAGTCCGCGCTGGCCGGGGAGTTCGCGGCCGAGTACACCCGCGAGTACCAGCGCAAGTACGGCCCGTCCATGCACCGGGTGCTGCGCGGGATCGGCGCAGGCGGGGACTGGCGCGCCATCACCTCGGGCCAGTTCGAGGGCCAGGGCTCGTACGGCAACGGCGCCGCGATGCGGGTCGCCCCACTGGGCGTCTGGTTCGCCGACGACCTGGCCGAGGTCGCCCGGCAGGCCGAACTCCAGGCGCTCACCACCCACTTCCACCCCGAGGCGGTCACCGGAGCGGTGGCGGTGGCCCTGGCCGCGGCGCTCGCCGTCCGCAGCCGGGGCGGGCGCCCGCCCCGACGGGCCGAGTTGCTCACCGAGGTGGCCGGCCGGCTGCCGGACGGCGACGTCCGCTCCGGCCTGCGGATCGCCGCCCGGCTGCCCGAGCACACCAGCATCCGGCACGCCGCCGGTGTGCTCGGCTCGGGGCTGATGATCTCGGCGCCGGACACCGTCCCGTTCGCCCTCTGGTCCGCCGCCGGGCACCTGGACTCACTGCCCGGGGCGATCTGGCACACCCTGGAGGGCTGGGGCGACCAGGACACCACCTGCGCCATCGCCGCCGGCGTGGTCGCCGCCCGCACCGGGCTCGCCGACGTACCCGCCGCCTGGCTCACGGCCTGCGAGGACTTGCCGGACTGGGTCACCGAGGCCTCGGTGACGCGGTAGCGACCGGACCACCGCGGGCCGGACGCCGCGAGCACGCCGACGGGCCGGACGCCGCAAGCACACCGACGGGCCGGCCCCCAGCGGGACCGGCCCGTCGACCGCGTTCCGAACGCCCGTCTCAGCGGCGCGAGTTGCCGAAGATCAGCCGGTAGGCGATCAGCAGCACCAGCGCGCCGCCGATCGCGGCCACCCAGGTCGGCCCGTCAAAGAACCGGGCCGTGATCGACCGGTGCAGGAAGTGCGACGCGATCCAGCCGCCGACGAAGGAGCCGGCGATCCCGATCAGGGTCGTCACGATCAGGCCGCCCGGGTCCCTCCCGGGCAGCAGCAGTTTGGCCAGGGCTCCGGCCACCAGGCCCAGCACGATCCACGCGATGACGCTCATCCGACCCATCCCTCCCGTTCGCGGCGCGACGGCCCCGTCCCGCGCGCTCTGCACCCAAGGACGCCGCCGCCCACCGGCCCGGTTCCGGGCGGCCCGCCCGGACGGCGTGATCCGGCCACCCGGAGCCGACCGGTCCGCGCGTGGCGTCCTTCCGACCGGACGCACCCGCCGAAATACTGCGGCCATGCGCATCCTGATCGCCACCGCCGGCTCCCGGGGCGATGTCGCCCCCTTCACCGGGCTCGGCGTCCGCCTGCGGGGGGCCGGACATCAGGTGGCCGTCGCCACCCACACCACCTTCGCCGAGTCGGTACGGGGCGCCGGGCTGGAGTTCCGCCCACTGCCGGTCGACCCGCGCGCCGAACTGGCCTCCACCGAGGGCCGACGGCTGCTACGGGCCGGCGGCGGACCGCTGGCCGTCCTGCAACTCCTGCGCCTCGGGCGGCGGTTCATGCCCGCCCTCGGCGAGGGCATCGCCGACGCCACGGCGCTCGGCACCGACCTGCTGCTCACCACCAGCACCACCAGTGCGCTCGGCCAGGTCGCGGCCGAGGCGGCCGGCATCCCCAGCATCGGGCTGTACCTCCAACCCCTCTCTCCCACCCGCGAGTTCGCGCCCGCCGTGACCGGCTCCCGCTCGCTCGGGCGGTCCGGCAACCTGCTGGCCGGGCAGGCCGTCCAGGCGGCCACCGACCAGCTGTTCGTCCCGGCCGTCCGCAGGCTGCGCCGACGGCTCGGCCTGCCGCCGCTGGGCGTCGCCCGCGCCCGGCGCGACCACCCCGTCCTGCACGGCTTCTCGCCGCGGGTCGTCCCCCGGCCGACGGACTGGCACCCCCGGCTGGGCGTCGCCGGGTACTGGTGGCCGCCCGAGCAGCCCGACTGGCAGCCGCCCCAGCGGCTGCTGGACTTCCTGGCCGCCGGACCGCCACCGGTCTTCGTCGGCTTCGGCAGTCTGGTCGTGCCCGAGCCCGAGCGGCTCACCGCGACCGTCCTCGCCGCCGCCCGGGCCGCCCGGGTCCGCGTCCTGCTGCAGTCGGGCTGGAGCGGGCTGGCCGCGGAGGACTCCGACACCGTGCTGACCATCGGCGACACCCCGCACGACTGGCTGTTCCCCCGCACCGCCGCCGTCGTCCACCACGCGGGCGCGGGCACCACGGCGGCCACCCTGCGCTCTGGCACCCCGGCCGTCCCGGTGCCCGCCCAGCTGGACGCCCCGTTCTGGTCCGCCCGCCTGACCGCGCTCGGCGTCTCCCCCGGCCCCGTCCCCCTGCGCACCCTGACCCCCAGCCGCCTCGCCACCGCCCTTCGCCACCTCCTGGACGACCCCCACTACCGCACCCGGGCCCGGTCCTTCGCCGCCGCCCTCGCCACCGAGGACGGCGCCGCCAAGGTCCTGGCCGCCGTGGAGGCGACGGCGCACGAATGACGAGGAAACAGATGACAGCTGACAGATTTCGAAATCTGTCAGCTGTCATCTGTCAGCTGTTTTCTGTTGGCTGTTTTCTGTCAGCCGTCTTCTGTCCGCTGCCATCCGTTACCCGCCCGCCGCCCGCCGCTCGCCGCCCGGGAACACTGAGCACCAGGTACACCACCCCCGCCGACATCAGGCCGACCGCCCAGCCGTAGTCGGCGAGCGGCTTGAGGAAGGGGATCACGCCGTCCACCGGGAACGGTCCCTGCTTCACGCCGTGTCCGTCGACGGTGGAGTACGAGCCCCCGATCGCCAGCAGGCCGCCGACCAGCAGGGCAGTGACCGCCCGCCAGTTCCAGCCGGCCGCGTACCAGTACGCCCCGGACGGCCGATAGAGCTCGGCGAGCCGCAGCCGGGTGCGGCGCAGCACCCAGTAGTCCGCGATCAGCACCCCGGCGACCGTCCCGAGCAGTCCGCCGACCACGCCCAGCCAGACGTAGATGTAGACGTGCGGGTCGGCGGTCAGCCGCCACGGGAAGAGAGCCATCCCGACCACGCCCGTGATCAGCGCCCCGGTACGGAAGTTGACGAACCGGGGCAGCAGGTTGGCCAAGTCGTAGGCCGGGGAGACGACGTTGGCGGCGATGTTCACCGACAGCGTGGCGACGAGGACGGTCAGCAGCGCGAACAGCAGGGCGACCGGGCTCTCCATCTTCGCGGCGAGCTTGATCGGGTCCCACACCGGCTCGCCGTAGACCGCCGCGGAGCCCGAGGTGACCAGCACCGACAGCAGCGCGAAGAGCGTCATCGTGGTCGGCAGGCCGAGCGCCTGGCCGCGGATCTGGGCCCGCTGGCTGCCGCCGAAGCGGGTGAAGTCCGGGATGTTGAGGGCCAGCGTGGACCAGAACCCGATCATCCCCATCAGCGACGGGAAGAAGACCTTCCAGAACCCGCCGCCCCAGCCCAGTTTCGACGGCTGGTCCAGCAACGGCCCCAGCCCGCCCGCCTTGACGCCGATCCACACCAGCAGCGCGAGCGCGCCGGCGATGACGAACGGTGCCGCCCAGTTCTCGAAGCGCCGCAGCGCCTCCATCCCCCGGGCGATGATGACCATCTCGATCAGCCAGAACAGCAGGAAGGAGGCCCACTGCGTCCACGGGTACCCGCCGAACTCCGGTGCCGTGTTCCAGGATTCGCCGAGCAGCCGGCCTGCGAGCAGGAAGATCCCCTCGCCCCCGATCCAGGTCTGGATGCCGAGGGTTTAGCAAGGAGTCCGGCGTTGCAGTAACTGCCGCCCGACCATGGCGAGTTGGACGCGAGCACCTCCGGCCCCCCGCCACCCATGACCCCGAGGAAGCTTCGTCGTTCTGAGAGAACGGTCCAGTGCGACCGCCAAGAGGGTGATCCACGTCACGCCTCCCCGCAAGCCGAGAACCAGCAATACCGCGATCCGTCAGCCGGGCTGACCGGGAAGCCCAGGACGACGAACGCCCCGGAGCCAGAGGGCTCCGGGGCGTTTCGTACATGCAACTGGTGTCAGAGACCGAGCTGCTTACGGATGGCGTCCATACCGTCAGCCATGGCCATGAACTCGTCCGGGGTGAGACGGACGCCGAGGATCTCAGGGTTCATGCTGTCTCCCACGAAGACCCCGGCGAGCTGTCCGTCCGCGCCTGTGATCGGCGCGAACGTCGCGCATGTACCGTTCGCCTGGCTCAGCGGAGACTTGAAGCGCTCTTCGATGGGCGGAATCACGTCGTACAGATCTTGCTTTTCCATGTCACAGTTCCTTGATTGCGGCGCCGATCAGATCTACGGAGTCCCCAGGACCCAGCGCATTCCTCACCAGGTAGTCAAACATGCGACGCCGAGCACGCACTTCCTTGGGGTCCTCCGCGAAGACCACTCCCGTCCCGGTATCGATCGCCGCGACACCAGGGTCCTTCGGGTTGGCGAAATCCATGATGTTGAGGAAGAGCTGCGTTGCAGCCGCAGCTCCAGCCGAGAATGGTAGAACCCGCAGGCGAACGTTAGGCATCGCCGCCATCTCGATGATCCGCGCCAACTGGTGCCGCATCACCTCCGGACCTCCCACCTGGGGACGGATGGCAGCCTCGGAGAAGAGGACATCGACCGCCGCCGGTCGATCGGTCCGAGTGACGATCTCCTGCCGCCGCACCCTTACCTCATGCTGAACGGCCAGGCGTTCAGCCCCAACCTCATGAGAGGCAAACTCGTCGACGCCCTTCATGTAGTCCAAGGTCTGGAAGGGCCAGGGGATCAGGCTGCCCGTCGCGATACGGATCTCGGATGCGCTGTCCTCAAGCTCGATGAGCCTGACCAAGCTGCGTGGCAGATGCGCGACGTACTCCGCCCACCAAACTGCCTCCGACTCCCTGGCCTCCCTGATCTCCGCCATCAGGTCAAGCCGAGTCGCCTGATCCACTTCGTAGAGGTCGAGTATCTTCCGCAGCTGTACGTCAGTGGGAAGCTGGCCGCCCTTTTCGAAGAGGGAGACCATGTCTTGGCTCTTGCCAATGGCCTTGCCGACTGCGGCCTGCGTGGGTCGCGGGCGCGCCTCCAGACGAAGCGCCCTCAGCCGCCGGCCGACGTTCGCCATCGCGCGGGATGTCTGCGGCTTCGTCACCAAGCTTCCTACTCCTTGTACAGCAGTGATGGTCGTTGGGATGAGGGTAGCGCGCACGGCGTCAACAGGGCTCCTCAGGAGTGAACTTTGACGGGCCATCACGAGGGGCTTGCGTACGAGTCCTCGTACGAGGATTATCAATCCCGCACCAACCCGCAACGCGCCAACTGCGGAGTGTAGTGCGTCCCCCATGACGCACGGCTCCCTCCGGCCGAACCGTGGAGGAGCTGTGCAAACTTTGATCGATCACGCTCACTTGAGCGACCTGGTCCACCTCATCCGAGCGAAACGCTTCGAACCTGACCCCTCCTCGGTTCGTGGCGTCCGGCAACTCGTCGCTGAGTCCTGCCTGGCCATCGGGATCAACCCCGAGGACCCGGTCCTGGTCGCCTCCGAGCTGGCCACGAACGCCGGCAAGCACGCCCGCACGCCGTACCGGGTGACCTTCGTGAGCCTCCGGGGGCGACTCCCTTGGATCGAAGTGATGGACGGATCGCTCGACCTTCCGCAGCCTCGCACGGCCAAGGCATTCGAGACCGGTGGGCGGGGATTCGACCTGGTCACGGAACTGACCGCGGGATGGCACTGGGACGTCAACCCGGTCGAGTACTACAAGATCGTCTGCGCCGTTCTCAAGGAAGCCCCCAATGAATCCGACGGACACGGACAGCATGTCCATACAGCCTTACCCGCAGGACAGCTCACCCCTTCGCCGGGGTCGGATCTCCATCGAAGAACTCTCCCCGTCTCGACTGGAACAGCTCGGTCGGCCTGAGCTCCCCATCCTGCTGACCCTGAGCGGGACCGGCCCCGGTCCCTTCGATGGCCACATTCCCGCAATCGAACTCCGTCTTCCCCGCGCGACGCTGGTGAAGCTGGAGAAGAAGATCCGCAGGGTCCTCCTTGCTTCGGTCGGGGCCGCCCAGCCGTACGGCGAGATCGATCCCGCACCGCGACGGGGCCGGATCTCCGTCGAGGCGATCCCGCCCTCACACGTGAACGTCGATCGCCCTGAGCACTCGATCCGAATGACCTTCAGTGGCATCCAGCCGGCCTCTCCTGGCGGGTGTCCCCCCGTGATCGAGGTACGGCTCAGTCGGTCGAGGCTGGTGGGGCTGGAGGCTCAGATCAGGGCGGTTCGGCTCGCTTCGGTCGTGAACGCCGGCCGGGCCGCGAGGGCGGAGCCCTTGACGCGCCGGACCCCTGGACGGGCGCTCCGGGAGCACTTCACCGCCGAGCAGATCAAGGAGCTTCACGAAGACCACGGGCGAAGGGAACCGGTACCGACCGAGGACGCGGTCCGGTTCCTGAACGGGCTTAGACAGATGGAGGCGCATACGTGACGGTCACCGTTGAACCGCCCCTGGAAGTCGAGCTGGACGAACCGCTCACGAAGTTCACCGCGGAGTACCCCTACGCGCCCAAGGCCGCGGCGTTGTCCCGCCGGCTTGTGGGCGCCGCCTTGGCCTACTGGGAGCTGTTCGAACTGATCGACAACTCCGTGCTGGTGGCGAGCGAGCTGGTGACCAACGCCATCCAGACCGGCTGCCGCCGCAAGATCGGATTCTCGACCGAACGGCTGGGCGAGGCGCTGGTCAGGATCGAGGTCAGCGACGGTTCTTGCTCGCTGCCGGTCTTCGTGGACGGCGGCTTGCCGACGTGCGCCGAGCGGGCCTCTCCGCGCGGCCGGGGGCTGCTCGTCGTGGACCGCCTGTCGCAGCGCTGGGGCATTGATCTGCACGCCCGTGGCAAGACCACGTGGGCGGAACTCCGTCTCGGCCGTCGACCCCGCTAGCCGACCATCGAAAACGGCTTGTCCCGTCCCTGTCCCGCGAGAAAGAGTATTCGTATATGGAGATGGACCGCCTCTGGGAGCACGTGCGCGACAGGCACGCCCAGCTGAAGCAAGCCTCCAACAACGCACCGGACTTCATGAACCTCTTGCTGTTCTACATGCAGGAGAGCATGGGGGAGGCGGCACTGAACACGCTGAAGCTCCGCAAGATGCGCCCCGGCCGAAAGGGGAGCGCCACGGAGGGGTTGCAGTCGGCACTGGTCTCGGTTATCGAGATGGCCATGGTGGCGCTTGTGGAGTCGACCGAGGATGCACCGGAAGTGCTTCGTTCGGAGCTGCGACTCTGAATTAGGCACCGAGCCCCTCGCCGGGCGGCCGGAATGTTCGGCCGCCCGGCATAGCCACCCCTATTTCGCTGCGAAATAGGGGGCTTCGCCATGCCCAAATTCAGAAATCCTGGAATACGAAATTCCTGATAAATAGTACCGCCGCAAGCGCTTTAGTGGATCTCCAATGTCGGCTATGTTAATGACAGCTTCGAGGGGACATCCCACATCGGGGTGATCATCTCGAAGATTCCTTCCGGCAGTCGCTGGGAGGAAGCTCGGGAAAGGAGAACGCATGTCCTCGTTCGACATCTCGGCGGTCATCGGGGCCGACCCGGAGATCAGCGGCGTCTTCGCCGGATCCCCGGACGTGACCACCCAGGGCAACGCCACCTTCTCGGCCGGCGGCGTCGTCACCGACGACGACCAGGTCGCCGTCACCCTCGTGGAGTCGGCGCCCGAGGACGCCGGCCTGTACGACCTGCTGGGCGTCCGGCGTGTGGCCCTGCTGATCGCGGCCTGATCCCGTGGGGACCGTCATCACGGCCGTCGTGCTGACGGCGTGGTTCATCGTGTCGGCTGCCGGCCAGTTGACGGTTCCGCGGGGTGGTCGACTGCTGGACCGGTTGAGGCTCTGGGATATCTTCGGAATTATTCCGAATTACCGATTCTTCGCGCCCCGACCGGTCCAGCATGACTATCACCTCCTCATGCGGACCGCCGGATCATCCGGCGAGTTCGGCCCCTGGCATCAAGTGGCTGGCCCTCCGGAACGCCGATGGTGGCATGTAGTCTGGAATCCCGATCGACGCGTCTTCAAGGGCTTGTCCGACGTGATGTCCGTCGCGCATCGCTTTGATGTGAAGAGGCCACGCGCCGTGCAGGTTTCCCTGCCGTACCTCGCGATTCTGAACTACGTCACCGCCATTGCGTCGAAAGATCCAGACGCCTGCGAGGTTCAATTCGTCCTGGCGATTTCGCATGGCGTTCTCAGCGACGAGCGCCCGGACGTGGTCTTCAAATCCGGCCGCCACCGCCTTGGAGAATCCCGGTGATTCCCTCCTCCGTAATCCGCCTCACGGAGATCATCGCCGGAATCGGCGTACTCATCTCCTCTCTTGAGGTCCTGGCTCGGCCTCGATGCACCGGCGACGGTTCGTGGAACAGCTGGCGCGTTCTGCGGTTGCGTCGGCGCTGGACTTCGACGGGGCGCACTGGGGCCATGTTCGACGGTCTGTTGGGATACCCGCGCGACCTGATCGGCGTGGCGGTGCGATCGATGGCCGCCGCCGCGCTGGTCCTGGCCGCCCCCACTGGGGCCTGGCAGGTCCTACTGCTGTGGCTGGTGACGGTATCGCTCGCGCTGCGCGGCCTGCGAGCCCCCTACGGAGGCGAGGGCTCCGACCAGGTCCTCCTTCTCGTCTTCGGCGCGCTGGCGATGGCGCAGACGTTCGGCGCCCAACGGATTGCCCTGTGGTTCATCGTCGCTGAAGCGTGCTTGGCCTACTTCTCGTCAGGGTTCGCGAAGGTGCTCCACTCGGAGTGGCGCGACGGGACGGGCCTCCTCGGCGTGCTTCGCACGCGCTCCTGGGGCAACGCTTGGGCAGCTCGCTGGCTGTCCGGGCGGCCTGTGCTGTGCCGCTGGTTGTCGCTGGCGCTGATCAGTGCGGAGACGGCATTCCCGCTGGTGCTTCTGGCGCCGCCTCCGCTCCTTCCGCTGCTGATCGGTGTGGCCCTGGCCTTCCACGTGATTGTCGCCGCGGTGATGGGTCTGAACTGCTTCGTGTGGGCGTTTGCGTCCTGCTACCCGGCCGTGGCGTACGTCGTCCTGGGGAGCGTCCGGTGATCAACCGGTCAGCTCAACTGAGTCAGCTCACTCTCGATCGCGCCCAGCACCCGGTCCTCAACTTCGGGGATGCCGATCTTCGTGATGATGTCCCGGAAGAATCCGCGCAGGACCAGGCGCCGCGCTTGGTCCTCGTCGATTCCACGAGACATCAGGTAGAACAGCTGGTCATCCTCGAAGCGGCCGGTCGCGCTTGCGTGGCCGGCGCCGACGATGTCACCGATCTCGATCTCAAGGTTCGGGACCGCATCGGCACGGGCGCCCGGCGACAGCAGGATGTTCCTGTTGGCCACGTAGGTGTCCGTGCCCCGGGCCGCGGAACGAATGAGGGCATTGCCGATCCACACGCTGCGCGAATCCCGGCCGTGCACGGCGCACTTGTAGTTGACCCTGGACGTGCAACTCGGGGCAACGTGGTCGGCGATGGGCCGGTGTTCGATGTGCTGGCCGCCCTTCGAGAAGACCAGGCCGGCCAGCTCCGCGTCCGCTCCGGGCGCACCGAAGGTCAGGGTGGGGCTGATGCGGACGACCGCGCCGCCAAGGCTGACGGTGGTCAGCCTCAGCTTGGCGTGATGTCCGAGGCTGGTGTGGTGCGCGGAGACGTGGACGGCATCCGGGTTCCACTCGTGGAGGACCACCACCGCCAGGTCGGCGCTCTCTTCTACAACCAGCTCGACGTTGTCTGCGAAGGTCCCCGAGCCGGAGTAGCTCAACACGACGGTGGCCTTGCTGAACCGGCCGGCGCGGATCGTGACGTGCCCGTATGCTGCACTGCCCTCACCGGGGCCGTTGACGCCGACCATGACGGGCTGAGCCACCACCGCATCCGGCGGGACGGTCACCAGAAGCGCGTGCGCATGGCTGCGCCATGCCTGGGCCGCCACACGGTCGGCCGGGGCAATGGCAGTGCCGATGCGAGAGTCGCCAACCGCGAGGACCTGAACGCCGACTCCGTTCTCGGCCTGGCCGGCGGGGCCGGTGTAGAGGCCGTTGTCGCGGTGTACGGCGGTCCCGTCATGCAGCCCGCCCAGGCGGTGCAGCGGGGTGAACCGCCAGTCCTCCTCCCGGCCCGCCGGGATTTCAAAGGCCTCAAGATCGCGAGAAGTGAAGCGGTGGATAGCGGACAACGTCAGAACGTCGCCACCACCGTGAGCAGCCGCTTCGTGTCGTTCGTCGGGGAGCTTCATCCCGGCAGCCTACAGCGAACTGCGGCCTACAGAACGCCAGTTGGTTTATGTGATCGATGCGCCGTCGTCATCGCGGAGTGCGCGCTTCTCATCACGATGAAGGGGCGCTGCACCAGTCCGATCGCCGGGCTCGCCCAAGCGAGCCCCGACCAAAGAGGAGGGCAGCCACTTCGGGCTCGACGGCCGGGCGCTCTCCGCGGACACCCAGACCGTGCGGGAGGCCTACGCGTGGCCCGGCGTCCACTCCCCCGAGGCCCTTCGGAACGCTCCACAAAAGCATCTTTCGCATACAAACCAAAACCAAATGTGGATTATTGCCGGATTGAACTGTTGAACCATCACACAGATAGCGTCGAACGATGAGCCAGAACTCGGACCTACACGCGCAAATCGCTGCCGACAAGGCGGCATTGAATCTCGCAGCGGTCTCCCAGGTCATGCTTCCCGACTCCACAGTCCCCCGAGCCGTGGCGGACCAGCTGTCCAGGGATCAGCTGATCTCGGAGCTGATGGCACTCCAACACCAGTACGACCTGACACCGGACCAGGCTGCGGCTGAGCTGCTGCGGTCGCTGACCCTCCTCTCGGCCGCACTGCTCTTCGAGGTCTCAGCCCTCGCCGAGATGCCGGTGAAGAAGATGGTAGAGATCCGCCGGATGGAACTCATGTACGGGGGTTCGGGGCCGACGTTGGAGTAGACCTTCGGCCCCAACAACAGCAGAGGGCCCCCTGCCGGCTCAGCAGGGGGCCCTCTGTATGTACCTCAGTCGTTCTCCTTGAGGTAGGAGTCGACGATGTGCTTGGGGATGGCGCCGCGATCGTTGACCTCCATGCCCTTCCCCTTCGCCCAGGCTCGAACGGCAGATGCGTCGGGCCTCGACTTGCCGGCCGAGCGGCTGTTCCTCTTAGGCGCCGGGGCGGTCGCCACCGCTGCGGCCTCCCGCTGAATGGCATGCGTGGACAGGAACTCGTCCAGTTCGGCCTTCGCCTTCTCGTAGGCGGTCAGCTTGGTCTCAAGCTGGGTAATCACCTTCTTGTCGCCGAGCTCCCCCCGGTAGGTGACGCCGTCAACGTTCACCTTGACCTGCTGAACTACTTCAATCGGCATTGCAGACTCCTTCTGTGGTGCCTGAATGCTAATCCTAGTTCAGTAACCCTTCCAACACTTTCCACCACATCGAGTGGCCACCACGTTGTCAATGGAGCCGTAGGTGTCTGCCGCGTACGCGCTGGCGGCACAGATGTTCGCTACCGGGTCAGTGATGTTCCAGGACGTTCCCGGAACGTGGTACGCCCGGAACGTGGTGGGAACGACCTGCATCAGGCCCCTGCTGTTGTTCCAGGCCCTGGCATTCAAGTCGTCGTAGTTCGTCGCGTCCGGGTCTCCCCCGGACTCGTGCTCGATGGCCACCTTGATGGCGCTGGCGGAGCCGGGTATGCCCCGGGTGTGCATCACATCAACGGCCTCGGCCACCCATCCGTTCAGATTGTCTGAGTAGGAGGGCTTCGAAGACCTCTGCGGCGGTTCAGGAGCTGGTAGGTCAGAAGGTGTCGGCACCAGGGGTGAAGGCGGTACCGGAGAAGTCTCCGAAGAACTCGGTGAAGGGTCTGGTAGAGCAGTGGAAGGCGCCGGAGGCTCGGGCAGGGCCTCTTCCGGGCCCTCGGCCTGCGTGCTGGGTGCTGCGGCCGGCATTACGGACGCGGCGAGAAGTGTGACACCTCCCAGCACTACCGTCGTGGTCTGTATCAGGCGTTCCTTCATGCAAGCCCCGCCCTGTGGTGCCTCCGACACAGGCTTCGGTAGGTGTCCATGTCGCCGACTTCAACCAGCTCGCCCGAGTGCACCATCACGCCGCCTCGGACGCGGGCGGTGTGCGTGGCCGTCCGCCCGCACCAGCACAGCGTCTTGA
This sequence comes from Streptomyces sp. CBMA123, assembly GCF_014596465.1. Taxonomy (GTDB): domain Bacteria; phylum Actinomycetota; class Actinomycetes; order Streptomycetales; family Streptomycetaceae; genus Kitasatospora. The sequence goes on along the minus strand of NZ_MECK01000046.1, from coordinate 57,468 downwards.
CCGGCAACTCCTCCACGCGGTCAGCCACCTCCAGGAGCCTCTTCGAGGCCGGGAACAGGAGGCCGCGGAAGTCGGTCCGAAGGCCGAAGGCGTACACGTCGAGCCCCAGGCCGTCTACGGCGTCCGCCAGGTGGTTAATCTGCTTCGGCGTGTAGAACTGGGCCTCGTCGGCGATCACGTACGGGATCGGTTCGGTGACCTCTGCCAGCACTGCAAGGAGGTCGTACAGATCCATCCGGTCGGTGACCTCGATGGCTCTGGCCCGGAGGCCGAGACGGGAAGAGATGATCCCCGCGCCGGCCCGGCCTCCCTTCGTGAACATCACGCCGTCGCCGCCGAGCGAGTGGTTGAGCTGGAGAGCCAGCGTCGACTTACCGCCGTCCATCACGCCGAGATAGGCGACCAGCTCAGGCATGTTCGTCTTCCTCGGCTACGTTGCCGATGCAGGTCAGGAAGTAGTCCTGGTGCTTGTCCCCGTACCGGAGTGCCAGATTGATGAATCGCTCGGGGTTGTCGCCCAGGCCTTCGACGTCGCTCAGGACACAGGTGAAGCGGTAGCTCTTCACTTCTTCAGCTCCCCTCGGATTCCGTTGACGATCCAGACCAGGACCCAACACCCCTGCACCACCGGGAAGGCAAGGTGCATCTGGAGGCCGACAATGACCATCGCCGTGTTGGCGAGGATGTTCAGGACGGTCGCGAAGCGTCCGTTGGCCTCGATGACGCCCAGAAGCAGGGCCAGAACACCCCATGCGAAGCAGACGAGTTCGGCGATCAGGCCGAGGGTCGAAGGGCTCACTTCTTCTCCTTGAGGAAGCTGGAGACGATGGCCTCACCGATGTAGCCGACACCGGAGTCGGTGATGAGTGTCGGCACGGCGTAGACGTCGTGCTGACCCATCTTCTTCAGCGATCCGGCTGCGGTGATGTCGACTACTTCGGTGCCGGGGAATGCTTCGAGAACCAGGGGCTTGACTCGGCTGCACGGCTGGCAACTCGGGCTGGTGAAGAGAATCATCAGTGCTTCGTGTCCTTGTCGTAGATGGCACCCCAAGGGCGCCCTTCTGCTATGTCTGCATCAGTCGGGATCAGCAGGCCATTCATGGTGAACTGCATGATCTCTGCGGCCTGCTTGGCCAATTCCGCGGCTCGTTCCTTCGGGAACGAGAAGACGATTTCGTCATGGATGATCAAGCGGACCCAGGGCGTGAAGCCGGCACGGTCGAGTTCGATGACCGCCCTGGCGGTGATGTCCCTCGCGGCACTTTGGATCGCATAGTTGAGGGCGGCGTACGGACGGTCCCGGTCGACCATCAGGCGATGACCGGTGGCCGTGTAGATGTAGCCCTTCCTCCGAGCTTCCTTCTGGAGCTGGTCGGCGAGCACCCGTACACCGGGGTAGGTCCGCCAGAAGCCCTTGACCGCCTTCTTGGCCTCTTCGACGCTGACGCCGGCCTGCTCGTGGACGGCCTGCCAGCCGCCGCCGAAGGCCACGCAGAAGTTCGTGGTCTTCCCCGCCTTGCGGCTCACACCCGCAGCGTCCGCCGTCATCTGGTGAAGGTCCGCGTCGTTCCGGAACGCCTCCAACAGCGTCTGGTCACCCGACAGGGCCGCCATGACGCGGAGCTCCATGTTCCCGTAGTCAATAGACACGGTGACGTGTCCCGGCTCCGCCAGGAAGCAATTCCGAACGAAGGCCTCTCCGGCTGGGAGAGTCTGGGCCGGGATACCCGTGCAGGACATCCGGAACGTCCGGGCACCTGCTGTATTGATGGAAGCGTGGCAGCGGTTCGAGCTGTCCCGTTGCTCCAGGAAACGCAGGAACCAGGTCTTGGCCCACTTTCCGCACTTCTTCGCCTTGATGACGGCCTGGGCCAGCGGATCGGCCGGGAACGACGACAGGATCGCGTCGTCCACCTTCCACTTGCCGGTCGGCGTCTTCTCGGTGAGCTTGTGCCCCCGCTCGATCAGCGCTTCGGCAACCTGGTCGGTGGAGTTGACGCTGTCAACACCCAGCTCCGCCGCGACCCGGCACCAGCGCTCGGCCTCGGAGATGAGCTTGTCCGCCTCCCGGCGGGTGTAGGCCTCATCGAGGATGTAGCCCTGGCGCTCGATCTTGGCGCAGACATGGGCGAGCCGGTGTTCCCAGCTCATGAGCCCACGCTTCTTCGAGCGGGCCGGGACCAGGCGCCGCAGCGTCCGGTAGAGCCGGAACGCCAAGACCGGGTCCATACCGGCGTAGAGGTTGAAGCCGTGGTGCTCCAGCGGCACGACCGGCCACACCTCGGACTTCTTGACTCCCAGTTCCTTGGCGATGGCCGTCATGGAGCCCTTGACCTCTTCGGCCACCACGGGATCGATGTAGTGCTTCGTCGCCTCTTCGAGCTTGTGTCCCGGGCCGCCCTCCTTGACGGCTCGGGAGTCGACCAGCTTCCCGAGCAGCACCGTGTCCCAGGACTTCGGGGCCAGCTCCTCCATGCGAACGCCCAGGGTCTCTTCGACCACATGCATGTCGTACGTGCCGTTGTGGGCGATCAGTCGCTTGATGGTCCGCAGGGCCCACCGCACCGCCGTACGGTAGTTGTCGCCGGGGACTTCCTTCTCGACCGGGATGACGAACGACTCGGAGCCGTTGCCGAACTGGGCTAGACGTATTCGGAACGTCCCGACCTTCGCGTCCCACCAGTTGAGACCTGTGGTTTCGGTGTCCCAGGCGCAGAGGTCCTGGTTCGCCTCGATGAACTTCTTGAACTGCGCCAGATCTGAAGGGTCTTCGACCACATTGATCCGGACTGGATCGTTCTTGATCCGGTACTCAATGACCTTCAAACCCTTGCCTCACTCGTTCATATTCGGCACCTCGCACGCGGGGCAAGGCTCGATCTCGGGCAGGTCGGCGTCCGGCGGGAAGGACTCCGCGAACTCGTACAGGCATTCACCGCAGAAGTAGCTGACCAGAATGCTGTTAAGCGTCGACATGGCCAGAGACCCTTTCCATTTCTTCACCGCAGCCGGGGCAGGTCTCACGCTCGGTAAAGCCTTCGAAGGGCCCCCAGATCATGCGCTGATTCCCGCATTCGCATTCGTAGATGCTGGTCGACATCAGCTCTTGATCTCCCCGCTGATCATCATCTCGACCAGCATTCCGGCCTGCTTGCGGGTGAGGCCGGCTCGGATCGCCTTCCAGCGCACCTTCCCGGCGGCCTCGGCGATCCGCTCGTAGGCGCGCTGGCTCTGCTCGATCTGAGCAACGACCGCTTCCCGCAGGGCTTCATCCAGGGCGTCATCGAGGTCAATCACAGTCCAGCTCCATCTCGTAGGCCTGGTCTCCCAGGGCCTCGCCGATCTGATCCCGGAGCGTCATGGCCGTAGCCCGGCTGAGGTGCAGTGTGGTGGCGGAGCTGCTGTTCTCGTTGAGGTGAATGCCTGAGATGAGGATTGCCCGCTCTCCCTTCGGGCCGATGGTGTGCGCGGCGTCGGTCTTGTTCACCACCACGCCGTAGTGCCGGGCGGAGCGCTTTCGGTTCGGGTTCCTCAGCATTTCGCCGGGGATGTAGGTCCAACTCATGGCGCCTCCCAGGGGTGGGAGCGGGGGCCCCGAAGGGCCCTCCGCTCCGCAAGTCAACTTTTAGGGCAGATTGAAGTAATCAGCGCTTCACCGTGAACTTCCCCGTCTTCTTGTCCAGGAAGGCTGGCGGGCACTTCTCCTCCCCGGCCCGCTCGTCAGCGTTGCAGAAGTACGCCTCCCAGGTGCCCTTGGCGACGTGGCTCCGGTTCCCGTGAGTACAGGTGAGGTCACCCTTGTGGCCGCCCTCCGAGCTGCCCGCCTGCTGGACCCGGCCACCGGAGAACGACGGCTGGCCCGCCGGCTTCTCGGCCTTCGGAGGGGCGAGGGTGACGACGTAGGCGCTCGCCTTGCCCATCGCCTCCAGCAGGCCCGACTGCTTGGCCTCACCGATCTTGCGCTTCAGGCCCTCGGCCGAGTCATCGCGTACGACAAGCCACGGGGCGTCGTATCCGGCACCGAACTTCAGGGTCGCGCAGAATCCTTCGTTGTCGGCAGTCGCAGGGGTAGTCATAGGCCTCTCCTCAGCAATGGGGTTTTCGGTCAGGGCGGGCTTCTCGTCCCAGGGATTCACATCCGCGAACGGATCGTCATAGTCGAGCACTTGTCCTCCTACTTCCGTTTGTACGTTGATTAACTCCGCCAGTCAACTTTTAGGGCATGCTAAATCGGGCAGGCGCCCGACGCGCAGATCTCGTCATAGCCGGTGTCCTCGACCTCGATACCCAGGCGCTTCGCGTGCGCCTCGTACTCCATGGGAGAGATGCGCTCGTACGGGGCCTGATCCCGGGAGACCTCCGGGAAGATGGTGGCTCCCTTCAGGTCGCCGAGGTAGCCCTTCAGGATCTGCATCAGGTCTTCGACGGTGTATCGGTCGGGGTCGATGTTGGCCGTGAAACTCACGGCCTGATCGGCCCAGGACTGCTGATAGAGGCGCTGCACGTCCAGCATGTTTTCGATGGTGAGTTCACCGGCGTCCTGGACGCCCTCCTCCCCTACCTCCGACACAAGCGGGTCGCGGGTGGGGATCGTGACCACCGTGGTGTTGGCGGCGTACAGGCAGGGCTCGGTGTGGTAGCCCTTCGCCTTGTACTCCTCGACCTGGGCGACCTCACGGGGGTCGACGTTCGAGAAGCGGATGCGGCGAAGGAAGTAGCGCCCGAAGATCGGGTGCACGGCCTCACCGGAGGAGCCGGCCAGCTTGCTGATGGTGCCGGTCGGGGCGATGACCCGCTTCTTCACCGACACCGGGATGCGGAGCTCGTGCGCATACTCCACCGCGGCCTGGTCCACGACTTCAGCCAGTTCCTCCAGGTCCTCGATGACATTCAGGTTGAACGGGGCGCTGGAGTAGGCGATTCCGCGCTTGGCCAGGTAGTCGGCGAAGCCCAGGTGGCCGAGCCCGATCCTACGCATCCGGCCGATCGCCTGCTGGGACTCCGCGTCGGCCACCGGGGCGAACGTGGCCCGGATCAGGTAGCGGGTCATCAGGCGGTGCGCTTCCACCAGCTCGGGCCACTGGATGCCCGAGTCGGTGTCAACGAACGCACCCAGATTGATGGAACCGAGGTTGCAGGGCTCCGCAGGGGTCAGCAGGGCCTCCGCGCACGGGTTCACGGTGAAGGTCCCGTCCGGCTCGCCAACGGCGCTCAGATCGGAATTCCAGAAGCCCGGCTCCCCGTCCCTCAGCATGCCCTCACACAGGGCCCGGTAGACCTGACGGGCCTTGACCTGCTCCTCCTGGTCGAAGACGTTCACCGAGTCGTCCAGGGCCCGGACGAAACGGCTGTCGATCTCCACCGAGATGTTGGTCGTCCAGTGCTTCGACATGTCCCGCTTGCAGTTCAGGAAGTCGTCAATCTCCGGGTCCTCCCAGTGCATGAGGCTCATCCGCGCGGACCGGCGGACGCCGCCGGAGACGATGCACTGGGCGATCTCGTGATCGATCTCCATGCACTGGATGCCGGACAGGCGGCGGTGCGGAGGGGTGTTCTGGATGATCCGGCCGATATTCAGGAGCATCTGGGCGAAGGGCTGGGGGCCGCTCGCGGTGCCTCCGAACTTCTTGAGAGGGGCGCCCTTGCGCCGGATGCGACTCACGTCGTAGACGCGGGTCACGTGCTTCGTCCTGAGGTCGTGCGCGGTCTTGATCAGGTCGGCCAGCGCATCGGCCCAACCCTCCCGGGAGTCCTCGACGGGGAAGGCCCCTGCCCACTTGTGACTGTAGGCGTCCGAGAGAAGGCCGGCCTCCTCCATCTCGTCGTGATCGGAGTGTTCGGGGTCGCACACGATGTGGACCTCGGTGGGCACGGCGACGGCCGGCATGTCCTCCAGGTAGCGGCTGCTGTAGTTGGTGCCGACGCCTCCGCCCTCTGCCAGGCGCGCCATTGTGAAGGAGAAGTGGCGGGCGACGTCGGCGGTATCCCACGGGGCCGCCCAGCAGTTGTTGAGCGCGTAGTCGGCCACGCCGGAGGATCGGAGGTGACGGCCAGCCGGGAGCGCCTTGAAGTCGAGCAGAAGGCGCACCAGGGCTTCGCGCTCGCCTTCCTCGATGTAGCGCTCGGGGACCAGGGCCAGGTTGCCGTTCACCACCCGCTCCACGGTCTGGTCCCAGGTCTCCGAGGTGCCGTCCGGCAGCTCGCGGGAGTAGGTGCGCCGGAACACGGTCTCGGCGGTCTGTGTCTTGAACATGGGACTCTCCTAGAGTCGGATGGAAAGGGTGTTGGTCGAGGCCGCGGTGGTCAGCATCTCGACCAAGGCCGCGCGGGTCTTGGGATCGACGGTGAACTCCAGGCTTTCCGCCGGAGAGGACTTGTGGACCTGGATGTAGGTCAGGGAGTCCGGCTTGTCGTCGTGGACGACGCGGATCTCCACCATCTCGTCGTCGCTGGTGTAGTGCTGGTCCGTCTCGATCACGCCGTCTGCTCCTGCTTCCTGATGTTGCGGTTCATGGCCGTGGTGAGGGCGTCGACGGCCCTCGTCAGCAGCTTCGAGTCCGTGACTTCCTGGTCGTCCACCAGGTGGTTCCAGACCACCTCCCGGTAGCGCGGGGAGATGCACTTCATCCCCTCCATGACGTCACACCGGGCGGGGACCAGATTGTCCGTGACGCGGCAGTGCTGGAGGTCGTCCTTCTTGCCGAGCACCTGGGCGAGCTGGTCGTTGTCGAGCCCGAACGACCGGACCAGGGCTCGGACTTCCTTCGGGGTGTACCAGTACTGGTCATCCACGAGGTTCTGGTAGTCGCGCTCCCGACTCGCGTAGCGCTGGCCGATCGAGCGGAAGACCGTCGCCAGGTAGCCCCGCTCTCGGTCGACCAGCCGGGCCTGGTTCTCGACGACGTGGGTCAGGATCTCCTGGCTCACGTCGTCGGCATCCACGACGGGCCACCGCCGGGCGATCTCCCGGCCGATGTCGGCGGCCAGCTCCTGGACCAGCTCCCAGTCCATCACTTGTACAGCTCTCCTTCCACGATGAAGGAGCCGGCGCGGCTGACGGGGACGACGTTCGCCTGTACCTGGCTCCCGGCGACGTAGAGCAGGCCGAAGGCGCTCTGCCAGTTGGCGAGCCGCGCGGGCCCGAGGTAGCCAGCGCGGGAGACGTCCATGAGGTGGCCGACCTCCACGCCTGTCAGCGTTCGGTGGGCACCCATCCCGGCCGACTCGGAGACGATCCCGGCCCGGTGCGTGTGCCCCATGACGACGCTCTTCTGGAACTTCTTGGCGGCGTTCATCGCGGTACCGCCGGCGGACCGGCTCAGGCTGATTCCGCGGGCGTGCCCGTGAACCGCCATCCACCCAGGCGCGAAGTCGTACTTCACCGGCTCGAAGTCGACACCAAGGTCATCAAGGCAGAGGAGCTGCGGTTCCTGGAACTCGTCGTAGTCGAAGAGGGCCGGGCACTTCTCGACCAGGTACTTGTGGGGGCGTTCGCCGTGGTTCGAGCCCAGCAGCGTGTACTTCCCGTCATACACGGCCCGGACCGGCTCCAGGTGATGGCGGACCGTGTAGGCCGCCTCCTCCTTCACCGTCATGCCGTACTCGGCTCGCCGGCCGGACGACCAACGCGAGGGCGCCGTGTAGTCGGTGATGTCGCCGATGTTGATCACTTCGTCCGGCGCGAACTCGCCGATGAAGCGGATCAGGTTCTTGTTCGCCCGCCGGTTCTCCAGCGGCATCTGGAGATCCGAGATGACGACGATCTTCTTCACTGCATGGCCTCTCGTCGCTGGATCTCACGATTGATGTAATAGAGGGCCTTCCGCAGGTCCTCGATGTCCTTGCCGGTGCCCTTGAGGCCGGCGCGCCAGATGTACTTCGTCGCGTTGCCCAGGGCGAAGTTCATGTGCTCGGTCACCTGGATGCACTCGACGCCGCTCGGGTGGCTCGTGTAGTGCGTCGGGTGGTTCACGGCGTCGTGCTCGGCCGGCCGAACGGGCTCCGGCTTGTCACGGAATGCGGACCGCATGATCTCCTGCTCGCGGGTCAGCTTCGGGAACTCTTCGAGTTCATCGACATCGAAGCAGTAGGTCCCGGTACTGCCTGGGAATCGCACTTCCACGGGCCGGTATTTCCGATCATTGATCGCAACGACCTTTCCCACCTTGCCATTGAAAATACTGTCGAAACCTTCGGGATTCAGAGCAACCTTCACCATTGCTCCGCCAGTCAACTTTTTAGGCATGAAAAAGACCGCACTTCTCCCGCAGGGCATCACGCCCGTACTTCATGTAGAAGCTGTTCACGTCGAGACCGTCACCCATGTCTATGTGCTTGATGTTCGGGAGCTGGCCCGCAAGCTTCTCCGCGAACTTGCGCCCTGGACCGTCTCCGTCTGACAGAACGAGTACCGATTCGTAGCCCATGAACGGCGGCTCGAAGTGGGGCTTCCAGCTGCCGACACCGGGTATGCCGACCGCCGGTATGCCGCAGAGTTCGGCTGTCATGGCGTCGATCTCACCCTCGCAGATCGCCACGACGGGGCTAGCGGTGATCAGCGCCTTGGTGTTGAACATCCGGGTCGGATCGCCCGGCAGGCTCAGGTACTTCGGGTCTTCGTTCCCGATGGCCCGGAAGCGCAGGCTGGCCACCTGGTGGATGCCGCCGGCCGGACGGAAGTAGGGAATCGCCAGTCGGCCGTCAGCCCGGTCATGCCCAGTCTGAGGGGAAGCGACGTATCCGAGGCCGAACTTTCCGGCCACCTCCAGCAGCCCCCGGCTTGCCAGATACGGTTCTGCCGGGCTGTCCTCCAGCTCCGCGTGGTACACCTTGGCCGCCTGCACCATGGCGCTCTGCCGCGATTCCTCGGGCCTCACTGAAACCTACTTCCTCTTCCCTCATGATGACGTCCAACGAGTCCTCGTGAATGTCACACGCGAAACAACTCCATCTGTTCCGCTCGCCGTGCAGTGACGCTGACGGCCTGCTCTCCGGATGGACCGGGCAGAGGATCTTCTGCCACCCTCCGCGGCTCTCGCTGACCGCCGTCTCCGGGTAGTAGTGCCGGAACACACTCAGGATGCTCGGCCGTTCCTGCGGGTCCATAGCCGTCCTTGTAGGTGATCGTGACCGGGAAGTCGTACCTGCGGAACCGGGAGAGGAAGGTATTCCTGTCCCCCCGGTACCTCCGGTAGTTGAAGGCGAGTTCCTTAGCGGGCATCGTCCGCCCCGATCCAGCGGCAGCGACGCCGGTAGGCCATGAAGCCCAGCCGGAGTTCGACGGGGATCTTCCACAGAGGAGTCCCCGGGTCCAGAGCCTGAAGCTCTTCCGGAGTCATTTCGTTTCCTTGCACTTTCAGAATGCCTTTCCCTGCTCCGCCAGTCAACTTTTAGGGCAAAAAAACATCGCTGGCATCGACGTCGGTCAGCCGCATGGTCGAGGTGTTGAAGTCGTACGAGACGAAGGTCTCGCCGCTACTGTCCTCGAACCCTTCCCTGTTCTTGACCGGGGAGATGTGCAGGACTCGGGAGTCCATGCCGTCGATCTCCTTGTGGATGGTCAGGATCAGCGAGGGAACCCGGGAGATCTTGCCCTTCACTCCGGATTGCGGGATTGGCTTGAGACCGTCACTGAACTCCCCGGTGACGTGGTGGAGCGCCAGGACGTGAGCGTGCGTCGTCCGGGCCATCTCGTTCAGGTACTCACACATACCCTCCAGCCCGAAGGTGTAGCTCTCGGCGCTGTCGGCCCCGCCATCCACGTTGGTGATGTTGTCGATGATCACCAAATGCGGCGCGATCCCGAACACTTCGACATAGCTCTTTAGGTGCAGCTCCAGATCCTCCGCCGTCGGCCTGGCGTCGAAGTTGTATCGGAGCCACCAGCGGTCCGCAAGAGCCCGGTCGTAGTCATCGAACTGGTCCTCGCGCAGCTTCCGCTTGAGGGTCTGGGTATCCTCCCCGGTGATCAGGGCCGTTGCCCTGGTGAGCTGGGTGGCCGCATTGCTGTCCGCCGAGAAGTAGAGGGCCGGGATGTTCGGCAGGACGCTCAGATTGGCCGCGAAGACGCTCTTGCCCGTGCCGCCTCCGGCGCAGACGATCGAGAACTCACCCCGCCGGAACTCGACGCCCATCTTCGTCAGGCCCTTGAACGGGCTCGGTATCGGCTCGCCGGCCGCACCCTTGACCCGCTTGGCCTGAGAAAGCGAAATCAATTCATTCTACCTTTCCTCTCGATGATCAATGCAATTGATTTGCTCCGCGAGTCAACTTTTGCGGTAAAAAAAATCGCACTTATGCGACACGTCACAGAATCGGCAGTTGAAGCCAGGCTGCGGCACGAACTCCCCGGCCGTCACGCCCTCGTCCAAGGCCACGAACGCCGCCTCAATCTCCTGATCAGGCATGCTCATCTTCACCGGCCGCGTCAGCCTGTTCTCCTTCGCGAGCCACCAGTCCCCCGCGTGCACCTGCACACCGGGCACCATCCGCCGGAGGGCACTGCCGTAGGCGAAGAGCTGGAACTTGCTCTTCATCGACCCGGTCTTGTTGTCCCTCACGATCAGCGAGCCGTCAGGCCTTTCAAGGACCAGGTCGATGAAACCGACGACGGGCACGCCAGCGAACTCCACGTCGAACCGCAGCTCGATCGCCGGCACTCCCTCCGGGGTCTCCCAGACGCGCTCCAGTCGGCTGTTGGAGTGCGTCACGTACTCGGCCGCCTGCTGCATGCCGAGCTCGTACCTGCGCTCGATATCCTCCTCGGTGCTCCCGCCAACCCGAAGCCAGTCGTCCAGCTCGGGCCACTCCTTCATGCTCTTGTTGATCGCCTCGGTGTAGGCGTCATTGAAGAGGTCCTGGGCGTCGCCCTGGTCCAGGAGGCCGTCCCCCTTCCAGCGGGCCAGCTCAACGTGTTCCGCAGCCGTATGGAAGGCCGTCCCGTGGTGGCTCCACGCCGCCGGCCTGGCCTCCACGCGGTCGATGCGCTGGAGCTTGTAGCGCCAGCTACACCCCTCGAAGTACTGGTTGTGCTGGGAGACGCTGCGCCGCTTCTTGCTCATCGGGTTCCAATCACGGTGGAGTCGAAGTAGGAGAACTCAAGGAAGCCTGTGCTTCCTGGGATCTTCGGGTGAGGCCGGCTTGACTCAACGACCTGCACCAGCTCAGCTCCGCGGGGTATCCGGTCAACGAACTCATGCATGTCTTCTACGTCCTGATCGGTCATCACTTCGGGGTCATACATGAAGACCCATTCAGTTCCATTCCTGCATTTATTGATGATCAACACGATTCCGATCGCTGCCAGGGTCTGCACATGACCCCATCCCGGTTCCCTCGTAAGGGCTGTGACCAGCTCCTCGTTCGCAAACAGCGTCCGAAATTCTGGAGGCACCAGCATGCTGCGCAAAACCTTCCTGAGAGTTTCCTGGGAGGGATTGTTAAACCCCCGGTCACCGAGGGCTTCATCACCTTACATGCCGTCCGCAGGTCAACCAACTCTAAAAGGTTGGTTAAGAAGTGATGAGAGCCACACAGGTTCAGTGCGCCAAATGCATAGGGCGGGGCGTATAGGAGTGGCTACCCCCCAAACGGGACCAAGGTCCTGAAACGGACGGACCTTAGGCATGAAAAAACCCCCGACTTTCGTCAGGGGTTCAGCGGGAGTCAGCTGTGCTGCTGTGGCAAGTCATGCTTCCGGTAGCTCCAGGGCCTTTCGTGCCGTCTCGGAGGGCTCCGGGGCGTCCGCCGGCCACCGAATCGCGAGCCGACCGTCGGACGGCTGCCTGGCCACCTCGGCCCAGCCCGTGGCCGCGTCGTAGTCCAGTACCACTTCCTTGACCGCCAGGAGGTACGCGTAGTTGCGACCGTCTCTTTGGCGGACCGCGGGCACCTCCTCGTCCCCCAGCTGCATGCGCATCCAGTAGCGGAGGTTCACATACGGCAGGGCCTTCCGGTGCTCCTTGCCCACCTCCCACGGCAGCAGGTCCACCAGCGCTCTCGCTATGGGCTTACTGGAGTACCCCATGGCGCGAAGCCGCTTGTTCACGGCCTGCTTGGTGACCCCGTAGAGGTTGCCGATCTCCTCGTGAGTCATGCCCCGCTGGGCCATCTTCAACAGCTCACGGTCGTCGGGGAGTGCAGTCATGACGCGCTTGAGCTCCGTTCCGCTTGATCCTTAACTGCATCCCAAGCTAGCACTCACACAGCATCAGTCCAAGTCCGCCAGTCAACGCAGGCAGAGCAATGTGCCAATGAGTGATTGGGCGTGATCTGGATCACGATTCCAACTTCGGCGCCCTGGTGCCTCACCTCCGGCACCTATGTACTTAGTGAGAGAGAAGAGAGAGAGCGAAGCGAACTCTCAGATCTCGAACGCCCAAGAGAGCAGGACTCCCAAAGGGTCCTGCTTCTACTGGAAAACACCTCCTTCTGTTGAGTCTCTGGTTGAGAATTCAACTCTCGGAAGACTCCAGAGGGCGTCTACCGGCCCGGGCCAGATGCGAAACCCTGGGCCGGTCACGACTTCCAGGGCTACCGCCCTTAGTTGGTGATCCGCTCCGGCGGAGTGCCTGCCATGCGCCCAAGGCGCCGCGCACCGGCAGTCCTGGCCCATTCGTTCAATCTATCAATCCGCCGAGCGGGAGGGCAGATGCCCAGAGCCAAAAGTGTCTGCCTCGTCGGCGGATGTATTCGAACAACCGTTCGAGACGGCCGTTGTACCGAGCACCAGCTCCGCAAGCCATGGGCGAACAGCTCCCGCAGAAACCGGGGAACGATCCCCGGTTGGAGCCGGATCAGGCTCCGAGTTCTCTACCGGGACAGGAAGACCTGCTACCTCTGCCAGTCAACCGGCGCGAACGAGGTTGACCACATCGTCCCGGTTGCCCGGGGCGGAACCCACGACCTCACAAACCTGGCTGCGGTCTGTTCTGCCTGTCACCGACAGAAGACGCAGCGCGAGTCCAGAGGGGGCTGACATGGCCGAGCCCCGCAAGGGATTCCGACGCTGCTCCCGCTGTGAGCGCAACCGGGCGGAGCGCTTCTTCGCTCCCCGCGGCCGGGTCTGTTCGACCTGCCGGAAGCAGGCCGGCCGCAAGGCCGCGCACGAGTCCCGGGTCCAGCGCACCTACGGCCTCCAGGCCGGCGAGTACGACGTCCTCTTCGCCGCCCAGGACGGCCGCTGTGCCATCTGCCTGGAACGCCGGTCCCAGAACCTCTCGGTCGACCACGACCACAACAGCGGTGCGGTGCGCGGCCTGCTCTGCCGCCGTTGCAACAACCAGCTGCTCGGCAAGGGCGCCCGCGACCGCGCCCACGTACTACGCAGGGCGGCGGACTACTTGGACGCCCCGCCGGCTCAAGCCCTGCTGGGCCTGCGAATCCACATCGACAACCAGCAGGCCTAATACTTCCCACCCTCCTCGGAGGGCTCTTCCCCGCTAGCTCAAAGGCAGAGCAGGGCCCTGTTGAGGCCCGGGTTCCTGGTTCGAATCCAGGGCGGGGAGCCACCGGCTACCGGACTGATCACCCGGTGGCCGCAAGGTCGGGTCGCTCCCGGCTGGAGTCGTGGTGTAGACGGCGAGCACCCCGCCCGCGAAGGGCGGAAGAGCAGGTTCGAATCCTGCCGACTCACTCAGGTCCCGTAGCTCAGTAGGTCAGAGCGCTGCCCTGTCACGGCAGAGGCCGCCGGTTCGAGTCCGGCCGGGGCCGCCTTCACCTCTATCCGACACGGAGTCCTGCGCCATGCGTCCCTACACCCTGAACGACGACGACCACAGCGACCAGTACGCGCCTTCCAAGGTGGCGCACGCCCGGGCCGCTCAGCGCCGTTCCTGGCAGCAGGACGCCCTCTTCGAGCTTGAGGACCTGGGCGAGATCTTCGGCTTGTCCGAGGCCACGCTGAAGGCGGTGCGCTGATGGCCGGCCGGGGCCCCGCCCCGAAGCCCAACGCGGTGCGGCGCAACAAGGACCCCTGGTCTCACCAGGCGTCAGCCGAGCCGCTTCCACAGCGGCCCTACCCGCCATGCCACTCGATCTACGAGAACGAATGGCACCCGATGGCCAGGCGCTTCTGGGACGTGTACTCGACGTGCCGTCAGGCCCGTCTCTTCATTGAGACGGACTGGTTCGAGCTTGAGCAGTGCATGAACCTCGTGCACGAGATGTACGTCACCGGGAAGTCGAAGGTGATGCTGGCGGCCGAGATTCGTCAGCGTGTCGCCAAATGGGGCTCGACAGTGGACGACCGTGCACGGTTGCGCATGACGTTCGATGACCTCAACTCGTCTGCCCAGGGTGAGGCGACTGATTCGAAGGTACTCCGGATGGAGCGGTTCAAGAGGCTGGGAGGTGTGTAATGCAGACAGGCAACATACCCTCCGGCATTCCCTCTCCCAAGGAAACTCTCGGCTACGAGATCCTTGAATGGGCCGAGACCTTCCTCGTTCAGCCTGATGGTGAGAGCGCGGGCCAGTCCTGGCAGTTCACCGACGAGCAGATCCGATTCATCCTGTGGTTCTACGCCATCGACAAGCAGGGGAGGTGGCTTTACCGGTCCAGCGCCCTCCGGCGTGCTAAGGGCTGGGGTTTAAAGCAAGACACCTCTTCTCGCATCGCTCGCGATCATCGAATTCATCGGGCCTGCCCGGTTCTCTCACTTTGATCAGGACGGGTATCCGGTAGGTAAGCGCGTTGCCCTGCCGGTCATTCAGATCGCTGCCACCTCCCTGGATCAGACGGCCCAGACCCGGGACATGATCCGGGGAATGCTGGCCTCGGGCCCGGCTCAGGAGACGTACGGGCTGGACATCGGCAAGAGCCTAGTGCAGTTCCGCAGTGGCGATCCCGGCCGCATCGAGTCGGTCACCTCGTCCTCTCGCGGTCTTGAGGGGGCGAGGCCGAGCTTTGTCAGACCCCGGCAGAAACGTTTCTGTCGGGGTCTGGCTTTGCCTAATTCGTCATCATGGACGAGACCCACCACTGGGTCGAGTCAAACCACGGGGTCTACGTCTTCGAGACGCTGGACAGAAATGTCCGCAAGACCTCCGGTGCTGGTTCCCGCTGGGTCCAGACCACCAATGCGTACAACCCGGCCGAGAATTCGGTTGCCCAGCGCGTTGCCGAGTCCACGTCGAAGTCCCGCCTCTACGACTGCCGCGAGGCACCGCGGAACATCGACCTGGACGACGAGGCCGCACTGCTCGCCGGCCTCCGGGAGGCCTACGGAGACTCGCACTGGGTCGACTTCTCCGGCCTGGTGGATGCCATCCAGGACAAGGCCACCACGCCAGCCTCGGTCGCCTACCGGTTCTACCTGAACAACATCGCCGAGGGCGCCGACGGATGGATGTCCAAGGAGGAATGGGATGGAAGCTTTTCTGATTCTGACCCTATATCTCCAGGTGATCAGATCGCTGTGGGATTTGATGGTTCTCTGCGCGGAGACAGTACTGGTCTTGTCGGTTGTCGCCTTCGCGACGGCCGGCTATTTCTACTGGGTCTCTGGGAGAAGCCACGGGAAGCGGGACCGGACTGGGAAGTAGATGTCCTGGGCGTCGAGGCCGCGGTGAAGCGCGCCTTCGAGACGTACAGCGTCGAATGGATGTATTGCGACCCGCCGTACTGGCAGGAACCCATTGGTCGCTGGTCTCTCCAGTACGGAGACGACACGGTCTATGAGTTCTGGACCAACCGCCCGACTCGCATGACGAATGCGATTGAGCGGTTCCGCACTGCCGTTTCCACTGGCGATCTCAGCCATGACGGCAGTGAGCACATTACCCGGCATGTCATGAATGCCGTCACGAGAGAGGTCCCACAGGGACTTCTCATTCAGAAGAACTCCCCGAAGAGCAAGAAGAAGATCGACCTCGCTGTCTGTTCAGTCTTGGCGTTCGAAGCTCGGGCAGACGCAATAGCCGATGGCCGCCTCTTCAAGCGAAGGAGACGAGTAGCTGGTTTCTAGGAGAAGCGCATGGACCCATTCAACCGACCGACGACGCCGCCTGAGTGGCTGGATTGGTTGTATGGGAAGCTGACCCGCAATTGGGCCTCCGGCCAGCGCTTCACCAACTACTACGAGGGCAACCACGAGCTGATGCGGTTCGCCCAGGCCCAGTACTCGAATGCCTTCGGCGAGATCTTCAACAAGTGGGCCGACAACTTCTGTGGCCTGGTGGTCGACAGCGCCAACGAGCGGATGCGCGTCGAAGGGTTCCGGATGACGGACGACCCGTCAGCGGACCGAGACGCACAGGAGATCTGGCAGCGCAACCACATGGACGCGGACTCCAACGCCGCGCACCTGGGCGCCATGGTCACCGGCGCTGCCTTCGCCGTTGTCTGGGCGGACTCGGACGGCCGGCCGACCATCACGGCCGAGTCCAGCGAGCACATCGCGGTCCAGTTCAAGCCCGGATCGAAGCGGGACATCGAGGTCGCCGCGAAGTTCATCACGGACGACTGGGGCCGCCAGACGGCCACTCTGTGGACGGACACCCGCGTCTACACCTTCGACAACGTCAAGGGTGAGTGGGTCAATCCGAAGGTAGGCAGGAATCCCCTTGGGGTATCCCCTGTCATTCCGCTGATCAATCGGAACCGTCTGGCGTCCCCGGTCCTGTGGCATCCCTACTCCGATCTGCATGACATCATCCCGATCCAGGACGCGATCAACAAGACCGTCCAGGACGCCATCGTGGCGTCCGAATACGCCGCCTTCCCTCAGCGTTACGTCACCGGCATGGAGATCACTGAGGACGAGAACGGCAACCCGGTTGCCCCTTTCCAGGTTGCCGTCGACAAGCTTCTCCAGGCCGAGGACCCTGACACTCGTTTCGGTTCCTTCGAAGCAGCCAATTTGGCGAACTACTGCGTCCTGATTGACAAACTCGTCGCCAACATGGCGGCAAAGGCGAAGCTCCCGTTCCATTATTTCCTGTCCGGCGGACTGATCCCATCCGGCGACGCCATCGCCTCCGCCGAAGCCGGTCTCACCTCGAAGACGCGGGAGAGGATGTTGCACTTTGGCGAGGGCTGGGAACGCGCCATGCGCCTGGCCTTCAAGGTGCTCGGTGACCCACGACAGGACGCCTTCCACGCTGAGACGATCTGGGCTGACCCCGAGATCCGCACCGAGGCTCAGCACATTGACGCCTTGATCAAGCAGTCCGCTCTCGGCATTCCGCGGCAGGCTTTGTGGGAGAAGGCGGGCTACACACCCCCGCAGATCCAGCGCTTCAACCGCATGCTGGCGGAGCAGGAGGAACTGCTGCACCGGTACCCGGCGATGCTCGGCCCGGCGAAGGGCGGCGTCGACCTGGCCGGCCTGGCCCAAAAGGCCCCGCAGGGCAACAGTGGGAACGTGAACCGGGAGCTGGCCGAGGCTGGCGGCTCCGTCGCCACGGCGACGAAGGCCCCGGGCGTGGCGTCCACCCGGCCCCGCTCCGCGCCGGCCAAGAACCGCCGTCCGAAGAACAAGCCCGCGTAGGGCGGGCACCCGAACACCGACCACACCGAAGGCCGCCGCCAGGGCGGCCTTCCCCCTTTCCCCGACATGGAGAACACGCATGAGCGACGAGAACCCCGCTTCGCAGGACGGCACCGAGCCGCAGCACACCCCGGACCTCCAGGCCGAGGTGGACAAGTGGCGGTCGCTGGCCCGCAAGCACGAGGCCCGCGCCAAGGAGTCCTTCGCCGAGCTGGAGGCCCTGAAGCCCGAGTTCGACGCCCTCAAGACGGCGTCCCTCTCGGACCAGGAGCTGGCCGTCGAGACCGCCCGCCAGGAAGGCCGGCGATCCGCCGCAGCCGAGTTCGGTACGCGCGTTGCGACCGCCGAGCTGAAGGCAGCCGCCGCGGCTGCGGGGGCCCGGCTCCCGGATGCCGACTTCCTGAATCTCACCCGGTTCGTCGGTGAGGACGGCACCCTCAACTCCGAGGCGATCTCGTCGTTCGTTGATGGCCTCCCGAAGGCACGCAAGAAGCCGGAGTATCGCCAGGATCTCGGCCTTGGTCCTCAGGGTGGCGGAGCTGGCGCGGGTCAGGTCACGCGCGACCAACTCAAGCGCATGTCCCGTCAGGAGATCAGCAAGGCCCGTGCCGAGGGCCGTCTCGACGCGATCATGCGCGGCCAGCTCTGAGCGTCGCTCAGGCATCACCGCACATTTCAATCCCCTAGGGAGACTTCATGTCCACTCAGAACAAGGACCTGTTCTACGGCGATACCGGCGCCCGAATCACCGAAGGCGTCAAGGGCGTCTTCACCCCGGAGATCTGGACCACTCAGCTTCTGGATGATCTTGAGGACAAGCTGATCCTCGGTAATTCCAAGTTCACCAACCGGGCCTATGAGGGTGAGTTCCACAAGGGTGGCGACTCCATCCGCATCCCGCACTTCCGGTGGACCGATGATGACGGCAACGACATCGTCAACGACTATGGCATCGTCAAGGCCTACGGCAAGGTCGGTAACCGCGACCACGCTCAGCTTGAGTACATGCGCATGACCGTGCAGAAGGGCAGCTCCTTCCATCTGGAGATCGACAGCGTCGACCAGCTCTTCACTCAGGCCGGCGCCGACAAGCTCTCGGACCTGATCCGCAAGCGCGCCCGCATTCAGGCCGAGTCCATCGAGCGCACTCTCGCGACCACGCTGATGTACGCAACGCAGGGCCTGGACTACAACTCGGTCGAGGCCAACGTCGTACCGACCGCGAAGCTTGAGGGCGGAACCATCGAGCTCCTGGACCCGGTTCTCAAGGACCAGGGTGCCCAGGTCTCCGATGGTGCGGTCTACAACACCATCGTGGACATGGTGACGCAGCTGGATATCAACAACGCGCCGGATGATCGCGTGATTGCGGTTTCCCCTCACGTCTACCGCTCTCTGCTCAAGGACCCCCAGTTCATCGACGCGAAGCGATACGGAGGCACGCCGGTTGTGCCGAACGGCCACATCGGTATGGTCCTGGGCATTCCGGTCCTGGTATCCAATGCCCTCGGTTCCCACGACCGGACCAAGAGCCCGCTGATCCGCAACCTGACCTCGGACCTGAACAAGCTCGACATGGCAATGTTCGCCACTGACGCCATCTCCCTGGTCATGCCTTTCGCGGAGATGAAGGCCTATGAGCCGGAGGATTCCTTCACTGACGCGATCAAGAGCCGCCTGTTCTACGACGCCAAGGTCATCCGTCCGGAGCAGGTCATGGCAGTCAAGTCCTTCGAGAAGGCATCGACCACCAAGGCCACCAAGTAAGCCTTCCACTCCCTTTTTTTGCTCCAAAAGTTGACTTGCGGAGCGAATTATCCTCTGAAAGGAGGACGGAGGGTGACTGAGAATCCTCTCGTCACTGTCGATGATGTGGCCGCCCGTCTCGGGCGGCCCGTCTCCGACGAAGAGAAGCCCCAGTTCGAGGCCTTCATCGAGGACGTGATCGGCCTCATCGAGGACTACTGCCAGGCGGACTTCCGGTTCCACGAGAACGAGATGGTGTCGATCCCGCTGGCGCTCTCGATCCAGCTCGAACTACCGAGGCGCATGTTCCCGTTGGCGGGCATCTCCTCGGTCCTCCTGGACGGCCAGGAGGTCACCGACTACCTCCTGAAGGGCGGCTCCCTGTGGCGCCGAGGAGGGTGGATACCGCGCCCGTTCCACGGGATCGGATCCAGCACCTCCGACGTGCAGGTGACAGCTTCCTGGGGCTACCGGACCTGCCCGGCCGGCCTGATGGCCATCGTCTGTGCCGAGGTGATCCGGTGGGCCGCCCTGCGGCCCGGCGTCTCCATGGAGCGCGTGGGCGAGCTGGAGACCAGCTTCGGTTCAACCCCGGGGCAGGCCTCCCTGTCCGAGGCCACCCTGAAGGCGCTTCGCCGCCGCTACCGCAGAGGCTCCTTCCGCACGGTCACGATGCGGAAGGAGGACACCGATGCCGTTCTTCAGGCACACCATCTCGGTTCTTCGCGCTGGTCTCACTGAGGACGGCTACGTCCTGGAACGCGACTGGGCGAACGCCTCCGTGGTGTTCACCGGCAAGGCGTCCCACCAGCCGATCGGCGGCACGTCCCGCCGGGTGTTCACCTCAGCCGACCCCGGCCGGGAGACCGAAACCGAGCAGGCCGTCTTCTACATCCTGGGCCAGGTCGACGTCCGTGACACCGACCGCGTCGCCTTCGAGGGCGAGCACTACCAGGTGAACGGCGCGCCCCAGTTCTGGGATCACGGTTCCGCCCGCAGCAACCACACGCGCGTCCAGGTCTGGCGGGTGAACCACTGATGGCGGTCGAACTCGTGCTGGACCCCTACGCGTTCGAGGAGATCTGCCGCACCTCCCCCGAGCTCGAAGCCGCTCTCCTCCGGATCTGCGAGGGCATAGCCCGGCGGGCCATGGCCCTTGCGCCATACCGCAATCGGGCCCGGCACTGGAACACCATCAAGCGGCAGTTCGAAGTCCGCGTTGCCCGTGGAGAAGGCCTTGTCGTGATCGAGCCCGACCACCGTGTCCGTCACGTGCTGCTGCTCAACTTCGGCTTCACGGACAGCGCCGGGAAGCGCCACGCCGGCTCTCACTTCCTTGAGGCCGCTCTGAGAGAGGCCCGATCACAGTGAGAGTCGACCCTGCAACCTTCCTCGTGGAGTACCTGCGTTCCTTGGAGGAGTTCAAGGGCGTCTTCATCTCCGGCGACATGGTCGGCCGGAGCCCCGGAACCTCCGCCGTCATCGTGGAGCACGACGGCGGCCACCGTGACGTCCGGGACCGGATGGACCGGGCCGGCTTCTCCATCAACACCTACGCCGCTTCCAAGCCGCGGTGCTCGAAACTGGCCTACGCCGTCCGTGAATACCTGTTGGAGCACATGCCCTCGATGGTGCTCGACACCGTTCAGGTTCTCGACGTGGCGGAGACAAATTCGCCACGTTCGTTTCCTGATCCTGAATCTCGTGAGGCCCGCTTTCTGGGCACCGTCGAGATCTATTTCGTTGAAGTCAGCCCAAGGAAGACAGTATGAGCAACAACAGCAAGAAGAACATTCGCTTCGCTCCGAACGGCCAGATCTGGGTTCACTTCGGTGAGGACGCCCCACTTCCCCTCAAGGTCGACGAGGACCCGAAGATCCTCAACTTCGCTCCTCTCGGCTACGCGAATTCGGACGGTGTGACCATCACTCCGAAGATCGAGACTGAGGCGGTCGAGGTCTGGCAGTCCGCCGTGCCGGTGCTCTACACCGTGAAGAATGCGTCGTTCCAGGTGAAGGCCACCCTCATGGAACTGAACGCCCCGAACACCGAGCTGTTCTATGGCTCGAAGTGGGAGCCGGCCGTCGACAAGGACGACAAGCCCATCGAAGGCCAGTACCGCCTGAACATCGCATCGAACCCGAACCTGGACACCATCTCCGTCATTGTCGACTGGAACGACGCCAGCGCGCAGTACCGCGCAGTGCTCGCCCAGGCCATGGTTTCGGACCGAGGCGCCATCACCCTGACTCGGACGAAGAACCAGGCTTACGAGCTGACCATCGAGGCCCTCGATGACGGCAACGGCAATCTGGGCTACCTGATCACCGACGACAAGAACATCATGCCGTCGACTCCGGGTGGCACCACCCGAAGCGTCACCACTTCGGGCCCGACCTCCAAGGGCTAACTTTTTTTGCTCCAAAAGTTGACCTGCGGATCGAAAGCCTTACCGGGCTGGCTTTAACCGCCCGGCCCCTCTCTCTTCACTCTCCATCTGCGCTATTCAAGTTTCGAGGTACCCCCATGACTGCCACCACGAAGGTTCAGGCCGCCAAGGCTGTTGCGGCGACCGGCAAGCGTCCGTCGATCGCTCAGGACGAGGCCCTGGAGCAGGAGACGAACTTCGACTTCCGAGGTACCGAGTACACCATCCCGGCCCCACTGGACATGCCGGTCGAGGTCATGGAGCTGGCCGGCTCTGACGACACCGTGGCCATGCTGAAGGCACTTCTGGGTGAGGACCAGTGGGCCGTGTTCCTCTCGGAGAAGCCGAAGATGCGCGATCTCCTGGAGTTCGCCGAGGCGATTTCCGAGGCTGCCGGGTTCGGTGAGCCGGGAAACTGATCCTGCTTTCCGTCGCCCTCACGGATCACCTTCCGGAGTTCGAGTCCGATTGTCTTCGATTCTTCCAAACGGACGTGTGTGATCTCTGGCGAGGAAAGCTCTCGCTCCGCCGCCTGTGCGTACTGGCCCGGATGCTCCTGCGAATGCCGGGCCAAAGTCTATTCGCCTCCTGCATCAATGAAGAGATGTCCTGGGGGCCGCAGGAGTACTTGACTGCTCGACTGGTCGACTCCCTTGAGGTGTCGAACTGGATGTTCCTGAAGGCGAACTCCGGAGAGGGCGCCACGGACATCCCGTTCCCTGAATCGGTTCCGCGCCCCGGCGAATTCGAAGAGGCCCAGCACGAGGCCTCCGCGCCGGAGATGACGCCCGCTGCTGCTATCGCGGCGTTCTTCGCCAACCCGTTTCAGATCTAGGGAGTAATGATGGCCGAACCGATCAAGGTGGGGTCCGGCTACATTCCCGTGACTCCCCGCCTGGACAGGGATGGCCTGGACAAGTTCCGGCTGAGCCTGATGCGGCAGATGGAAACGCTCGGCCGCAACGCGTCGAGCAGCCTGAGCACCGGCCTTCTCGCCAACGAGGGCAAGATGCGGACGGCCGGCCGCAGGATGGGCCGGGCCTTCGAGGAGGGCATGGTCTCCTCCTCCCGGGCCACCACCGCGGCCCTCCGGGAGCTCAACACCGCTACCGCCCGTCTCGCACCCGAACTGCGCCGGATCACGGCAGAAGCCCGGGTGGCCAGGGACGTCCAGGAGCAACTGGCCGCCTCGATGGCGGCTGCCGCTGCCGCTGCCGACCGCCAGGCCGCCGCCCAGCTCCGGCTGGCTCGGGCGGAGAGCGACGGCGTCGTCGCGGCTCAGCGGCACACCACCGCCCTCCATGCCTTCGCGACCGGAGCTGTGGCCGCAGGGCACGGCATCACCCGCTTCGTCTCCGGCCCGCTGCTGGCCCTTGGCGTCGGCGTGGTCGACGTCTCGGTGAAGTTCGGCGACCTCCGGAACCGGACCATTGCAGCCATCGCCGCATTCCAGGGCCAGGACGCGGCGGTCAAGATGGTCAACACCCTTGACCAGATGTCGAAGACGCTACCCGTCAGCGTTGACGACATGTACAAGCTGGCTCGAATTCTCTCCTCTCTGGAGACGAATGTCGCGCCGGTCACCGACGAAGTTCACGCGATGTCGAATGCCATCGCCGCGCACCACCTGAACACCTCCCAGGCAAACCGGGCGATGATTCAGTTCGAGCACATGCTCATGGGTGTCTCCATCAACTCCAAGGAGTTGAACACCCTCACGATGGACGGCATCCCTGCCTGGGACCTGATGTCCCGGGCTACGGGAAAGAACATCGAGCAGCTCAAGAAGATGTCCAAGGAAGGGAATCTCCTTTCTAAGGACGTCATGCCGAAGCTGATCCACTTCCTGAACACGGATGAGACTTACACCAAGTCCGCCGCTGCGGCGAACGAGTCGCTACAGGGTTCCTGGCTCAAGCTCACCAACGTTCTCAAGGTCGGTCTCGGCTCCAATGAGAAGACGGCGAAGTCGGTCGAGCATCTGGCCGGCTCCGTCAGCGGGTTTGCGGATGCACTCGACAGTGCGATGCCGTTCCTTACGGTGTTCGCCGCGAAGATCATCGATGTCTTCTCCAAGATAATCTCCTGGGTTTCGCGGTTGGCTGTCTGGTTCTCCACGCTGCCTAAGAATGTCCAGAACGGCATCGGCAAGGTCCTCATTGCCATTGCCCTCCTCGGCCCTGCCATTCTGATACTGGGCCAGCTTGCCCATGCCATTCTGGGAATCATTGCCATCACCAGGACGCTTGGTGCGCTGGCCGCCATTCTGTCTGGTCCTGTCGGTTGGGTCATTGCTGCGATAGCCCTGGTCACCGTCGGACTTGTTGCGCTATACCAGCACAACAAGTCCTTCCGGGACTTCTGCCAGAGGGCCTGGACAGACATTCAGCTGGCCGTCTGGGTCGCGTGGGCGCAGTACATCAAGCCTGCCTTCTTTGCGACCAAGGACTTCATCAGGAACGACTTGATCCCGGCCACTCTGTGGCTGTGGCAGAACGTCATGGTCCCCGCGTGGAACGGGATATCCACCGCCGTCTGGATCGCCTGGTACCAGTACCTGAAGCCGGCGTTCTTCGCGACCCGAGACTTCATCTTGAACGATCTGGTCCCGGCTACGCTCTGGCTCTGGCACAACGTCATGGTTCCAGCCTGGGACGGAATATCCGCGGCCGTCATGTGGGCTTGGCGAAATGTCATTTACCCGGTCTACGACGCCTTTCGGGTATTCATCGTAAGTTACTTGATACCGACAGTTACAGACTTCTGGAAGAATTGCATAGTACCGGCCTGGAATGGCATTAGCACGGTCATAGCAGTCGCCTGGTCTGACGTGATCTACCCGATCCTCCGACTATTCTGGTCGGTAATCCGAAACATTCTCTGGCCGGGCATCCAGCAGTTCTACACCGATGTCATCAAGCCGACCTGGGACCTTATCGGCTGGGCAATTCAGACGGCCTGGAAGGTCGTCATTCAGCCGATCCTTCATTTGTTCGAATGGTTCATCAAGAGCGTTCTCGGACCGGCCATCAAGTGGTTCTACACAGACATTGTGAAGCCCACCTGGGACGGAATCGGTACCGCGATGTCCTGGACCTGGGATCACGTGATCAAGCCCGTGCTTGACACTTTCGGAAGCGCGATTCTCGGCCTGTCGAATTTCTTCGACAAGTCGAAGGAGGCGATCAAGAAGACCTGGGGCGAAGTCAGCGACATCGTCCAGGCGCCGATCAAGGCCGCGATCAACTTCATCAACAAGGAACTCCTCGGTTCGGAGAAGAACCCGAATGGCGGCGTGAACTGGGTTCTTGACAAATTGGGAATTCCGACGATTCCGAACATTCCGGGATTCGCCACCGGTGGCATTGTGCCGGGCTACGCGCCCGGCGTGGACAACTATCCGGCGATCCTTTCTCCGGGTGAGGCGGTCCTTCGACCGGAGGTTGCTCGGTCCATTGGACACAGCCGAATTCTCTCCTGGAATGCGGACGCGGTTGCAGGCCGGCCCCTCCGGTTCGCCGAAGGCGGCATCGTGCCTCCGGCGCCGAAGAAGAAGAAGGGCTTCGACTGGAACCCGATCCACTGGGTTCAGTCCGCGGTGGGCTGGGCTGAGGACCAGCTTGCCAAGGGTGCGAAGTTCGTGTGGGAGCACACGGCCAAGCCGATCGTTGACGGCCTGGACAAGACGCTCGCCGGTACCCCGATGATCCTCTCCCGGCTCGGCATGGCCCCGGCCCACTCGGTCTACAACGCCGTCGACAAGTTCCTCGCCGGGGTGGACGAGAAGGGCTCGAAGGGTGGAGGCTCCGGCCCTGCCCCGACCGGCCAGGTGAAGTCGTGGATCGATCAGGCGATCGCCCTCACCGGCGTGAGTCCGGTCGACCTGTGGGAACGCGGCATGGGGACCATCGTTCAGCGCGAGTCCGGCGGCAATCCGAACGTCGTCAACAACTGGGACTCGAACGCCGCGGCCGGCACCCCGTCCAAGGGTCTGGCTCAGGTGATCTGGCCGACCTTCGCGGCCTACCACCAGGCCGGAACGTCCTGGGATCTGCTCGACCCGATCGCCAACCTGGCGGCCTCGATCAACTACATCGTGGCCCGCTACGGCGGCATTCAGAACGTGCAGCAGGCGAACCCGAACTTGCCTCCGAAGGGCTACTGGAGGGGCGGCCTGGTCACCTCGCGCACGTTCGCCGAGATCGGCGAGCGCGGGCCCGAACTGATCCTCCCGCTCACCGACGAGCGGCGGACCGACCAGCTTCTACGGATTGCTGGATTGAAGGATCGAGCCGGTCACACGGTGATCGTCAACGCAGCCCCGGACGTCCCGTCCGAGCGGCAGATCATGAGGGCCCTGAACACGGCCGCCCTGATGAACGGGTTCTAGGGACACGGCCCGGCAGGTCAGCCTGCCGGGCCTCTCCCTTCCCAACTCACCAACCGAGAGGAGGAGTTCAGGTGAGCGAATACCGAGTCCTGGTGCGAGACCGCGACTTCAATCCGATCGGCCAGGTCGATGACTTCCTGGAGTTCCAAACCGTCCTGCGCTACTGCGACACGGGCCACTGGCAGATCAAGATCATGGCCGGCACGCCGCACGCCCGACTCTTCCAGCCGGGGCACGGCATCGTCGCCTACCGAGACGGAGTCGACAAGCCGATCGTCTCCGGCCCCATACAGACCATTGAGAAATACTGGACGATCGACACCGACTCCGGGCCCGGCGGCCTGATCATCTCCGGGTGCGATGACAACTACATCCTCGAAGCCCACGTGGCCTACCCCAACCCCGAGCGGCCGGTCAGCGGCCAGGACAGCGCCTCCTACACCAACGGCGGCGTCCGCGCCGCCCAGGCCGTGGAGGAGATGGTCAGCCGCAACGCCGGCGCCCTGGCGCTCGACGGCCGCGCGCCTGCTCGCTTCACCACCCCGGACGGCGACAAGCAGCCCTGGCACCAGTTCGGCAAGGTCACCCCGTTCAACCTGCAATGGGACAACCTCCGGGACGGCCTCAAGCCGGTGTGCGACGCGGGCAGCGTGGGCTGGCGGACGGTGTACGACGCCGAGACCCGCCGCGTCCAACTCGACGTCTTCGAGCCCCAGGACCGCAGCGGCCTCATCCGCTTCTCCGAGGACCTGGGAAATCTCAAGGAGTTCGTCTACTCCATGAAGGCCCCGAAGTACACCCGGGCCATCGTCGCGGCCCAGGGGCAGGGTGCCGAACGCTTCATCAAGGAGTACATCGACCAGGAGGCCGAAGAGTTCTGGGGGATCGTCTCGGAGACCTTCGTCGACGCCCGCGACATCCCGGTGAAGAAGGCCAGCGCCTCGGACGGTACGCCCGTGGCCGCCGACGAGGACGTGAAGGTCGAGGATGCCCTTGCGGCGCTCGACGCCAAGGGGCAGCAGGCTCTCCTGGACAACGGTCCGCAGGGCAACTTGCAGCTGTACCCGATCGACACTCCCCAGCAGACTTTCGGCAAGGACTGGTTCCTCGGGGACACGGTGACCTGCATTGTCGACGGCGAGGAACACTGCGACATTGTGCGCCAGGTGACCATCGAGGTGGACTCGAATGGGCACAGCATTACTCCCGTGATCGGGGATCAGGGAACCGGCACCCCTGCGAATGTGTTCGGCGAGATCAAGAAGCTGTGGCAACGAGTTCGAGAACTGAGTGCGAGGGTGTGACCGATGCCGATTCCTGCGAAGTACTCAGAATTCCCGGACCCTGGCGGACTCGGCAAGAACCCCTACAAGCCGGTCAAGTGGCCTCACACCTACGTGACTTGGACCAGCACCAACGGCGACGTCATCCCCCTCACCGGGGACATCTCAGGGAAGCAGCCGGCTGGGCTGGCCATCCAGTGGGGGCCGTCCGGCTTCGACCTGCCGACGTACGACCTGCACGCGGACCAGCTACCGAACATGGACGGCGCCATGTTCCGTACTGTTAGGGCGACTTCGAGGGACATCACGATCCCGCTGTACATCCGCGGCCTTGACCGCAAGTCGCTGATCACCATGAAGAACCGGCTCTTCTCGGCGCTGAGCCCACACGCCGGCCCAGGGCTCCTCACCGTCCGAGACGGCAACCTCCCGGCCCGGCATCTGAAGTGCTTCTACGTCTCGGGCCTTGAAGGCAACGAGGTCCAGGAGAGTGCCGGCTTCCTGCATATCCGGTACGCAATGATCCTCCGCGCCATGGACCCGTATTGGTACTCCAACAGCGAGAACCAATTCGACTGGTCGCTCAAGTTGAGCGACGTCGGGTCCTTCCTGTCCCCGCCGAAGGACCTCCATCGGAAGTTCCTCAATCCGCTCCGCATCGGCTCGGCCTCGCTCGGCCCCGAAGGGGTGGTCGAGGTCAACAACCCCTCCTCGGTGGAGTCCTGGCCCGTCTGGTCGATCTCCGGCCGTGCTACCGGCCTGAAGATGCTCAACACGACCACGGGCAAGAGCTTCGGCTTCTCCTCGACCTACACGGTTCCGGCCGGCCAGGTAGCGACCGTGGACACCCGTCCGGGGTTCAAGACCGTCGCCCTGGACGACGGAACCAACCTGTGGCCCCGCCTGGCCCCGAACCCCGCCCTGTGGGCTCTGGCGCCCGGCAAGAACACGATCAAGGTCGAGGGCGGCGACTACGACGACAAGACCCTGATCCGCCTGCATTTCACCCCCCGCTACCTGTCTTACACCGGTGGCTGACAAGACGAAGGATTGAATGAATGGCTGAGAACTCCTGGCCCTTCAACGAGGGCGACGGCGCCAGCGTCGATCAAGTCCGCTGGCAGAAGATGGCCGCCGCGTTCTCGCCGTCCGGCGTCATCGGCAAGGCCACCGACAACGCCCTCTCGGTGGCCCAGAACCTTTCCTCGCAGCTCCCCCGGACCGTGGACGTCCAGCCCGGCAAGGCCTTCGTGAAGGGCTTCTGCTACGAGTCCGATTCCGCGGTGACCCTCCAGTTCTTCGAGAACCCGGACATGAACCCGCGCATCGACCTCGTCGTCCTGGAGCTGGACGTGAGCAAGGGGGTCGTGAAGCTGGCGACCGTGAAGGGCTCGCCGGCCTCGACCCCTCTTCCTCCGAGCCTCACCCAGGAGCTGGGCGGCGTGTGGCAGATCGCCATTGCCGAGTGCACGATCGCTTCCTCGGCAACCTCGGTGAGCACGATCTATGACCAGCGGGTCTTCATCGGCAACTCGCTCCCGCAGGTCCACAGCGACCTCGGACGCACCATGATGGGCACCCCTGGCGACATCGTGTATGCCCGGGACTCGGCCGGCGGTGAGGCCGTCTGGGGCTATGCCGGAAACGGCGGCTGGTCTCCGATCAGCAACCTCGGACCCACCCGGAAGTACCGGCCTGAGCTTCACGGCCTGGCGACCCAGGACGGTATCCAGGCCACCGGCCACTTCCAGTGGGTGGGCTCCAACATGTGCTGGGTTACAGCGAACCTCCAGAACGTCTCCGGGAGGGACCTGCGGAACGGCACCACGCCCCTCTCGGTGTCCCTGCCGTTCTCGCCGCGAGGCGGAATCACTCAGCTGATGAACGCCATGCTGTACCGCGACAATGGCGGCGCAGACCCCCTGATGCTCCAGAACGGCAATGCCTGGACGGGCGGCTGGAACCTCGCCTGGCTGTCGTTCCCCAACAAGGACTGGGGTACTTACTGGCTCCAGACCTTCCCGAAGGACGCGAACCTCTGGTTCACGGGCCTGATCGAAATGGACCTCTTCCACGAGGGGAGTAGCTAATGGCAAGGCGCAAGTTCGCGGGTGACGCAGCAACGCCCGCCGAGGACAACAGCGGGGCCCGCCTTCCCGGCGTCACCGGTACTGTCTGGGATGGCCTCGGGAAGGACGCCCGACAGGTAACCGACCTCCAGGACGCGACCGGCAATCCGATCAAGAACCTGACGGCCGACGCCCGCGGCATGGTCCCGGAGTTCCGGGGACCGGACAACGACGTCTTCCGCCTC
Organism: Streptomyces sp. CBMA123; assembly: GCF_014596465.1. Taxonomy (GTDB): domain Bacteria; phylum Actinomycetota; class Actinomycetes; order Streptomycetales; family Streptomycetaceae; genus Kitasatospora. Next base: position 27,817 of record NZ_MECK01000046.1, on the reverse strand, counting down.
TGGGTCGACTTCGGCCCCGGCCGCATCGCCATCGAGGCCAACGACACCCCGGACAAGCTCCAGGAGCACGCGAAGGGCACGGACCCGCACGGGGACCGCGCCTACGCCGATCAGCGGTTGCAGGGGTACGCACAGCTCGCTGGGGGCAACCGGGCGGAGTCCTCCGGCGTCCCGTGGCTCCAGGTCGAGGGCGACGTCACGGGGACCCGGCCGGTCCTCCAGGTCACCGGCAAGGGCAACGGCAGCGCCGTCTTCCAGGTCTCTGAAGGCGGCGACGCGGCCGTCAAGAACCTGGCCGTTCACGGCAATGTGAACGCGGACGGGGATCTCCGTTGCGGCAATCTCGCAACGCAGGGAACGGTGACCGCTCGCAATGTCGGCAATGCTCGGATGTTCTCAGGGCCGAAGCCTCCAGAGAACCCTTCCCCGGGCGATGTGTGGGTGCAGTATGGGTAATGCGTCCTACGTCTGGGACGGCTCAACGTGGCAGGTCGCCAAGACGAACATCTACGACGGCAAGGCCTGGAAGCCGGTCGGCGAGATCCCGATGTACGACGGCCACAACTGGCGATCCGGCGGGCAGACGCCCGAGGAGTTCCCGATGTTCGTCGCAGCCAGGAGCGCAACGTTCAGGGACCGGAACCACGTCTCCCTGTCCATCCCTCCAGAAGTCGCGATGGGCGACATCGTCGTGTCGCTGTGCGCGTCGTATGGCTCGGTGACGAAGCCGGCCAACGGGCTCCGTCCGGTGGTCGACCTGCTGAAGCTCCGTCCCTCGGACATCCACCTGACTCTGAACATGTTCCTCTGGACGCCGGATTGCGGTTATGAGAGCTCCTTCGAGTCGTTCGGCGAGGACGACAACATGACGGTGGCCAACCTGGTCTACCGCCACGGTGATACCAGCTCCATCCCGGCGAAGCCAGTGATCTCGTACAAGACCTACGAAGGCGTCGACAGGGCCGCCCTGGACCCCGCCGACGACTTCACCACCCTCTACGTCGCCATCGCGGCCTCGAAGGACATGACCGCCGCGGGCTGGCCCCGAGGTGTTCAGCGGCGCGTGAGCGAGCACGGACCGTGGCAGACGGAGACGGTGCACATCATGGCGGCCGACACGGTCGGCTCCGGCTTCACGCCCGGCGACCTGGTCTTCGATTCGCTTGCCGATCAGCTCGCCATCGCCGTGATCACCATCCCCGGCAAGCAGAACCCCGATGGGAAGCCGACCTGGATTCTCGGCGACCAGCGGGCATCCGTACTCGGCTTCTCGACTGTTCTGGAGTAACCCCATGGCCCTCCCCAATCTGGAGAAGTGGGCAGACCGCGAGGTGGTCTCGCCCGAGAAGATGAACGTCCAGGTGTACGACGTGCACCAGGCTCTTTACGACAGCACGACACAGTTGCAGAGCAACGTCAGCAGCCTCAACCGTGACGCCTACCGCCTCGGCCAGAATCCGGTTCTGTCTCTCGAAATCAAGAACCCCTTCGACGTCCCCAACAACGTCTCGGTGGCTCCTGAATGGGACCTCACTCGTCCCGCCGCCAAGGTCGGCGACTGGGTACTCGACAACCCTCGCCAGTTCACCATTCCCGAGGCCGGCGTGTATCGCGCGCGGTTCCAGTTCGCCTGCTACGTGGACAACGTCCGTGGCGCCGGCGCCGGAAAGGTCCGGGGAACGGTGACGCTTCCCTACAACTACAAGGCCACTCAGGATCTTGTCGTGTCGGGCATGGAGGACCACCTGAGGACCTATTGCGTCGAGGTCGTAGGCCATTGCAGCAAGGGCGACAAGGTAGGAACCAGCATCATTTGCTGGTGGGCGGACGCGCATGTCCACGACACGGCCATGATCTCGCTGACCATCCAAAAGATTGCGGACCTACCGGCATGAACCTGAGAGCTTGAGAGGCACTGCACGATGAATGCACTCGACTACATCCTCGGTGGGGGCCTCATCGCTGCGGTGACTGGCGTGGTGCAGCTCTACCGCATGGTCAAGGAAGGCGCGAAGGCCGACCGCAGCGAAATCCTCGGCACCATCAAGCACTGGAACGAGGACCTGGTGGACCGTGTCGAACGGCTTCAGGAACTCTGTGACAAGCAGACCGAGGAGATCGCCAAGCTCCGCTTCCGAGTTGTCGAACTGGAACTCTTCATCAAGAAGCACGACCTTCCCGTTCCCGACTAACGACCACCAACACATTCCGCATGGAGCCTTCGGGCTCCTTTTTTCATGCCCTCAGGAGGACACAATGGCCACTGGCGCCCGGACACTCATCAGCAAGGCGAAGACCTACGTCGGGTACCGCGAAGGGGCGGGCAACAGCAACCGCTTCTCCCAGGAGATGGGACGCCCCGCAGAGTCATGGTGCGCCGACTTCATCGCGGCCGTGGCACGCGAGACCGGCAACGCCGACATCATCCCGAACACCGCATCGTGCAGCGTCGCCCAGGAGTGGTACCGAAGCCGCGGCCGGCTGTCCGAGTTCCCCGCCCTGGGGGCCCAGGTGTTCTACGGCGACTCGACCTCGACCTACGGCCCTGGCGGCTCCCACACGGAGATCGTCTACGCGTACGACCGGGACCACATCTACACCGTGGGCGGCAACACCAACGACTGGGGCGGCTCCGAGGGCGTGGGTGTCTTCAAGCGGACCGTCTCCCGCCACTCGAACTGGACCCACTCCTACGGCTACCCGAAGTACCCGGAGGGCATCGTCGGCGCGGACAAGAACCTCGTCAACGTCTACTTCGGCCAGGAGGCCAGCGAGGCCGACATCCCGGCCGGCGGCGCGACCACCCCTCCGCCTGCGGGCACCGTGACCATTCACGGCTTCGAGTACGGACCGGGCGCCCACGGCGACCACATCACGTACATGGGCAAGTGCCTTGTGGCCGCCGGTTGTTCCCGGTACGCGGAGGGACCGGGGCCGACGTGGGGAACTGCCGACACGGAGTCCGTGCGCGCCTACCAGCTCGCGATCGGCGACACGGACAGCGCCGACGGCCTCCCGGGCCAGGCCCAGCTCACCAAGTTGGAGACCGAGCACGGTCAGGGCCTGTGGCCGCTCAGCAACCAGCCTGCGGAGCCGACTCCCCCGCCGCAGCACGATCCGGTGGCCCCTCAGGTGACCGGGATTCCCGGCAACATCTGGGCGCGCAACGACAATCGCACGCAGGTGAAGAACGAGCAGCTCGCGACGATCGACGTTGACGGCAGCAAGAACGGCGTCGTCCTGGACGGCGAGGCCCACCAGTACGCGGCCGTCACGATGTCCATCGAGGCGACGATGTCGCCCGGCTCAGCTCTCGCGTGCCGGTACTTCAAGGCCAACAAGGCGACCGGGGCCCGGACTTACACCATGCCGGCCGCCCGCTTCGTGGCCGACGAACAGGGCCTCGTGGATGCCCAGTTCACCTACACCAACATGCTCTGGCCGGGGGAAATCCTGCTGGCCGAGGTGCAGGGCAAGGACTCCAAGGGCCTCGACTACACGGTTTCTGCCCGCACCACCGCAGGTATCGCCTGGTAGCCGCGACCGCAATGACGGATTGCGAGATTGAAGGAAGGGGTTGGTCGTGAAGGGTGTCGTCTCGTTCCTGCTGGCCAACTCGGCTCGCGTCCAGGCCGCCTTGGTGGCGGTGCTGGCGCTGTTCACGAACTGGGTCAGCCCGGACGTTCAGGACAAGATCGTTTCCCTGGTGATGCTGGTCATCTCGCTGCTCGGTGGCGAGCTGGTCCACCAGGCCCATACCCGCGCCGTCCGGAAGGCCGGCGTGGAGAACCTGCCCTCCGAGCAGGTGAGCAACAGGACGTCCCCGGCCGAGCAGCCGGGGAGCGCAGAAGAGAGCGCGTTCGGACCCATGGTCTAAACGCAGAGAGCCCCCAGGTAATCCCAACTCCGGGATGCCTGGGGGCCTTTCTTGCATTCCGGCTTACTACGAGCGGCGGAAGATCAGGTAGAACATACGCCGGTCACCGGTCAGCTTCTCAACCTTCTCGGTCTGCACGTGCTCCAGCCTCCAACCGTGCTCTTCGATGGCCTCTATGGCTCGGTCGAGGACGCCGATCGGACCCGAGTAGCCGATCTGGCCGATCTCCTCAATAACCTTGTAGGCGAACACCATTTGGCCAGCCTCGCGGGCAGCCTTGGCCGCTTCCCCGTGCCGCCCCTTCGCCTTCGCCTGCTTGATCTGCCCGAATGCCATTGCCTCTCCCGGTTGGTTTCACTTCGTTCCAGAACCAACCGGGGACCTTACCAGGAGCTACCAACAGGAAGGCCGCCCCGAAGGGCGGCCTAACCCGCTGCTATGGGCTGATCAGTCCTCGGATTCTTCACTGACGCTCTCCACCGAAACGAAGGCTTTGGGAGTCCACCACCCCACAAGCTTCCCCGTCTTCACGTGGTAGATCGGCTTGCCGTGGGAAGACTCCTCCGGCACCTGCCTCTTCGACTCCGTCTTGCCGTCAGCAGACCCCACCGGGGTCTCGCTGTCCAAACGGTGATCGACCCCCTCAGTACCCGGCTCGATCCCGAGCGCCGGTTCCAAGGGGACGTCAGCCTCTACGGGGCTCTCCTCTTCCCTGGATGCCTTGGCGCCGGCCAGCTGACCCGCCGCCGTGAACTGGCCTGTGTAGAGGCCGCTGTGCTTGGACAGGAAGTCTCCCGCGGCCTTGCTGTCGTACCGATCCTCAGCGACATCCGCGAAAGACTCGGCGAAGTCGAGCATCCACCCCAGGGTGCCCTGGCTGACGGTCCCCCAGCGACCACCGCCATACGGACGGAGCGCCATGAGCTCCGCATAGATTTCAGGGTCTTCCTCTCCGCCTTCCTGAAACAACCCCGTACCCTCGAAGTACTCCCACAGTCGCTTCCCAGTCCGAACCTGGACGTTACCCATTTCTTCTCCCTTGTGCTTTCCGTGAATGAACCAGAGGTACGCAACCTCGTAGTCCGCGTTCTCGATGGTTTTAGTGGAAAGTGCCGACTTGTCTCTGAGCCATTGCTTCGCACTCCTGGTGAAGCTGTCGAGCGTCGTCCCAAAGTGCGAAGCGACCTGCCCCCAGGGGTCTCCACTGTCGACGTCGCTGGTCTGAAGGTTCCGCATTACGTGCTTCGTGGCCCGGCTTTCGGTCACTTCTCTTCCTCTCCACAAACGAGAGAGCGGGCCCGCACCAGCCAGGCCCGCTCTTCTTCGTCTTCGTCGCGCAGCTCCGCCGCGCACTGTCGGTCTACGTGGTCGACCCCTACAGGAGCGCCTGGAGCGGGTTGCCGACTTCGGCCGGCTTCTCCTCGAAGGCCGCTGCGGCCGGTCGGCCCTGCTTCCTCGCCTCGGGCAGGGGGATCACCTGCGCCGTCTCCTCGTCGGCCTGGTCGACGTCGTCGCCCAAGTCCTCCATGTCGTCCTGGTCGGTGGCACGGAACCGGTACATCTCCGCCGTCCGTCCGAGCGCTCCGGATTCGTCCCAGAACACTTCGATGTCGTCCATCTCCTTGACGGCCGCGCGGACACTGACGGCACTGGCCCGCGCGCCCAGCGCACGCACCAGCTTGGAGTGCTGGGCCTTTCCGCCAAGGCGGACCAGGTGCTCCCTGATGTAGTCCGGCAGGGTCTTCACTCCCCGTCCGTTCGCCGCCAGACTTGCGAACTGCTCAACCGCTGTGAACGAGTACTCAACGAAGGCGCGGGCCGCTTGAAGGTCAGTGCTGGTCACCTCCTTCCGCTTGTCGAAGAGGCACATCAGTGCCGCCACCCGCCGGATGTGCTCGATCACTCGGGCTCCGAAAGGCTTCAAGGAGGGCACGCTTGCGATGTGCTCCCGGATGGGTCGCTCCATCTCGTCCGCAGCGTCCAGCGCGTCTTCCGTCAGCGAAAGGAAGGGCGTTCGGCGTGAGTGACGCAGGGCCTCCGCGAACCACTCCTGTGCCTTCACTGTCAGCGCCGGGGGTCGACGGTGCCGCTCCGACAGCCAGTTTTCCTGCTCGATGGGAACAAAGATCTGTCGGTTGTACGAACCGCCCGACGCGTCCCGGGCGGACATGCAGGAAGCGAAGACCTCGGGCTGAATGTGCCCGAGGAAGGCCACGTGGGGGTCTTCGACGACAACCCGGTCCTTGCCTGTGCCCCCGGCCACGGTGACAGAGTCAGCCAAGTCTCGGATGTTGGCGGAGAGCGTGGGGTTCCTGGTGGCTGACATCAGGATGCGCTGCCATTCGCTCTCGAATACCAGCGCATGGTTGCTGCGGTTGAAGACCTCGATCAGCAGGCCCTTTCCCCCTGTCACACTGTTGATCACATTGCTACCCATGAACACCGGGTCGGCGTTCTGCGCAATGTCGCGTGCCATGCTCCACAACTGGCCCTTGCCTTCACCGGACTCGCCGACGATCACCACTTGCAGCGGGAGCGCCAGGCTTCCTTCTCCGCGCTGGACTCGGGTGTCGTCCGCCATGGCCGACAGGACCGCGAGAAGGGTTGCTCCAAGCCCGATCGGGCTCCAATTCATCTGAGGTGCGAACTCGTCCACCAGGGTCTTGAGTCGCCCCGTGAACATCCCGCTGTAGTCAGCCGAAGCCATGTCCTATCTCCCCTCACACCGGAAGGAGCGCCCGAGCGCCCCGCTTGAGTTCAACGTCCGGAAGCTCATCGTTGGCAGGGAACTCCCCTGCCTCCACGCAATTGGCGAACACCCGGGCCCGGCTCGCATCCAAGACCGGCGTCCGATGGTGCCGAGCCTCGGCCACCTTGTGCGCCGCTGGCTGCTTACCGAGCACGATCATCACCGTGTCGGCGTCTACATGCCCAACGACCCGGTACCCCGCGTTCTCCAGCGCCCGCCGCGCGTCCGAGTGGTTGTAGCTGGGGATGTTACCCGTGACCACGACCGTGCCCTTGAAGTCCTCGTCGTCCTCTGACGGGTCCTCTGGGAAGTCCTCCCACAGTCCCAGGCCGGTGGTGTCGAAGCCCCCTTCGGGGGCCTCCTCCCGTTCCTCCTGGGCGCCTTCATCCTCCTCTGGCCCCGGCTCCGCTGCGGCCTCCTCCTCGGAGGCTTCGACGGCGCGCATCTCGGTCCGGCAGGGTTCCCCCAAGGCCTCAACGAAGAACCCCACAAACTTGTCCTCGTGCTCCTGGCAGAGGTCCCAACCCTTGGCGCCGATGAACACTTTGCACGTCCCGGGAACGTCGTCCACCCCCTTCTGGGCATGTGCGTCACAGGTCGCCACGAACTCAGTTCGAACTATCTTGCGAATTGCCATCGTTCTACCTCTCGGCATTGCCTGACACTCTATGACAAGGGGCACCACTGCGGGTGCCCCCCATCAAAGAACGTCAGGTCAACTTGCCTGCTCCAACCAGAAATTCAGACCGGCCTGCGTTGCAGTGGCCGCCCGAAGGTAGTCCTCCGCCAATTCGCGAGTGAGCATCGGGCCGACAGCAGACAGTTCGTCGACGCTGCCATGCCGGATCTCAACCGCTCTGCGGACGCTGTTTACCGTGTGGGGCGCGCGTTCGCCGTCCGTCACCGACACCAGGCCACTCACTTCGTTGCCCTGTGTGTACAGAACGGCCCAGTACAGGAGAACACCGTCACTCATGCGGCCAGCTCCTCGATACGCGCCCGCGCAGACCGGTCAAGGTGGCAGGCCGGATACCACCTGATGGCTTCATGGTCTGCCAACTCCCATGCCAGGCAAGCGAAATCAGACCACCAATCCGACGCTTCGCCGTGTCGCGTGTGGTCGACGGCGAAGTGTCGCCGGACAAGCGCGTTCAGTTCATAGGGGGAAGGATCTGCGCCCAGCTTCTCGTAGGGGCGCCCCGCCGACCGCTTCACCTCCCCGCGACCGTCCAGGACGGACACCCGGTAACCGCCCCTCTCATCGTTCGCCCACTCGACCACCACCGAGAGGGCGAAGGTTTCCGGACCCAGGCCGGCCGCTACATGGGTGTACGTCACAGGCGTCCAGGCGCTATCGGTCACTTGCTGATCTCCAGATCTTCGATCAGGGCGACGAACACGCCGCCCGGGTGCACCAGGTATCCAACGATGTTGGTTTCACGCGGAGTGTGCACGATCGCAGCCGCACGCATCTCCCCACTCACACGGAGCAAGGCGCCGCCGATGATTCGGCCGATGACCTCCGCCCCATTCATGTCCCTACCGGACACCCTCACGTCCGGCGAAATGTCTTCCGGCTTCACTGAGCTTCCCCTTTCATTGGCATTCCCGCACTCCCTCAGACGTTTCGGAGCACGACGCCATATCCCGCATAGAGCCTGACAAAGTCATAGTCCTGTTCCACATCAACGCGATACTTGTCCAGGTCGATGTATCCCATGAGTTCATCCGGCAGCTCGTGCGCTGTCTGGAAATCCTCGTAAAGGAAGTCGTTCACACTGTCAACCTTGGTGACCCACCTGTCATGAAAGAAGTCGGGCGAGTCCCATTCGACAAAATGTGACCCGGTCGACGAGATGACTGCCTCTATCACCTCATTGTCAGCTACCTGACGAACGGTGTCGGCGATTTGGCAAACGTGGTCAATCGAGGTGAACTCGCCGACCTCGACACCTGACGGGAAGTCGTCCGTGTCATGAATGGCCCAATCCTCAGAAACCCCAAACTCGCGGGCAGCACAAGGCGACTTATTCAGCATTTCCCGAATTTCGCTCATGACTGCCTCCACGTCCATATGGATGTCTAGGTCAATCCATCGCCCGTGAAGTACGCCACCGTTATAGTCAAGCAGCGAGGCGACATAGATACGCATGCTGGTCTCTCCGAAGTATCCGAGTGGTTCTGACGGCCCAAGGAAGCAATCCCGGTCACTTAGTACCGGGACCACTCTCAAAGTCCGTTAGAGGAGGCTTACGCCCAGTTGGTCCACCAGCTACGAAGCTCCGCCTCCTCAATGCTGTAGCACTCTTCAACGATCTGACGGAATGAAGCGTCTGGGTCGTCCAATATGGTCAGCGCGGCATTCACAACCACGCTCAGGAGATCGGTGTCACGCTCTCCACCGTTGAGTTCTTCAATGACGAGATCGGCGGCATCAAGGATGGCCTTGGAAACGGCATTGCGGGTATAGGTGCTCACGGGTTCTCTTTCTCCTCGTACGACTGATGAGGCCTACGGTTGGCGGAGGTTGCGTTCCCTGATCTGGGAGTCCTTGAGCTCCCAGTCCCCGTGCTCGGCGCAGTAGGCCGTGCTCACGCGCAGAGCGCCATTCGGAAGGAAGTCCATCCATCGAGTTGCCAGAGCATCACACTCGTTGAACCCTGTGTTGCAGCCGATCTTTCCGTCGTCGCGCTTGCGGTAGTGCTTTGCCGCCATCACCGATCATCCTCCGTAACGAATGCTTCGCATGTTTCACACCATTCTGGGCAGTTCATTGCCTCCCCCTGTCCCATTCCGGCATGGCACGTCATGCACACAGCCCACGCCCGAACGGTGAATATCAGTCGAGTGCCGCCGCATCGAATGCAGCTCAACCCGTGCATTATTCGCTGCCACCCTCTTCCGCTTCCTCGCATTCGGCAATGGCGCACTCCTCGCGGAACGCTTCGAGCCCATCCCTCAGCACCTTTTCGAAGTCGTGGCCGTAGGAGGCAGCAAGGTGCCCGAGATCGCAGATTAGATCCCCCACCACCTCACGAAAGCAGTCCTCTTCGTGCAGCGCTTTTGCTTCCCCGTGCTGGCCAGTCTGGGCCGCGAATTTCACCGCAACCCGCGCCCAGTAAGCCCGCTTCTCGTTCATTTCAGATTCGGACTCCGCCATCACCGGCACTCACCCTTCATGAAGTCACGCCACTGCGGCCGGAGCACACTTTTAACGTGCACTCGAATTTCCTCCGCCTCCCAGTAGCGTTCCGCGTGCAGAATCACCGGAATGCCGTGCGCAGCGTCTCGGGGGACATCTACCGTGCCGCTCCCACTGGCGTCCCGGAATGCCACGTAGAGGTCCCACCAGAGGGCATGCATGTCGTCCGTGAGGAAGTCGGCCCGTGCCCGGATGTGCGTTGCGACGGCAGACCCGAATCGGTGGGCGTCGGCTTGTTCAATGGCGAATGTGTGCATGGTCATCCCTTTCGGTTGAGCGAGTAGGCAGCACTGAGCAGCCAGGGAAAGGCACGCTTTCGCGCGCCCAACCCAAACGGTTCAGTGGAGCGATTCACACGCGCCAGCAAAGCCAAGCCGCGCGAGGTGTCCGGGCAGCAGTTCGCCAGACTCAGTGAGGGCCGGTATCAGGCGGTCAATGTCCGGCCCGGTGTAGTTGTAGTCCCACCCCTGGCACGTCTCTGCCGTCTCCGGGAACCAACGTTCTAGATCCCGCGCCATGTGCTCGGCACAGGCCGTGTAGTCGGCAGGTTCGTAGTAGAAGAAGCGCCCTTCCGAACTCATCACTTCACCATCCGAGTGGGAACACCCTGGGAGCAGTGTCCGCAGAATCCTCGCGTGAACATCCCGCAAGCAATGGCTTGCTTTTTTATTTTCATTTCCCTTGTGTCATTGTCCCCGAAGTAGATCAACGCTCGCTTTTGGTCGGTAAAGTTCACGACGTTGCCGTTAGTGAGGGTGACAGCCCACCCTGTGTAGACGTGTTCAATCATCGGGTCATCTCCTCCAGGGCGACACAGAAAACGCACTGCGTGTATTCGAGCGAACCCGGAATGCGGGTGCAGTTGCATTCGGCCTCACAGGCCGGACAGTCGTACAGATAACCGGGCTGATGCGGGTAGTCTGCGTGCTCCGGTTCCCACTCCTCAGAGTGCGCACCGTGGGGCGTCGCCTTGAATTCGTATTCCAGGAGTTCCCAACCGGCAGGCAGAAAGAGGCAGGCATCCGCCTCCTCAGGCCGGTCACCCTGGACATATTCAGTCCAGTAGTCCGTCTCCCCGGGGCGCCCACCAATCACGGTGATGCACCAGTCCGCCACACCGGGCCCGCACAGTACATAGCTCACTTGGCACGCTCCGAAGCGATAGACAGCGCACGGCTGTAGTCGTCAATGTCGTAGTGGCCGTTCTCTGCCACCACTTCCCCGCCCGACTGGTGGACGCTCCATACCGTGTAAGGGCCCTTGTACCGCTGATCGCAGACCACGACCGAGCGCGCCGTTTCAGAACTGTTGTCCCGCATGCATGCCACAACAGGAAGCTTGTTGACGTACGTAAGGAGATGCATGTTTCTTGCCCTTACTTGCAGACGGAGCACACGGACTTGTGTGCATTGCGGAGCTTGCGCGACGTCTCAACCATGGTGTTGTGCGCCGCTGTCATTTCGTCCTTGATCCCGAGCGCAATCCAGAGAGCGGCACTTCCGAGAATCCGAGTCCGGAAGTGGGCGTCACGCTCAACGATGTAGCTAAGCGACTCGCACATCAGTTAGCCGCCTTAAGCCACTCGCAAGCGGCCTGGAAACCCTGCTCGCAGTCGTCGTGCTTGCTCTCGTAGAAACCGTCATTGAAGACAGTCACGTTGTCCGCATCATGCGGAGTGACCAGCCAGACGATGTTGTCCCAACCGGTCCCAATGACACGGTCCATGCCCAGCCAGTGAGCAAACAGAAGGCCCACAATTCCACCGGCCACAATGGCCGAGATTTCAATTCCCTTGCGCATTCAACTCAACTCCGCAGGTCAACTTTTAGGGGTGCGTGCAGCGCCCGGAGTTGCACCGGGACGGTATAGGCGCTCTCTTGCGCCCTACGCTGCTGAATGCGGGCGGCCGAAGCCCTGCCCGCTGTCACACTCGCTTGCGCTCACCTTGTCCGCTGGTTTCGTCGCACATTGGGAGTGTGTCCCCTAGCCGTCGCATTAGGCCGCTAGTCCGCCGTGACACGGTTTGACGCCTTCCCCAGATGGGGCGTGCGCGCTTCCGCTCTTTGATGTGCTTGCCGTACTTCCCGAACCCCTTGGGGCTCGTCCTCTTCCGGCTCTGTCGGGGCTGTCGGTCCGTTTCCGTCCCGTTCGCCCTCCAACGCATTCAAAGTTACGCCGATCAACTCCGCCGGTCAACTTCCGAGTGAGTGATCTGGATCACTCCGCCAGTCAACCTGTTCTTTCTCGGGAGAGGAATGCGCGCGCACATGTACCAGCTCCGCCGGTCAACGCATAGACGTGCAGAATGGCACCTCTGAGCGCCTGCCAGGCACCCCCCTAGGCAACCACCCCAGGCACACCCTGCCAGGCCCCTGTAGGCCCTGTGGGGCGGCAATGCGTGTGCGCACGCACGTGATACCACATCGATCGATCACCCAACGCCATTCAGAATGTGCCCCTCCTCACTCGGACGCGTCACCCGGGTTGATTGAAGTAATGTCCATGCCACGTTCATTCCGTTCCAGCAATTCCGCAATTCCCGTTGAATGAATGCGACTGGAAATACCGGGGGTAATGCCTTAGCTCAATCAAAGCGGGACCGCCGGGGGCACCGTCCTCCAACCGTGTACGGGATTGAAGTAATTGAGTCACGGAACATCAACGCTGCGTAGCGACAGGAAGGCCGGCCGGACACCCCTTCGCGGGCTTCGAACCCTCTCGCTCCGCCAGTCAACTCGCCTGGCATTGATGTTGGATTGCTAGATTGAAGGAATAGATGATCTTGGTCGAAGCCAGCCCTCGGTCCCTCTTCGTGAGCTGGGCCACATCCGCGGAGGCGAGTGCCGGCCTCCTGGTCGAGCGGCACCTATGTAACTTTTGGAAGGGCTACATATAGGGCCGCCCGCCGAAGGCGGCCCCTGTGGGTCAGACCCTCCTGAGAACGTCCTCGCAGTCTCGACACCTCTTGGCCCGCAGGTAGACCGGGTACCAGGGTTCCCCTGGCTGCGCCGGCCGGTAGCCCGAGCGCTCCAAGGTGCCCGTGCTCATCCCGCAGAGGGTCCGGTCCAGCGGGTCTTCAGGGGTCTCAGGATCAGCCCCGGAGGCATGCACTCGCAGCACGTCAGGGCCGTCGCCTTCGAGGCCGGCGGCTTGGCCCTGGTCCACCTCGAACAGCACGATGATCGACGCCATACACCGAGCCTGCGACCGGTGCTCTTGGGCCGCACCTCGACGTCAGCTCCGGCTACTCCTGGCGGCCCGGCTCGACATGCAGAAGGAGCCGCCCCGGAAGACGGCTCCCACTGAAGTGACGGATTGCTGAATTGAAGGAGCCCCGGCCGTGGGGCCGGGGCTCGCAGGGGGTCAGCAGACTGCCAGGGTGCTCGGCAGGATCACCCGCGTAGAGTCTCGCGCCTCTCCACTGATCTCCGCGAGCAGGTCCATGGGGATCTGGATCATCCAGGGCACCTCCGTTCGGTTGTCCAGGATCTCGAACCGGAAGCCGGCCGAGATGAGGAGCTTCCTGCGAGCGTTGGCGTCACCCTCCTCCCATGCCTCCCGGTAGGTCTTCTTGAGACGTTCCGCAACCCAGCCTGCCTTTCGCTGCGGTAGCTTCTTCAGCTCGTTCCGCCGGGCCCTCAACGCGCCCAGGCGCTCCTCGTACTCCGCCTCGTCTTCTTCATCCCAGTCCTTCGCCCTGTCCTTCTCCGCTTGAAGGCGCTTGATGTGCTTGCGCACCTGCTCCAGCTCCTTCGTGTGGTCCTCTCCAGGTTGGAAGACCCTCTTGACCACCTGCTCATGGCCAGCCTCGCGGAGGAAGACCTTCTCCATGATGTCGTCGGCCTCTTCGGCGTCGATCGTGTGCCCCTCGCACCTCAGGGCGTGGGAGCCGTTGCACCGGTAGTACCGGTATTCGCGGTCTTTCCACTTCACCTGGGAGTGAGTGCCGTTCTTCGTGCACCCCCCGCAGAAGACAACGCCGTACTTCGGGTTCGGGCGGTTCGCGCGACGCTGGAAGGTGATCCTCCGAGCCTGGCAGGCTGCTTGGAGCTCGTCCCACTCGTTCGGATCGAAGGCCGCTTCCGCGATCTTGAGTGGCTTGCCGTCAGATCCGATGATGATCTCCCCCTTGTGCTTCTTGTAGCCAAGAAGGGCCTCGTTCGTCAGCAGCTCTGCAACCGTGGTCTCGGACCACCTCTCAAGGACGTACTCACCCGTCGCCTTGTTCAGGCGCCCCGGAGGCTTGCCCGCCCGAATTCGCGCCCTGTCGCGGGCCGTCAGGATCTGGTTCTTGTTGAGCCACATCGTGACGCCCGAGAAGGAGTCTTCGAGCACCACCATCCGGCGCTTCATGTCATGCAGGACAGTAAGCATGTCCTCATCGAGCTTGATGTAGGTGGCGGATTTGCCGTTCTCCATCACCTTGTACGACACGTAGCCGAATGTCGGTATGCCTCCGGGCCAACGAGTGGTCTTTCGCCGCCACTCGTGCGCCTCCATGCAACGGGCCTTGATGCGCTCCAGCTCCTTGGCCGGACCAAGCGACTTCGCGTGCAGAATGACGCGCCCCTCGGGGGTCTTCATCTGCTGTGTGAACTCGGGATCATCCAGGATGACGATCTCCTTGCCCCACTCCAGGCAGCGGAACACGAACGCCATGACGTGGATGTCGGATCGACTCAGCCGGTCCTGATTCGTGACCCAGAGTTCGTTCCAGTCACCGCGCTTCTCCTGGGACAGCCACGGCGCGAGCTCCGGTCGGCGGTACAGGTCGACCTCACCAGAAACGGACCTGTCTACGGCGACTCCTACGACCTTGACTCCATCCTCCGCAGCACGCTGGTGAAGCTTCTCGTCCTGGCGCTCGATGGAGGTCGAGGTCTCGGTATCCGAGCTGATCCGCTCGTGCAGAAGTACGTTTCGTATGAGGTCCATACCGTCATATGACCTGGTCAGAGGCCCTTTGTCAAAGTCTCGGCATCCAACTGTGGATGCCGAGGGTTGGACAAGGGGATGGTTTGTTGAAATCTAGGCATCCAGGTCTGGATGCCGAACCACGCGCAGGCCACCGCCGCCCGGATGAGCGCGGGCAGGTTGGCGCCGCGCAGTCCGAACGCGGCCCGGGCGAACACCGGGAACGGAATACCGTACTTCGTCCCGGCGTGTCCGGTGAGGAGCATCGGCGCGAGCACGATCAGGTTGGCGAGCGCGATGGTCAGCACCGCCTGCTTCCAGTCCATCCCGATCGCGATCAGGCCCGAAGCCAGCGTCCAGGACGGGATGTTGTGGGCCATGCCGACCCAGAGTGCGAGGAAGTTGTAGGTGGTCCAGGTGCGCCGCCGCACCGGGACCGGCCGGAGGTCGTCACTGGTGAAGCCGTTGGGTGGCAACACCCCCTCGGCCGGGTCGAGTTCGACCCGGCCGTCGGGGTGCTGCCGCTGTCCGCCGCCGCCGGTCGCGGTGTCGGCCATGGGCAACTCCCGTCTGCCGCGTGCGGGATCAGGGGATCACGGGTTCAGAGGTGGGGGATGACGTCCGTGCCGTAGGCGTCGATGGTGGCCTCGACCGCGTCGTGCATGGCGTAGACGGCGAACTGGTCGACGCCGAGCGAACGGAGTTCCGCGAGCCGGTCGCGCTGGGTCCCGACCGGCCCGATCAGGCAGAAGCGGTCGACGATCTCGTCCGGGACGAAGGCCGTGTCGGGGTTCCCGGCCCGGCCGTGGTGGCTGTAGTCGTAGCCCTGGCGGTTCTTGATGTAGTCGGTGAGGGCGTCGGGCACCAGGTCGGAGTGCTCCCCGTAGTGGCTGACCAGGTCGGCGACGTGGTTGCCGACCATCCCGCCGAACCAGCGGCACTGCTCCCGGGCGTGGGCCAGCGCGGCGGCCGAGTCGTCGGCGGTGACGTACGCGGGCGCGGCCACGCAGATGGTGACGTAGGCCGGGTCCCGGCCCGCCTCGACGGCCGCGGCCCGGACCGCCTTGACCATGTACTCGGTGAGGTACGGATCGGCCAACTGCAGAATGAAACCGTTGGCCTGACGGCCCGTCAGCGCCAGCGCCTTGGGCCCGTAGGCGCCCATCCAGATCGGCAGCGCGGCGCCGGGGCCGACCCACGGCAGGTGCATCTCGGTGCCGTCCACCTCGACGGTGCGCCCCTCGGCCAACTCCTGGATGGCGTGCATGGCTTGGGAGAGCCGGTCGAGCGTGGCGGGCCGGCGTCCGGCGACCCGCATGGCGGAGTCGCCGCGGCCGATGCCGCAGACGGTGCGGTTGCCGTACATGTCGTTCAGGGTGGCGAACAGGGAGGCGGTGACCTCCCAGGTGCGGGTGGAGGGGTTGGTGACCATCGGGCCGACGGTGAGCCGCTCGGTCTCGGCGAGGATGCGGCTGTAGATGACGAAGGGTTCCTGCCACAGCACGCAGGAGTCGAAGGTCCAGCCGTGGCTGAACCCGGCCCGTTCGGCGCGGATCATCCGGTCGATGAGCAGGCGGGCGGGCGGGTCGGTCTGCAGGACGAGGCCGATGTCCATGGGTGGCTCCGGGAGAGGGGTCGGGAGGGTGGCCCGGGGCCGGCGGGCACACCGCGCGGCCCCGGACGGGAGGGGGGATCAGGTCAGGTAGTGGCAGGTGTCGCGGCGCAGGAAGGTGCCGTGGCCGGCCCGGCCGAGCCAGCGGCCGTCGTCCAGTACCACGGTGCCGCGCGAGAGCACCGTCCGGGCCCGGCCGGTGAGTTGCCGGCCCTCGTACGCCGAGTAGTCCACGTTCATGTGGTGGGTGGCGGCGGAGACGGTCTGCACCGCGGTGGGGTCGTAGACCACGAGGTCGGCGTCCGCGCCGGGCGCGATGGTGCCCTTGCGCGGGTGCAGCCCGAACATCCGGGCCGGGGCGGTGCAGGCGATCTCGATCCAGCGGCGCCGGCTGATCCGCCCGTCCACCACGGCCTGGTGGAGCAGGTCCATCCGGTTCTCCACGCCGGGAAGGCCGTTGGGGATCTTGGAGAAGTCGCCGCGGCCCAGTTCCTTCTGCCCGACGTAACAGAACGGGCAGTGGTCGGTGGAGACCACCTGGAGGTCGTCGGTGCGCAGCCCGCGCCAGAGCGCCTCCTGGTGCTCGCGCGGCCGGAGCGGCGTGCTGCACACGTACTTGGCGCCCTCGAAACCCGGTTCCGCGAGGTTGTCGGTGGAGAGGAAGAGGTACTGCGGACAGGTCTCGCCGAACACGGGGAGCCCGGCGTCGCGGGCCCGGGCGAGTTCGTCGAGCGCGGAGGCGGCGGAGACGTGCACCACGTAGAGCGGGCTGCCGGCCACCTGGGCGAGCTTGATCGCCCGGTGGGTGGCCTCGGCCTCCAGCAGTTCGCGCCGGACCTCGCCGTGGTGGCGCGGCGCGGTGCGCCCGGCGGCCAGGGCCTGTTCGACCAGGACGTCGATGGCGATGCCGTTCTCGGCGTGCATCATGGTCAGCCCGCCGTTGGCCGCCCCGCGCTGCATGGCGCGCAGGATCCGGCCGTCGTCGCTGTAGAAGACGCCGGGGTAGGCCATGAAGAGCTTGAAGGAGGTGGACTCGCCGGAGTCGACCAGCGTGTCCATCTCCTTGAGGACGGCGTCGTTGACGTCCGAGACGATGGTGTGGAAGGCGTAGTCGATCGCGCAGTTGCCCTCGGCCTTGGCGTGCCAGGTGTCCAGGCCCTCGCGCAGGGCGCCGCCGACGGGCTGGACTGCGAAGTCGACGATGGTGGTGGTGCCGCCCCAGGCGGCGGCGCGGGTACCGGTCTCGAAGGTGTCGGAGGCCGCGGTGCCGCCGAACGGCAGCTCCATGTGGGTGTGGGCGTCGACGCCGCCCGGGATGACGTAGTGGCCGGTGGCGTCGATGACGGTGCCGGCGGTCCAGGCCTCGGCGGCGGCGCTGCCGGTGGCGGCGAGGGCGGTGACGCGCTCGCCCTCGATCAGGACGTCGGCGTGGAGTTCGTCGGCGGCGGTGATGACGAGGCCGCCGCGGACGACGGTGCGCTGCCGCGGGTCACGGGTGGTCATCGCGCTGCTCCTCAGGCCTCGGCGAGCGGCCCGTAGGCGTCGGGCCGACGGTCGCGGTAGAACGCCCACTGCTGGCGGACCTGTTCGATCAGGCCGAGGTCGAGGTCGCGGACGACGAGTTCCTCCTCCTTGTCGGAGGCGACCTCGCCGACGAACTGGCCGCGCGGGTCGACGAAGTAGGAGGTGCCGTAGAAGTCGTTGTCGCCGTACTCCTCGGTGCCGAACCGGTTGATGGCGGCGACGAAGTACTCGTTGGCGACGGCGGCGGCGGGCTGTTCGAGCTGCCACAGGTAGGCGGACAGGCCGCGGCTGGTGGCGGAGGGGTTGTAGACGATCTGCGCCCCGGCCAGGCCCAGGGCGCGCCAGCCCTCGGGGAAGTGCCGGTCGTAGCAGATGTACACGCCGACCTTGCCGACGGCGGTGTCGAAGACGGGCCAGCCGAGGTTGCCGGGCTTGAAGTAGTACTTCTCCCAGAAGCCCTTGACCTGCGGGATGTGGTGCTTGCGGTACTTGCCGAGGTAGCTGCCGTCCGCGTCGATCACCGCGGCGGTGTTGTAGTACACGCCGGCCTGCTCCTCCTCGTAGACCGGTACGACGATCACCATGCCGAGTTCGCGGGCGAGGTCCCGCATCCGGCGCACGGTCGGACCGTCCGGCACGGCCTCGGCCCAGCGGTAGTGCTCGGCTTCCTGGACCTGACAGAAGTACGGGGCGTTGAAGACCTCCTGGAAGCCGATGATCTTCGCGCCCTGGGCGGCGGCCTCGCGGGCGTGCCGCTCGTGGAGCGCGATCATGCTCTCCTGGTCGCCGGTCCAGCGGGTCTGGACGAGCGCGGCACGGACGATCTGCGACATGGGTACCTCCGCAACTCCGCGTCCCGGCCGTGCGGTCGGGCCCGCGGTCTGAGGGTTGACGGGGCGGGTCTCGCCTGCGGGTCCGCTCCGGGAGCCACAGGGGTCTACGGGAAGGGTCTACGTGCGTAGAACGCGATCTGTAGACGGTAGGCCGGGCTTTGGTCGCCTGACAATACGTCGACGGCATCGCGTCTGGGGCGATCTTGTAGCGCGGACACGCGGTCGGTCCCTGGTGGGATGAAACGCTCATCTACCCCGGAAGTGACCTCCTTACTCATTCGAGTGAAAGCGGTCACCGGGGGTGCGGAATCGGCCACGACAGGGTAAAACGCGCGTGGACGCTTCGACGGATCGTCATACGACGCTGCTACGAGGCGACTTCAGGAGCAGGGCACGGGGATCGACGGCCGGCGGGGAGCCGAACGGGGGGTGGTACGGATGGCAGCGGTGGACGGGCACGAGGAGCGTCCGGCGGACAGGTCGGCACCGGCATCGGCGGCGGACACGTCGGCGCAGGCATCGGCATCGGCGGACACGTCGGCGCAGACGGGCGCGAGCGCGGGCGACGGCACGGTGGGCCGCCCTCCGGCCCTGCCCGCCTGGGCGGGCCTGCTGCTCGCCCTCGGGGCGCTGTTGCCGCTCGCCCTCGGCCTCCTGTCGGCCCGAGGCCAGTCGCCGCACACCCGGCTGACCGCCCTGCAGCTGGCCGGCTCCCGGGCGGCCGCCGAGGCGGTGGTCGGGGAGCGCACCTCGGCCTACCTCACCGCGCTGCGCGACGAACTCTGGCTGATCGGCGGCTACGGGCTGACGCTGGTCGCCGCGGCCCTGCTCGGCGGGTACGTGCTCGGGCGCCGACACCGGATCGGCCCGGCACTGCTGGTCGGGATCGCCGGGCCGCTCGCCGCGGGCTGCGACCTCGGCGCGAACGTCCTGCTGCGCCTCGGGCTCGACCACGGCGGCTCCGACACCCCCTTCACGGTGGCGGCCGCGCTCACCACCGTCACCTGGCTGCTGCTCCTGCCCACCGGGGTGGCGGCGGCCGGCCTGCTGACGGTGACGGCCGCCCGGGCCGCCCGGGGCCTGAGCCCCGGGGCGGCGAAATCCGCCGACGACGCCGACCCCGACCGCCCGGCGCTGATACCGCCGTGGCCCGTCCTCACCCGGCACGGGCGGCCGCTGCACCAGGCCCCGCACCAGCACCGGGCCCCGCGCAGAGAGGGGGCGTCCGACGCCCCCGGCGCCCACGCCCACTGGCGGGACGCCGGCCGGGTGCCGCCCGGCCGCGAGCCCGCCGAGCTGGGCTTCTGCGTCTCGGGCGGTGGCATCCGCTCGGCCTGCGTCACGCTCGGCGCGCTCCAGGCGCTGCGCCCGTGGCTGAAACGGGCCCGCTACCTGGTGTCCGTCTCCGGCGGCGGCTACACCGTGGGCGCGCTGCAGCTCGCGCTCAGCGACTCCGCGCCCGGCAGCCCGGTGCGCGCCGCCTCGGGCCTGACGGCCGACACGGTGATGGAGCCCGGCTCCCCGGAGGAGGACCACCTCCGCCGCCACAGCAAGTACATCGCCGACGGCGCCGGCGAGTGGCTGGTCGCCCTCGGCACGCTGCTGCGCGGGGTGCTGTCCGCGCTCACCCTGCTGCTGGCCGCCGTCCTGGTGCTCGGCCTCGGCCTCAGCCGCTTCTACCACGCCGTCCCGCTCACCGACCTGGACGCCCTGGCCGCCGCCGGCCTGCGCCACCCGGGCGCCGTACCGGGCGCGTTGGCCTTCCGCACCCCCGCGCTGGCCGCCCTCGGCGCACTGCTCGCCGCGGCGGCCGGGTGCTGGCTGCTGTGGCTGCTGGCCTTCCCGCCGCTCGGCTGGCACGCGGTGCTGCCGCGCGCGCTACGCCGGCTCAACTACGCCGCGCTCGCGCTGGCCGGACTGCTGGCCCTCGGGGTGCTGGCGGTGCCGGGGCTGGCCTGGGGCGCGGTCCGGCTCCAACAGGCGCTGGCGGCCGGCCCGCAGCTGACCGGCGCCGGCCTCAGCCTGACCGTGGTGCTCAGCTACCTCGCCCTGCTGCTCGGCATACTCTGGCGCGACCGCCGGACGATCGGCCGGGGCGTGCACGCGGCCGCCGGGGCGCTGCGCGGCGCGGGCCGGATCGGCGGCGGGCTGACCGCCAACCTCCCCCAGTACCTGGTGGTCTGGGCCGCCCTCGGCACGCTGACGGCGGGCGCGCTGCTGGCCCTCGGCTGGGCGGTCGCCACCGGGTACGCCTGGCCGACGGCCGTCCAGGTGCTGCTGCCGCTGGTGCTCGGCGCGGTCGGGCTCAACCTCGACCAGACCTGGATGAGCCTGCACCCGTTCTACCGGCTGCGCCTGGCCTCGGCGTTCGCGGTCCGCCGGGTCACCGAGGGCGGCCGCTCGCTGGCCCGCCGGTACGACTTCCACCGGGAGCAGACCTGGCTGAGCCACTACGCCGCCCGGCACCCCGACTTCCCCCAGGTGATCTTCTCGGCGGCGGCCAACCTGTCCGGCAACTCCCGTACCCCGCCCGGCCGTCGGGCGGTCTCCTTCTCGTTCTCGTACGACTACGTGGGCGGCCCGGACGTCGGGTACGCGCGCACCGACCTGCTGGAGCGGCGCACCCGCCGGCACATCGCCCGGGACCTCACCGTGCAGTCCGCGATGGCCGTCTCCGGCGCCGCCTTCTCCTCCGCGATGGGCCGCCAGTCCCGGGTCTACCAGGGGCTGTTCGCGGTGACCAACGCCCGGCTCGGGACCTGGCTGCCCAACCCGGCACAGCTCGGCCCGGCCTGGTCCGGCGCACCCGACTGGCGCCGCCCCGGGCAGCCCGCCGTCCGCCGACTCCCGTACCAACTACGGGAGCTGACCGGCCGGTTCCCCGCCGACGACCGGTTCCTGCTCACCACCGACGGCGGGCACTACGAGAACCTCGGGCTGGTCGAGCTGCTGCGGCACCGGGTGCGGACGGCGGTCGGCGTCGACGCCAGCGGGGACTCCGGCTACGCCGCCAACCTGGCCGCCGCCATCACCCTGGCCCGCGAGGAACTCGGCGTCGTCATCACCCTGCACCAGCCGGAGCTGCTGATCCCGGGCAGCGCCACCGCCGGGCGGGACGGGTCCGCCCCGCCCCTGCACGGGCTGGCGGCCCAGCTCTCCGACCGGCTCTCGGCCTGCGGCGTGATCACCGGGGACATCCACTACCCGGCCCTCGACGGCGAGCCCGGCTCCGAGCGGCACGGCACACTGATCGTCCTCCAGGCCGTGCTGACCGCCGACATGCCGTACGAGCTGCACTCCTACGCGGTGGCCAACCAGGCCTTCCCGAACGACGGCACCAGCGACCAGTGGTTCAACCACCAGCAGTTCGACGCCTACCAGACGCTCGGCCGCTACCTGGGCGAGCAGGCCGGGCCGGTGGTCGAGCGCGCCCTGTCGACGGCGGCGGACGGCTCCACCGCGCCCGCGCCCGGCCCGGCGCCCGCAGCGGCGCCGCCGGCACCGCGCGTTCCGGCCGAGGGCTGAGCCGGGGAACCGAGCCGGGGGGACAGCGCTGAGGGCAGAGCCGGAGGGGAAGCAGCGGGGGCCGAGCCCGCGGTCGAGCCGAGGAGGTGGAGGGGGCCGAGGCCGAGGAGTGTCGAGCCGCTGGTTAACAGGGCGCAACAAGCGGGCGCCCCGGCTTGACTTCCTCCGACCGGCTCGGAAAGGATCCCTGGCATGGACTCCGGCACCACTCTGGTTTGCCGCCTGCACGTCGATCTGCGACGCCAGGCGAGTTCCATCTGTGCCTGTTGACCCTGCTCCGCTCCGCCGGTTCCGCCCTGTGACCACCGCCAGGGCCCGTACCGCGCACCCGCACCCGCAGTCCTGAATCCCGCCCGCCCGGCGGCACCCGCGCGTGCCGTGCCAGGTCGAGCCAGGTCGCTCCGCCGGCCCGCGCCCGTCACCGTCACGCCGCAGCCCCGCCACCGGACCCGAGCGCCCCTGCCGACGTTCCCGCCGCACCCGAGGACGCCCCCCATGAGCCTGGACCTGGTAGCCGATACCCCGACCCCTGCCCCCGCCCCCGCCCCCGAGGAGCCCAATCCCGAGCAGCCAGCCGCCGGGCGGCCCCGCGCCCCGCTCAGCCCGAGCACCCTGCGGACCGTCGTCCGCGAGCTGGCCGAGCAGCCCGAGCAGTGGATCCACCTGGTCCGTCTCTCCACCGAGGAGCGCTGGTACCAGCGCCTGGTGGCCGACGACGACCACGAGGTCTGGCTGATCAGCTGGCTGCCCGGCCAGTCCACCGGCTTCCACGACCACGGCGGCTCGCGCGGCGCGTTCACCGTCGCGCTCGGCGAGCTGGAGGAGCTGTCCCTCGGCGGCCCGGAGCAGGGCCTGCTGATCCGCCGGGTCCCGGCCGGCACCGCCCGTGCCTTCGGCCCGGAGTACGTGCACGACGTGCGCAACACCGCCTCGGGCCCGGCCGTCACCCTGCACGCCTACTCGCCCCCGCTCAGCGCGATGGCGCACTACGACCTGCGGGCCGGCGGGCTCGTCCGCACCTCGATGGAAGGACCGGAGCAATGGTGACCACGATCGACGACCTGGTGGAGCGGGCCCGCGAGGGCGTCCACCGTCCGCGCGCCCGGGAGGCGTACCAGTCTCACCTGGAGGGCGCGCTGCTGGTGGACATCCGTCCGGCGGCGCAGCGGGCGGCCGAGGGTGAGATCCCCGGCTCGCTGATCATCGAGCGCAACGTCCTGGAGTGGCGGCTCGACCCGACGGGCAGTCACCGCATCCCCGAGGCCTCGGGCTACGACGTCGAGGTGGTCGTGGTCTGCTCGGAGGGCTACGCCTCCAGTCTGGCCGCGGCCTCGCTGCGCGAGCTGGGGCTGCACCGCGCGACCGATCTGGACGGCGGGTTCGTCGGCTGGGCGGCGGCCGGGCTGCCGACCCGACCGGGCGGCTGAGCCGAAGTCACACCCGCGCCCCCGGCCGTCGGGTCGGCGGTCACAGCGCGTGGCCCCGGCGGCCGAGCCGGGGTCACGCGGTGTGCCGGGCCGTAAATCAGGGACAGGAGATGATGCAGGTCATAGGCTGATCAGAGTTTCCGCCGGTCCGAAGCTGGGCAGCCACGCGGGCGGAAGAACGCCCGGGCGGTGAGCCGCCATCAACCGAACGACCCGTAAGACCGACCGACACAGGCGCCGCCACCACCGGGCGCCCTGACGAGGAAACACTCCGTGATCAGATTCGAGGGCGCCGGCAAGCGCCACCCCGACGGCACCATCGCGGTCGAGGGACTGGACCTGGAGGTCCCGACCGGTCGGATAACCGTCCTGGTCGGACCGTCCGGCTGCGGCAAGACCACCCTGCTGCGCATGGTCAACCGGATGGTCGAGCCCACCTCGGGCCGCGTCCTGCTGGACGACGCCGACGTCGCGGGGCTGGAACCCGCCAAGCTGCGCCGCGGCATCGGTTACGTGATCCAGCAGGCGGGGCTCTTCCCGCACCGCAAGGTGATCGACAACATCGCCACCGTGCCGTACCTGCTCGGCTGGGACCGCAAGAAGGCCCGTGCCCGGGCCGCCGAACTGCTGGAACTCGTCGGCCTCGCCCCCGAGACCGCCAAGCGCTACCCCTTCCAGCTGTCCGGCGGGCAGCAGCAGCGGGTCGGCGTGGCCCGGGCGCTGGCCGCCGACCCGCCGGTGCTGCTGATGGACGAACCGTTCAGCGCCGTCGACCCGGTGGTGCGGGCCGGGCTCCAGGACGAGCTGCTGCGGCTGCAGTCCGAGCTGCACAAGACGGTGCTGTTCGTCACCCACGACATCGAGGAGGCCGTCCGGCTGGGCGACCAGGTCGTGGTGCTGCGCGAGCACGGCCGGATCGCCCAACTGGCCGATCCGCACACCCTGCTGACCTCCCCCGCCGACGACGGCGTGGCCGCCTTCCTCGGCCGTGACCGGGGCCTGCGCGGCCTCGGCCTGCGGCCCGCGAAGGCCATCCGGCCGCGCCCGCTCGACGACGGACTCGGGTACGGCGGCTGGGAGTTGGCCCTGGACGACGAGCGCCGGCCGATCGGCTGGATCGACCGCGGCACGGGCAGCACCGAACTGCAGCCGGCCGCCGGCTACCACCCGGACACCGACACCCTGCGCGCCGCCCTGGACGCCGCCGTGCTCTCCCCCGCCGGGGTCGCCATCGCGCTGGACGCGGGCGGCCGGGCGATCGGCACCGCCGACCGCGAGGCCGTCCTCGCCGCGCTCACACCCGTCGGCGGCGGGCCGGTCGACGCGGCGGGGCCCGTCGACGCGGCGGGGCTCGTCAGCGTGGAGAAGCCCGTCAGCATGGAGAAGCCCGTCAGCGTGGAGCGGCCGGTCAGCATCGACAAACCGGACCGGACCGGCACGGCGGACGGAGCCGACGGTGGACGATGAACCGATCGTCCGCTGGTACTGGATCGGCGACCACCTCGGCTACCTGGGCAACCTGCTCGCCGACCACGCCGTGATCGCCCTGGTCCCGGTGCTCATCGGCCTGCTGCTGGCCGTCCCGCTCGGCCTGGCCTGCGCCCGCTTCCCCCGGCTGTACCAGCCGCTGTCCGCCGTCTTCAACATCGTCTACGCGCTGCCCTCGCTGGCCGTCTTCGTGGTGCTGATCCCGTACACCGGGCTCGCCACCCAGGCGACGGTGATGATCCCGCTCACCTTCTACGCCCTCGCCGTCCTGCTGCCGACCACCGTGGACGGGCTGCGCGCCGTCCCGGACTCGGTGCGGCAGGCCGCCACCGCGATGGGCTACGGGCCGTGGCACCGGCTGACCGCCGTCGAACTGCCCGCGGCCGTGCCGTACCTGATCGCCGGGCTGCGGGTCGCCGCGGTGTCCAGCATCTCGCTCGCCAGCGTCGGCGCGCTGATCGGGCGCGGCGGGCTGGGCTACCTGTTCATCGACGGCTTCCAGCGCACCTTCCCGACCCCGATCGTGGCCGGCATCGTGCTGATCGCCGTGCTGGCGCTGGCCGTCGACCTGCTGCTGGTGGCCGCCCGCCGGCTGCTCGCGCCCTGGGCCGTCCGGGAGCAGGGGGCGGGCTCGTGAACTGGCTGAACTGGCTGAGCGACTTCTTCTCCGATCCGGACCGCCGCAGCGGTCCGGACTCGATCGTGCACCGGGTCTCCGAGCACCTGCTGCTCTCCGGCGAGGCGCTGTTCTACGCGGCGCTGATCGCCGTCCCGCTCGGGCTGCTGATCGGCTACACCGGGCGCGGCGTCACCGTGGTCACCGCGCTCGCCGGGGCCGCCCGCGCGCTGCCCACCCTCGGCCTGGTGACGCTCGCGGTGCTGCTCGCCGGGGTCGGCGACACCGCCGTACTGTTCCCGCTCGTCGCGCTGGCCGCGCCGCCGCTGCTGGTGGCGGCCGTCGAGGGGGTGCGCGGCACCGACCCGGACGTCCGGGACGCCGCGCGCGGGATCGGCCTGACCCACCCGCAGGTGCTCCTCCAGGTCTGCCTGCCCTCCGCCGCGCCGACCCTGCTGGCGGGCTTCCGCACCGCGACCGTCCAGGTGATCGCGACCGCCACGGTGGCGGCCTACGTCGGGCTGGGCGGTCTCGGCCGCTACGTCATCGACGGGCTGGCCACCCGGCAGTACGCGGTGACCGTGGGCGGCGCGCTGCTGGTGGTGCTGCTCGCGGTCGGCGCCCAGCTGTTCTTCGCCCTGCTCGCCCGGTTCGCGCTCCCGCCCGGGGTGCGCGCCCAGCGCAAGGCCCGCTGAGGCCCCCTCCGCTCTCCTCTCCCATCCGCTCCGGAAGGACAACTGTCACCATGTCGACAATCAAGAGAAGCAGGCACGCCGTGCTCCTCGGCACGCTCGCCGCGCTCGCCCTGGGCGCCACCGCCTGCGGCTCCTCCGCCGACAGCAGCAACCCGCTCGGCGGCGGGTCGAGCGCCTCGGCCTCCGGGGCCGGCTCCGCCGCCACCGGAGGGAGCTCCGGCGGGACGGTGGTCGTCGGTTCGGCGAACTTCCCCGAGAACGTCCTGCTCGGCTCGATCTACTCGCAGGCGCTCAAGGCCAAGGGCGTCAAGGTCGAGGAGAAGTTCAACATCGGCAGCCGTGAGGTGCTCTACGGGCAGCTGCAGAGCGGCAACCTGACCGTCCTGCCCGAGTACAACGGCGCGCTGCTCGCCTACCTGGACGCCAAGAACACCGCCGTCACGACCCAGGACGTGAACGCGGCGCTGACCACGACGCTGCCCGCCGCGCTGGGGATCCTCGACTCCTCCCCCGCCGAGGACAAGGACTCGCTCAGCGTCACCCAGGAGACCGCCGACAAGTACAACCTCAAGAGCATCGCCGACCTGACCGCCAAGGCCGGCGAGTTCACCATCGGCGGCCCGCCGGAGTTCAAGACCCGCCGCGAGCAGCAGCTCAAGGACGTCTACGGGCTGACCTTCAAGGAGTGGAAGCCCACCGCCGACACCACCGCGAACGCGCTCAAGGACGGCAGCATCCAGGTCGGCAACGTGTTCACCACCGACCCGAAGATCGTGCAGTACAAGCTCGTCCCGCTGAGCGACCCGAAGAACGTCTTCGGCGCCCAGAACGTCACCCCGCTGGTCAACAAGGCGGGCGTGGACGCCACCGCGACGGCGGCGCTCAACGCGGTGTCGGCCAAGCTCGACACGGCCGGGCTGACGGGGCTGATGAAGCGGGTCTCGGTCGACAAGGAGGACCCGTCGGCGGTGGCCAAGGACTGGCTGAAGGCCAACGGGCCCGGCTGACGGCCGTCCGGGCACGGCGGGCGGCAGACGGCTGCACGGCTGCACGGCGGCCCGGAGGCACTCCCTCCGGGCCGCCGTCCGCCGTTCCGGGGCCCGTCCGTCGGCCGAGGACGGGACCTTCCCTTCCGCGCCGCGGACATGACAGTGTGGCGCCATGCGCACTCGTCTCCTCGCCGCCTCCCTCACGGCACTCGCCGCGGTGAGCCTCGCTGCCTGCTCCAGCTCGGGTTCGAACTCGGCTTCGGGCTCGGCTTCGAGCAAGGGCACCGCCGCGGCCGGCTCCCCCACCGCGGCCGCCACCCCGTCCGGCGCCCCCTCGGCGGGCTCGACCGCCTCGGCGCCCACGTC
>NZ_MECK01000045.1 GCF_014596465.1 Streptomyces sp. CBMA123 | reverse complement strand
CGTAACCCGGAATTGACCCACCACCACACACCAATTCAACACAAGGCGACTAGGCCACCCCCCAAAGCCGCCAGAGCAACTCCGCTTCCACACCATCCCCTGCACTACCGGACCCCAGGAGTGACACGGCGCCTGGACGAACAGCAGGAACAGGACAAGCAGGAGGGACAGAACACGCAGGAGGGCTAGGAGGGACAGCAGCGGCGGGAGGGGCATGCGGTGCGGTTCGTGTTGCGGAGGTGTTGCGGCCGGCGTGGCAGGACCCCGTCCCGTAGTAGCGTCGGGCGTGAAGTCGCGCGTGGTGCGCGGCCGTTGACGATGATCTACGCGGGACGGGGGCCAGGCTTGGGAAGGGGTGATGGGTGTGGGACGGGCACGCGTTGCGGCGCGGATGATCGTGCACCCCGGTGTGGAGGACGTGAACGTCCAGCAGGTACTGGAGGCCCTCGCCGACCCGGCGAGGCGCTCGGTGGTGCGCACCCTGGCACACTCGGGCGCCGACCTGAGCTGCGGCTCCTTCGACCTGCCGGTCGGGCGCTCCACCTCCAGCCACCACTTCTCCGTGCTGCGCGCGGCCGGGGTACTGCGCCAGTACTACGTGGGCACCACCAAGATGAACACACTGCGCACCGAGGAACTGGAGGAACGGTTCCCAGGACTACTGTCCGCGGTCGTGGCCGCCGCCGACGCCGAGGCCCACGACTGCCCCTGACACCCCCGACACCCCCGAAGCCCTGACGCCCTGAACCTCCAGGGCCTCAGGGCTCCCGGGCCTCGGGTGGATAGGGCCTTGGGTGGCCGGGGGTCAGCCGGTGACGCTGACGACGATCCTGCCGGCCTGGGCGCCGCCCTCCAGGCAGCGGTAAGCCCGGGCAGCGGAATCCAGACCCTCGAAGACCCGGCCGACGACGGGCCGGAACGAGCCGCCCGCCACGCCCGCGGTCACGAAGGCATGCCCGCGGCGCAGCCGTTCGCCGTCACGGGTGACGTCGTGCATGTTGAAGAACCGGCTGGTCAGGGGGCGAAGGCGTCCTGGCCGGGATGGGGGTCTCGCGCAGGTCCAGGCGTCCGTAGAGGACCAGGCGTCCGCCGGGGGCGACGGTGCGTTCCAGGGCGCGTACGCCCGGTCCGGCGACGGGGTCCAGGACGGTGCGCACCCCGTGCCCGTCGGTGAGGTCCAGGACGCGGGCGGGCAGGTCCTGTTCGCCGTCCTGGCCGGTGACGATGACATGGGCGGCGCCGGCGTCCAGGAGCGTGGCGGTCTTGGCCGGGGTGCGGGTGGTCGCGATGGGCAGGGCGCCGAGGCGCCGGGCGGTGCGGATCGCGGCCAGGCGCACGCCGGAGGCCGCGGCCGTGAGCAGGACATGGTCGCCGGGACGCAGATGGCCGTCCCCGGCGAGGGCGCCGTAGGCGGTCAGGCAGGGCATCCACAGAGCGGCGCCCTGCACAGGGGTCAAGTGGGCGGGGCGGGGGACGACAGCGCGGGCGGGGACAAGGGCGTGGGTGGCGCAGACACCGTAGTCGTTCTGGTCAAAGGCGGTGACGGTGACCACCCGTACCCCGGGAGTGAAGCGAGTGACACCGGAACCGACGGCCTCCACGACACCCACAGCCTCGCAGCCGGGAATGGCGGGCAGTTCGGGCAACTCCAGGTAGGAACCGGCCACGAAAGAGGGCCTCCGCGCGGTCGAGGCCAAGCGCCTCGACCCTGAAACGCAGCTCACCAGGGCCGGGTCCGACAGGGAAACCTGACGGGCCGCAAGAACCTCACGTGCACCGGTAACAGCGAAAACGACCTTCCTCGACATGACGAACCCCCCGGGTGCGGGTGCGGTTCGGTACGGGTTCCGGCCAAGCCCGGGGGCTGCCCGCTGTCACATTGCGATGGATGTCGAATAAGGGGTGGCGGGCCTCTGCCGTACCGGAGTTGGGGTGACGCCGCAGGCTCAGCGGGGCCCGGCGGGTGGGGCCGGCGGGGACAGGCGGGAGGGGCCGGGCGTAGGGTGGTCGTCCATGATCGAGGACGACGCCCAGGAGTGGGCCGGCACACGCCGGTGGGTCGAGGGCGTTCTCGCGCCCGGCGAACGGATCGCGCGGGTCGAGGCGCTCAAGGGCGGCTGGACCTCGCGGATGCGCCGCCTGGACATCGAACCCGACGGCACCGACGGCACCGTCAACAGTGGCGGTGGTGGTGGCGGGTACGCGCTGGTGCTGCGCTCCTTCGTCAAGCCGTTCTACCGCCGCCACGCCCCGGGGCTGCTGGAACGCGAGGCCGGTGTGCTGGACCTGCTGGCCGGCGGCGGCATCCCGGCCGCGCGGCTGCGCGCGGTGGACGCCCGGGGCCAGTGGTGCGAGCACCCGTCGCTGCTGATGAGTCACCTGCCCGGACGGGTACGGGTGGAGGAGGACGGCGAGGTGGCGCCACGCGTGGCGCTGCTGGCCCGCCAGCTGGCCGCCGTCCACGCCCTGGCCGTACCCGAGGGACTGCGCCCGCGGACCTGGCAGGCATGGACCTCCCCCGAACACGTGCAGGTGCCCGCCGGCAGCGCGCGCCCGGCACTGTGGGAGCGAGCGGTGGCAGTGATCGGGCGCGCCGCGCCGGCCCACCGCGCCTGTTTCCTGCACCGCGACTTCCACCCCGGCAACGTGCTGTTCACCGGCAACGGCGCCTCTCTCACGGTCAGCGGAGTCCTCGACTGGGTCGAGACCTCCTGGGGCCCGGCCGACTTGGACGTCGCCCACTGCTCCACCGCCCTGGCCCTGCTGCACGGCGCCGAGACGGGCATGGCCTTCGCCGACGCCTACGAACGGACCGGCGCCACCCTGACCGCGACCGGCCCCGACCACCTGTACTGGCGGCTGCTGGACGCCCTCGCCTTCGCCCCCGACGCGGAGAAAGTCGCCGTCCCCTGGCGCGAACTGGGCCGCACCGACCTGACCCCGGCCCTGCTGACCGCACGCCTGGAGGACTACCTCCAAGCCCTGTTCGACCGCTACACCTGACCCACCCGCCAGGCCGCCCGCGAGTCCACAGCACCCGCCGCCATGTCCTCCAGAGCGTCAGGCACGGGCAGGACCTGCCCAACACCCGCGCACCCGCCGGCACCCGGCCCACGCCACGCCCCCGAGGCCGCCGCGACAAAGCCGACGGCGACGGCGACGGCCCCACGACCACAAACCACCCATCCACCCAACCCCGCCCTACAGGGCACTCTTCAGGGCCGAACACCGGGCACCGGCCCGCAGGCCAGGGACCGCCACACCCCTGCCGCCCCCACACCCCAGCAGCCAGGGACCGGGAATGTCCGCCCCTCGGTCACCCCACAAGGACACCGGCACACGGGCAGTAGGATCAACGACGTTGCCACCCGTCGTACACCACTGCCAGGAGGCCATTCATGACTCAGGTCACCCTCAAGGGAAGCCCTGTCGAGATCGGCGGCACAGTGCCCGCCACCGGCACCCAGGCCCCGCCCTTCACGCTCGTCGGCGAAGACCTCACCGACACCTCCCTCAACGACTTCGCCGGACAACGCAAGATCCTCAACATCTTCCCCAGCATCGACACCCCGACCTGCGCGACATCAGTGCGCACCTTCAACACCAAAGCCAGCGCACTCGAAAACACCGTCGTCCTGTGCATCTCCGCAGACCTGCCCTTCGCCCAGGCACGATTCTGCGGTGCCGAAGGCCTCGACAACGTCAAAACCCTCTCCACCCTCCGCGGACGCGACTTCCACCACACCTACGGCGTCTCCATCAACAACGGCCCCCTCGCCGGCCTCACCGCCCGCGCCGTCATCGTCCTCGACGAAAACGACACCGTCCTCCACACCGAACTCGTCACCGACATCACCAACGAACCGAACTACGAAACCGCCCTCACCACCCTCAGCTAACACACACCCCACAGTGCAGTGCAGTGCAGTGCCCCAGTGATCCCCCGCGGTCACCACCCGGCGGCAGAACACGGCACACCAGCCCGGGGAACGGCGTGGCAGGACGCCGCCGTGGACACCGTCCGGGAACTGCGCCGCCTGACGGGCTCGCCGGCCCGCGGGCACGGCGTCTACGCCCGCTCCGGGCCGGCCGGTCGTGCCGCGAGGTGGCCGAAGAGGTCCACGCGCTCGCGCTGCCCGCACAGGACGACGGCACGCCCGCCCGGGCCAGGGGCGCAGACGGTCCCGGCGCGGTCGCGGGCGTGCCGGCCGCCATCGTGCCCGTCGACACCGGGCGGGCCGTGGAACTGATGGCCCTCCTGCCCGACGACCTCGTCCGCCCCGGACACCCGCTGCGCGACCTCGCCGCCACCCGCCGCAGCGCCCGGCGGGTGGCCGGCCTGCTGGCGGCGAGGCCCGCCGGCTGACCAACCTGTCCGGCCCCCGGCACTTCACCGTCCTGCTCCAGATCGGCGAGGACTGAACACCCACCCCCGAACCCGACAGCCCCGGCCCGCTCAACCGACCAGGCACAACCAGGCCCGCGCGAGCACGGCGTGACCGGGCTCACCCTGCGACCCGCCCGAACAGTGTTCAGCCAGGCCACCGAGCGCCACGGATGGCACAGGCCCCACCAGCCCGCGACGAGCAACCGGGTAGCCGCACCCCAGGCCGTCCTCGCTCGCCAGGCGCCGGCAGTCGGTCACGAGCCACCGGTGAACATCACGGTGCTTCCCCGCCGGGCGGTAACCGTCATGTGCGTACTCGTTGCGCTCGGGTGAGGACGGGGACGGGGTCGGGGACTGCAGGGCCCCGGAACCCACCCGCACTCACACAACCAACCAACTCCGAAACACCAACCACCATCCGGCGCGGCAGCACGGTGGTGCCCCTTCCCGGGTGCTGCTCACGATTCGGCTCCACGGTGAGGCCGGACGTTCCCCGTTCGCGCGACCTGACCACCTGTTACCGTGCGCGGATGGACGATCTCGGACCCGTCGCCTGGCCACCGGAGCCGATCAAGACCGAGAGGCTCGTGCTCCGTGAGCCCGAGGCCCGGGACCGCGCGGCGTTCGTCGGGCTGTACGCCTCGCCGGAGGTGCACACCTTCCTCGGCGGCCCCCGACCCCGCCACGAGTTGGAGCGCGAGATGCCGAGAGTGCCCGAGCGGTGGCCCGGGAGCTTCGTGGTTGATCGCGACGGGTCGATGATCGGTCAGGTGCTGCTCAGGAGGGCGACGGGGCACCGCCGCCCGGCTGTTGCGGGGAAGGTCGATCTCGGCTATCTGTTCCTGCCGCAGGCCTGGGGATTCGGGTACGCCGCCGAGGCGTGCACGGCGGCACTCGGCTGGCTCGCCGGCGCCCTTCCGGGCGAACCGGTCGTGCTCACCACCCAGACCGCCAACGTCAGTTCGATGCGGCTCGCGGCAAAGCTGGGGTTCACCGAGGTGGAACGGTTCGAGGCCTGGGGCGCCGAGCAGTGGCTCGGCATGTGCTCGCCGATCACGCCCTCCGGCTGACTGCGACGCGCCCACGCACCCACCCGGCCGCCGCGCCGGAGGCGGCGTACCGCCCCGGCGGGCGGCCGCGACGCCGTCCGCTCGAAGGCGACTACGGAGCAACCTCGCCCTCGATCACCGGCCCGGCCGCAGCCCAGTAGCCGCCGTTCGTCGGCCGGCGCGAGCACAGGTCGTCGCGGACCTGCCCGGCCAGCCGCCGGGTGTCCCGCCGGTTGACCGTCGCGCCGACGCCCGCGCCCAGGAGCAGCGGGGTCACGGACGGCAACCGGCGCATCCAGCTGCGGGCGAGCCGGCGGCGAACCTGCTGGCGTACCTCCGCGCCCAGCGCGAGCGCCGCGAAGCCGGCCGGGCGGGTCAGCAGCATGGCGTCGATTCCCCGGCGGTTCGCCCAGGCTCCCAGGTAGGCCCCGGCCCGCTGGGTCGCACTGCCCTGCGCCGGGACGCCGTAGACCTCGTGCAGTTCGGCGATCAGCTTCACCTCCACGGCCGCCACCGCGAGCGTCTCGGCCGCGATCTCCACCGCCATCGCAGGCGGCACCGGCAGCATGGCCGCCGCACCGACGCCCGCGCCGAGCGCGGCGGCGGCCCGGGTGGCCCCGGCGACCAGCAGATCGGCCAGGTGCTCGGGGTCAGCCGCGTCCGGGTGCTGGGCACGGAGGGTAGCCAGATCGCGGACGGGGATCCGCGGCGCCGTCCGCATCAACTGCTCGGTGAGCGCCTTACCCCCGAGCACCGCTCCCCTGGCCGCCACCCGGCCACCGCCGCCCAGCCGCCGAGCCACGCCCGCCACCAGCGCCCGGCCCCGGCCACGCTCGACGTGGTACTCGGCGACGTGCCAGGCCCCGACCGGCCGCTCGGCCCCCTCGACCAGCTCGCTCAGGCCCTCGGCCAGGCCCGCCTCCGTCCCCGGACCGGGACCGGCCCGGGCGGCGGGATCATCGGCAAGGACGGTGTCGGGTCGCGCCGGATCAGCCCCCGAACCCTTGGGATCCGAACGGCCCGGCCACTTGAAGCGGCCCGCTTTACGGAAGACTGCCATGCATGTCGGTTACCCCGTCCACGCATCCGCACGCCCCACAGCGGGACTCCGGCCCGCACCGAGGCTCTGACCCGAGGCTCTGACCTGCACCGAACCTCGTGACGACCACCGGCTCATCGGTCACGCTGCGTGGCAGACCGCGGCCGCAGTCGACCTGTCCCGCCGCGGGTCGACCTGCCCCCTGTCATCCTGGTCCGGCCGCGACCACGAGGTCCCACATCGTCCTGGAGTCCTCCGGAATCCCGGAGTCCTGAAGGCCCGGATGCCTAAACGCCTGGACGCCTGGACACCGGCACTGCGCTCGCTGACGGAATCCCGTCGATCGCCTGCCGATGGTCCTGTCGGCAGCCCCAGCGCCTGTTGCCCACCGGCAGGACCGGCCCTGGCCTCCTAGCCGTTGCCGAGGGTGAGTTGGGCGATGGTCCCGAGCACCTCGGTGTCGTCCCCGTCGAGCAGCGAGGCGTGCACGGCCGCCGGGTCGCCCGCGGCATAGCCGTTCTGGTTCAGCGTCGTGACCGGGACGACCGCCGTCACCGTCGCGCCCGTGCAACTCGGCGCGAACCGGGCGGTGCCGAGGGCACCCGAGCGCCGGTCCTCGGCGATCACGGTCGCGGACCTGACGAAACCGCCGGCGTCGCAGGAGTACGCGAGGGTGACGTTCACCGTCCTGGAGGTGCCGCCGGCGACGGTCGCGCCGTCGATCCGCACACCGGCGTCGGCGTGCGCCGGAGCTGCGCCGGGCAGCAGCCCCACGGCCACTGCGGGGGCGCCGAGCCAGGTCACGATCCTGCCGTTCATGGGAACCCTTCCGTTGTCGGTTACCCGTCATGCTACGAACGACCGTGCGCACCAGCCAGGTTCAACCATGAACGTTGAAGCAGCGTTCATCCAGAGGCCCCTCCGTCCACGGCTCCGGGAAGCAGGGCTCAGCCGCCTGGAAGGCACCCCCGGGGCCCGGGTCACGACACCACGCGGCCCGGCGACGGGCAACAGGCGCCCGACGCGGGCGAGCTGGGAAACAAGCCACCCTGCAGTCCGGGCACAGTGAGCAGTTCGGCGAACCGGTCGAGTCCGGCGGTCACCGAGCCGGGGGTCGCCGAGAGCGACCCCGGAGCCTGGCCCGCCCACCCTCCTCATCCCCGCAGCCGCAGGCCGGCCACGGAAGTCGGGGAAGTGAGGCAAACGCCGCCCGACCCGCCGCGGGCGCCGGTAGCGTGACCGAATGGATCAAGACCAGCGGCACCTCCACGCATCCTCCTTCGGCGCGGCGGCGGCCGCCTACGCCGAGCACCGCCCGGACTACGCGCACTCCGCCGTGCAGTGGGCGCTGGACGCCGCGCCCGGCGTCGGCGCCTCACGCCGTCCCCGGGTGCTCGATCTCGGCGCCGGGACGGGCAAGTTGACGGCCACGCTGCTCGCGCTGGGGGTCGATGTCGTCGCCGTGGAGCCAGACCCGGCGATGCTGGGCGAGCTGCGCCGGGCGTTGCCGGAGGTCCGGGCGCTGTCGGGCAGTGCCGAGGCGATTCCGCTGCCGGACGGGTCCGTCGACGCCGTGCTGGCCGGCAATGCCATGCACTGGTTCGACATGGCGGTCGCGGGGCCCGAGATCGCCCGGGTGCTGACGCCCGGCGGGGTCCTGGCGGGGTTGTGGAACGTCCTGGACGACCGGGTGGGGTGGGTCGCCGGGCTGGCGCGGGTGAGCGGGCCGGCGGCGGTCGGGCCGCGTGACACCCCGGGCAGTTGGCGCGTCGAGACGGCTGCCGCGCACCTCCCGAGGGACGGCGGGGAGACCCGGTTCGGTTCACCGGAGCAGGAGGTGTTCCCGCACGGGCAGCCGCGCACCGCGGACTCCCTGGTCGCGACCCTCGCCACCCGCGCCGGGATGCTGGTGATGCCGGACGAGGAGCGGGCCGCCGCGCTGGGCCGGATCCGGGCGTTCCTCGCGAGCCGGCCCGAGACCGCGGACGACGGCTTCACCCTGCCGATGCTGACGGCCGTGCTGCGCGTCCGGCGGTTGTGAGGCCCCGCGCCTTCTCGTCCCACCGTCGGGGCGCAGGCCGACGCGAGGCCCGCGCCGCAACCGCCGGTCACAGTCGGCCCGGCACGCCCGGGCCATACTCGCCGGCATGACGCGCGTGCCCCGGCTGGTCACCTTCGCCCTGCGCGCCGCCATCGGGGCTGCGGCGCTCGCCCGGCGCGAGGGCGGCGGCCACGCAGCCGAGGACCCGCTCCAGCCCGTGGCCGAACTGCTCGTCGCGGCTCAGCCGCGGCTGGCGCGCCTCCATCGCGATCCTGCCGAAGATCGGGTACTGCCCGCTCTCCAGCAGTTGTTGGACGTACGGGTAGCTGCGGGCCAGCCACTCGGCCTCGCTCAGACCGCTGCGGCGGACCTCCTCGGTCCAGCTGACCTCGTCGCGTGCGTCGCTCTCGACGTAGCCGTTGAGGAGGGCGATCAGGCCGAGGTTCTCGTCGATCGGGAGGTGGGCGTCGAGGACTCCCATCACCCCTTCGATCAGCCGCAGTTGGTTGGGTCCGAAGCCAGGCACCGCGCGGTGCACGGTGGCGATCCACGGGTGCCGCAGCCACATGGCGCGCAGTCCGTGGGCGTAGCGGGTGAGGTCGGCGCGCCAGTCACCGGAGGGCATGCCCTCGACGTCGATCTCGCCCATCAGCCGGTCGGCCATCAGCTGGATCAGCTCGTCGCGGCCGGGGACGTACCGGTAGAGCGACATCGCACCGGCGCCGATCTCGGCGGCGATCCGCCGCATCGTGGCGGCTTCCAGGCCTTCGGTGTCGGCGATCCGGACGGCGGCCTCGGTGATCCGGGCGCGACTGTAGGCGGGTTTGGGCCCGCGGGCGGGGCGCTCGGGCCGCATCCAGATGTTCACGTACTCGGCTTCGGTCACCGTCGGTCCTTCTGCTTGCGTACACGGTACCCAGTAATCTAGCTTGGCCGCCATGACCGCGTACAACGTACTCAGTCGAGGGGTGGAGTGATGGCGGCCGGGACCGACGAACCCCCGCCCATCGCCGCCGAGGACCGCGACACCGCCGTACGACGACTGCGGGAGGCGTACGGCCAAGGGCAGTTCCCACACGAGGAGTTGGACGACCGCCTGCACCGGGCGCTCACCGCCGCCACCCACGACGAACTCACCGGGTCGCTCACCGGGCTCCCCGAGCCGCCCCCGCCCGCCACGGCCACCATCACCGGCGCCGCCCCCGGCGGGCGGATCCACCGGCGCGGCGTCTGGGAGGTCCCCCGGACCCTCACCGTCGCCTCCGCGCTCGGCCGGGTGCGCCTGGACCTCTCCCGGGCGGTCATCGCCCATCCGGTGGTCGACATCGAGCTGTACCTCGGCACCGGCGGCGCCGCGATCATCGTCCCCCGGGACGCGGTGGTCGACCTCGGGGGTCTGCGGACCGGCCGGAAGGCACCGCGCTACCGGCCCCGCCGGCCCGCGCGCCCTGGCGGGCCGGTCATCCGGATCTCCGGGGGCGTCGGGCTGGGACGGCTGAGCGTCCGTCACGCCCGCTGGTGAGCCCCAGGCTCAGCCGGTAACCGTGCGCACCGCCTCGATGAAGCCGCTTTCCAGGCCTGCGCCCTCCGGCAGCGGGCGTCCGTAGCCGTTCCCGACCTCGGCGAGGGAGGTCGTCCGGGCATCCCAGCCATGGGCGTTGAGCCACTGCTCGGTGTCGGGGCCAAGCCCGCCCTGCCACAGCTCGATGACATGGGCCAGCGCGGGATCGCGCGGGGTCCGGGAGACGTCCCGGCCCCGCTCCATCAGCAGCCGGCTGCCGGGGGCGGACAGCGAGCCGACGGCCGTGAGCAGCCCGGCCGCCTGCTCTGCGCTCAGGTAGACCACCAACCCCTCGGCCAGCCAGACGGTGGGGCGTTG
Source organism: Streptomyces sp. CBMA123 (assembly GCF_014596465.1). GTDB lineage: Bacteria > Actinomycetota > Actinomycetes > Streptomycetales > Streptomycetaceae > Kitasatospora. The sequence continues at coordinate 13,070 of NZ_MECK01000045.1, read as the reverse complement.
CGGGTCGAAGCCGGCCTCGACCAGTCGGCGCGGCCAGCCCGGGTCCAGCAGGTCGCCGGGCAGGGCGTCGCGCTCACACGTCGGCACCGCGTCGGCGGAGTCGAGCACCCGCTGCTTGAACTCCAGCACCGGCGGCAGGTCCAGTTCCCACAGCCGGGTGCCGGCGGGCCAGTCCAGTCGGTAGGCCCGGGTGTCCAGCCCGGCGGCCAGCAGCACCACCTGGTCGGCGCCGGCGGCCGGCAGCCGGTCGTCGTAGAAGCGGGTCCGCAGCCTGATGTGCACGACGAGCCCCGCGGCGAGCCCGCTGACCGGCCGCCGGTCGGGGGCTCCGGTGGGCATCCCGGCGGCCTCGACGAACCCGGCCGCGTACGGGTCGGTGAACAGCGGGTCGGGCCGGACGCTCTCGTGGGCCCGTACCCGTGCGACGCCCAGGGCGGTACGGGAGACCGGGCTCATCGCGTCAGGTGTCGTCGTCATGCCCGTCAATCTATCGCCGCCTGACAAGTCCGCTCCGGCCAGCGGCAATTCCTCGCGCGCTCCGCCGTTCCCTGGCATGATCCGGTCTGCACCCAACGGACAGGAACGGTCTGCGGACGGCTGGGTACGGGCGGAGCGAGCAGCAACGGTACGGCCGGTGGGGAGATGCCGATGAACGCGCGGATGGCACGGACGACACCGACGACACCGACGGCAGTGACGGCACTGACGGCACTGACGACGCCGGACGGTGACGATGCCTGAGGACTCCGTCCCCCTCCAGGACGCGCAGCCGAAGTCGACGTCCCGGCCCCGGCCACCGAGCCCGAAGCCGCGCCCCGGCCTCGGCGGGCTGCTCCGGGCCGCCCTCCCCGCCGCACTCGCCGTGCTCGGCCTCGCCCTCACGATCCTCGGCTTCGTCCGGTTCACCGACACCTTCGAGCAGACCCGTGCGTACCGCGCCACCCCGACCTGCGCCGCGGACGCGAAGCCGGGCGCGGACTGCGTGACGCTGGAGAGCGGCCGGGTGACGAAGAAGGAGGAGGAGGCCGGCTCCGACTCGACCGACTACATGCTGACGGTGTCCCGCGAGACGGCGCCCACCGGCCGCTACGCCGTCGGCAAGGCCTTCTACGAGGACGTCGACGCCGGCACCACCGTGGAGTTGAGGATCCTCCACGGCAAGGTGTTCGAGCTCAGCTTCCAGGGGCACCGGTCCCGGCCCGAGAACACCCCGTACCTGACGATCTTCGAGTTCAGCGGACTGATCGGGGTCGGGATGATCATGATCATCGGCGGCCTGTTCGGGGACCTGGAGTTCATGCTCTTCATCTCCCTGGGGTACTCCGCCGGCGCGACGCTCCTCACCGCGTTCGGCTCCCTACTGCTGATCAGTCTCCAGTGGCCGCTGCTGGTCACCCTGCCCATCGCCGTCACCTGCTGGCTGATCGCGGCGGCCATCAGCCACAGCGCCTTCAAGGAGTTCTGAGCCCGGCCGCACCGCGCCACCGGACCGCGCCACCAGACCGGGCCACCCGAACCGCGCACCCCCGCCCGCCGGCCCTGTCCGACCCCCGCACTACGCTCCCCGCATGACCGCCGCACCGTACCCGTCCGAACCCCACGGCACCGAGGACACCGAAATCGCCGATGTCACCGAAGACAGCGATGTCACCGATGTCACCGATGTCACCGCTGCCACCGGGAACGACGAAACGTACGACGAGTACGAGGAGGCCGAGCCGGTCCCGAGCGAGGAGCTGGCCGCCGACCCCGCCTTCTGGTTCGCCCACCTCCTCCTCATCCTGAGCCACGACGTGGACGAGCCGGAGGCCTACGGCGTGCCGGAGGAGGCTTACGACGCCATGATGGCGCGGCTGTTCGACGCAGAGGCGCCCCCGCTGCTGTTCCGGGCGCCGTTCCGGCACGGGCACACCGCCTGCGTGACGTACCAGAGCTTCGAGGACGAGAGCCTCATCGACTTCTTCGTCGAACACCCCGACTGGGGCCGGTTCGGCTTCCTCGGGCAGTTCGGCCCGCACGGCTCCGCCCCGGGACTCTCCTGGCCGGAGCTGGTCAACCTCGCGCGGAGCGAGGGCGATCCGGGCGCCGAGGGCCTCCAGGACCGGGCGCAGCGACTGTTGCTCCTCCTCCCGGCGCTCGGCGACGCGGACACGCCCCTGGCGGAGGCCCGGCTCACGGTGGCCGAGGCACTGGTGGCGGTCGGGCTCCGCCCGGACACCGCCGGGGAGTTCGCCGCCCGGCTGCTGGGCGATCCGGCACGGCACGAGCCTCGGTGGGTCCTCACTCCGGAGAGCCCGATCCCGCTCTGCACGTCGGACTACAGCCCCCGGCAGGTGCCGCTCGCGCTCGGCATCACCGAGGAGCAGGCCCTGGCCCTGGCGGAGGCGCTCCAGGGGCGGTAACCGGCCGGTGAGCGATTGTCAGGTCCCGAACAAGGGAAGGAACCTCCCCACACCCGCCACCCACCGGGAGGACCTCCATGCACGTCAGGAACACACGCCTCAGGAACCTGCGCGTCAGGACCACCCACGCCAGGACCAGAACCGCATCCGCCCTGCTGACCGCCGCCCTCGCCGCGGCCCTCCTCGGCGCCGCCCCCGCCTGGAGCGCCCCGGCCACGGACGGCTCGAGCGCCCCGGCGGCGGGCGGACCCCGGCACCAGGTGGAGGCCTTCGCCGAGGACGGCTCCATCTCCCGCGCCACCGCCCCCGCCGCCTCCCCCTACCTGGCCGCCCCGCCCGCCGGCCTCACCGCACCGGGCGCCGACGGCGACGGTGCGGTCACCGCCCTGGTCCACAACGGCGACCCGGCCACCAAGCTCGACGTGGTGGTCATCGGCGACGGCTACTCCGCCCAGGAGCAGGGCAAGTTCCGCACCGACGCCGCCGAGAAGTGGCGCGAGATCACCGCCGTCGAGCCGTACGCCGACTACCAACGGCTGTTCAACGTCTGGGCGGTGTCCGCCGTCTCACCCGAGTCCGGCGTCACCGGCGACCCGGACCGGGCCACCGTCCGGCACACCGCGCTCGGCTCCTACTTCTGGTGCGACGGCGTGGAACGGCTGCTCTGCCTGGACGAGAAGGCCGTCGACCGCTACGCCGCCAAGGCCCCCCAGGCGGACCTGGTGATCGTGGTGGCCAACAGCACCAAGTACGGCGGCGCGGGCTACAACGACATCAAGTCCCCGCTCGGCTACGAGGGCATCGCCACCGTCGCGGGCGGCAACGCGAAGTCCGGCCAGATCGCCGTGCACGAGACCGGGCACTCGCTGGGCAAGCTGGCCGACGAGTACGCCTACGACGGCCAGGGCACGTACCAGGGCGCCGAACCGCCCGAGGCCAACCTCAGCACGCTGACCGCCGACCGGATGCGCGACCAGGGCACCAAGTGGGCCCGCTGGCTCGGCCAGGCCTCGCCCGACGGCGGGACGGTCGGCGGCTACGAGGGTGGCGGCTACTACCCGACAGGGCTGTACCGGCCGACCGAGAACTCGATCATGCGCTCGCTCGGACGCGAGTTCAACCTGCCCGGGCGGGAGGCCATGATCGCCGGTTTCTACCGCCACGCCACCCCGCTCACCAGCCCCACCCCCACCGGCAGTTGGCTCACGGCCGCCGAGCAGCTCATCGTCGACCTGCCGGTGCCCGGCACCGAACTGCGCTGGTACCTGGACGGACGCGAGCAGCCCCGCCTGCGCGGACGCACCGCCCTCGACCTCGGCGCTCTCCACCTCACCGGCCCGCGCTCCCGGCCGCACCTGCTCAGCGCCGTCGCCACCGACCCGACCCCGGCGGTGGCGGACCCTGCTCTGCGGAGCGAACTGACCGGCAGCCTGTCCTGGCTGGTGACCCGCTAGCGAACCCCGGCCCGGCCGATCGGGGCTGGGCGCGGCCTCACGAGACCCCGGCCAGGACGCCCGAGGCGGCCGGCACCCGAACCGTCGGCACCGGACGGTCAGGGCGTCGCCCCGGGCCCGGCAGCGGACCGCCGTCGGGCCCGGGGCGCCGGAGCCGCCCGCCGGGGAGGTTCGGCCCCGGGGAGTGTCGGAACGCGTCCGCCTCCCACCCACCCACTCGACCACATCGCTTCCTCGGCCACTACGCCTTCACCCGCGCCCCGGCCCCCGGCCCCCGGCACGCGCCCGCCGGGCGACCCGCACGCCGCCGAAGAGGACATCGCGGAGGCGTGAACCCGCCGCCCGCCGCCTGCCGCCCGGCACTCCGGGTCCTCGCCCCGGGAGTCCTGCCCCGCCCCCGTTCGATTCGCGACACCGCGTCGGGGGCCGACGGGCGCGCGAGGCGGATCCCCCCGTGTGACCCGGATAACTTGTGTCACGACACATGTGCCGTGTAATGTGTCCGATATGAACACTTCAGAGAAGATTCCGACCCTGGTCTTCATCCCCTGCTTCTCCGGCGCTCCGTGGAGCGCCGAGCAGCTCGCCCCCTACGGCCAGGCTCCCCAGCGCACGCTGCGCCTGCCCGAGGGTGTCGACGACATCGAGCGCTACGCCGACCACGTCCAGGACGCGGTCGCCGACCTCGACGACTACGTGCTGGTCGGCGACTCGTTCGGCGCCAACATCGCGCTCGCGCTCGCCACCCGCCGCCCGAAGGGCCTGCGCGCCCTGGTCCTGTCCGGCGGCTTCGCGGCCAACCCGGTCGACTCCAAGCCGTGGAAGGCCCTGATGCGGGTGATCGGCAAGGCCCGCGGCCCGCTCTACACCCAGCTGACACTGCGAGCCCACGCCCACCGCCTCGCCTCCCCGTTCGACGGCGAGGGACAGGTGCCCTGGAGCGAAGCGCGCAGCCGCGACCTGTTCCTCGCCAACACCCCGGCCGCCTCCTTCGGCGCGCGCGTGCAGGCCAGTCTCACCGCCGACTACGTCGACGCGCTCGGCCGGGTCCAGGTCCCGACCCTGATCCTGTCCCCCTCGCACGACGTGCTGATCGGCGAGAACGCCTCCACGATCATGCTCACGGGCATCCCCGACGCCCGGGAGGTCGTGCTGCCGCGCACCGGCCACATGTTCCGCTTCTCCCACCCCGCCACCTACGCCGCCGCGGTCGAGGACTTCCTCGCCACCGCCCTGCCCGGATCCCGGACGGTCACGGGTGCGTAAGGCCGAACACCTGCGGTTCGCGATCCTGGCGGCCCAGCGCGAAGGCAACCGGCTGCTGATCCAGGCCCTCAAACCCCACGGCATCACCCCCTCGCAGGCCGAGGTGCTGCGCCTGCTCCAGCAGCACGGCACCTTGAGCCTGAGCGGGCTCGGACAGCTCCTGGTGTGCGAGAGCGGCACCAACCCCAGCCGGCTGGTCGACCGCGTCGTCGCGGCCGGGCTGGTCGAGCGCCGCACCGACGCCGAGGACCGCCGCTACCTCCACCTCAGCCTCACCCCCGAGGGCGAACGCCTGGCCACCGAGGTAGCCGGCATCGAAGCGTTCCTCTACGCCTCGATGGACACCGCCTGCGAGGGCCTGGACACCGACGCCATGCTCGCCTTCCTGCACAACTTCATCGACCCCCTGCCCTCGGGCAAGGCCCTCAACAAGCGCCTCGGCCTCGACTGACGCCACGACCGCACGGGAGCCGTCGACCGCGCGCCCGGCGAAGGAACGACCATGCAGTTCGAGAACACCCTGACCATCCACGCGCCCGCCGACGAGGTCTTCGCCTACCTCGCGCGGCCCGAGAACCTCCCCCGCTGGAACTACGCGCTCGACACCACCGAGCGGACCTCCCCGGGACCGATCGGCGTCGGATCGACCTACCGCCAGACCCGCACGCTCCCCCGCCCGGCCGAGGAACACTTCCGCATCACCGAGTACGACCCCCCGAGCCTGCTGACCGCGGAAGGCGACTTCGGCCCGCTCACCGGCACCACCACCTACCGGCTGACCCCGTTCGACCAGCACACCACCCGACTGGTCAACACCGTCCACCTCACCGCCTCCGGAGCCCTCAAGGCCGTCGCCGCGCTCGCCGGCCCCCGGGTCAAACACGCGGTCGCGAAGAACCTCGACGTCCTGAGGGACATCCTCGAAACCCGATGACCCCCCGCACCCCCGACTGCCCGCCCACAGACGACCGCGGGGACAGATCCGCCGCCGTACCGCTAGTTCCCGTTCCCGTACTCCCCGAAGGCCAGGTTCTGGCGGGCGCCGAGGAAGTAGTCCTGGCCGTCCTCGAAGCCCAGCGGCCCGAGCAGCTCCTGCAACGGCCCCCACAGCTGCGGCGGGACGGGGTACGAGCCCGCCATCATCCAGTCGTCGTCGCCGAGTTCGGCCGCGAACAGGTGGCGGACCCGCAGGTACTCCTCCCGACCGAGCAGTCGGGAGGAGTGCTGGCGGTCGTCCGCTCCGTACCCCTCCAGCTCCCAGAGCACGTTCCGTCCGTCGGCGAATAGGGAGTCCTGGTGGGCGTGATCATGGTTCACGCCCACACCCTAGTGTCAGGTGAGCGGTCGGCGCTGGTGCGGCACCTCCGGAGGGCGCCGCCGCAGCGGGGCCAGTTCGCGCTCCAAGGTCCGGACGTCCCGGGCGATGCGCGCCGCGAGCTCCCTCGGCTCCGTGTCGCTCGGCAGTCGGCGCGTCCAGGAACGGGCCTTGGCCGGGCCGTCCTGGACCATGTGGAAGGTGAGCCCCACCCTGCCGCCGACATCGGCCAGGCTCACCAGGATCCGGGTGTCGGAGAGGTCGATGGTGACCTCGTTGCCGATGCACGAGCATGCCACCAGGCCCTCGATGTCCTCCTCCGCCAGGTACCTGGCCAGCGGAACCGCCCTCCCCCGGACCAGAAACGGACGTGCCACCGAACCCACGGGAACCGCCTCCTCTCGCCGTACGCGTGCTGCCCCGGCCAGGCGCAAGCGCGCCGCAACAGTCCGGGCTCCGCCCATGCTCCACCACGCCACCGGAAAGCGCCAACTCGGTGTCTCACCAAGTGAATTGAGCGCAGGCACCAGACCGGCGCACCGGCGCACACCCGGGCGCACCGGGCGGCTCAACGGGCCTCCGGGAGCGGCTGGTTCGGCGCCGACCGGACCATCGGCCGGCCGGGACCTGCGAAGTGCCCACCCACACGCGGCAGATGGGCACCGGAAGGGCGCGCCGGCCCCAGCGGCTCAGCGGCCGGCCCGGCGGTTCAGCCGTCGTGCCATCGATTCAACGGCCCCGAACCGACGAACCATAGCCGCCGCACACACACCCGAGCGATGCTCGCGCATGCGCCCGCCCGGCGCCGTCGGGCGGCCCGGGGCGCACCGGACTTGCCGACGGCCCGCCACCGCGCGTAGCTTTGAACATGTTCAGTTTGAACTCGTTCAAAGCTCCCGGGGGGACCGGATGACAGGACGCCTCTTCGCCTTCCGAACCGATCGGCCCTGGCCGATCGCCCTGTTCGCGTCGGTCACCTGGCTGCAGCCCTGGACACTGATGGGCACGACCGCGGCCTGGTGGATCCTCACTCTCTGGGGCCTGTCCCTGGCACTCACCGCGCTGCCCCTCGGGATCGCGGACCCGCTGACCTTCCGCCACACCTGCCTGGCCGTGGGCGGGGTGGTGCTCAGCACCCAGGTCACGCTTGCCGCCCCGTACCTCCCGCTCCCGCCGCCGTTCTCCGTCATCCTGTTCCCGGCCGGCGGCCTCCTGCTGCTCGCGGGCTGGAAGCGCGGCGGCCTGACCCGGGCGACCCTCGCCGCGCTCCTGCTCGTCATCCCCGCCGCGACCGCGTTCGCGACGCTCTTCCCGCCGCCCTGACCGCACCACGCCGATCGCACCGCCCCCACCGCACCACGCCAGTCGCACCGCCCTCACCGCCCCACGCTGAACGCGCCACGCTGATCGCAGCCCCGCGATTCCACCCACGTTCACCGTCATCTCCGGGGGACCTCATGAACGACCGTCCGTGTTCGCTCCGCGCCGACCGCCCGTGGCAGCTCGTCGCGCTGGCCGGGGCCAGCTGGCTGCCGCCCTGGGCGGTAGCGGGCCGCGACGTCAACGGGGAGATCGTCGCGATCTGGCTCCTGCTGCTCGCGCTGACCGTGCTGCCGCTGTCCTACCGCGACCCGCGCGCGTTCCGCCGGACCTGCCAGACCGTCGGCGGGATCCTGCTCGGCCTGGAGATCGTGGTCTCGATACCGTTCCTCCTGCTGGTCCTGCCGTTCCTGGTCGCCTTCCTGCCGGCCGGCGCAGTGCTGCTGCTCGCGGGCTGGAAGCGCGGCGGGCCGGTCCGCACCGGCCTCGCCGCCGTCCTGACGGCCTTCCCGTTCGTGGTCGCCGTCGGCGTGCTCTGCCACTCCCATTGACCCCGCCCGGGCGGCGCCCCGGCCGCCGCCGGGGCATCATGACGGAGGAATCGCCACCGTTCACCGAGCGTGACGACCGGGACGCCACCCGGCGAAGGAGGCCCGTCATGACCGACCCGTCGAAGTCGACCCCGTCCCACCGCCCGCAGGCGCCACCGGGGGTGATCGCCACCGATGTACCCGCCCGGCTGGACCGGCTGCCGTGGTCCCACTGGCACTGGCGGATCGTGATCGGCCTGGGCACCGTCTGGATCCTGGACGGCCTGGAGGTGACGATCGTCGGCAACATGGCGGGTCGCCTCGCCCAGGACGGCAGCGGCATCTCGATCACCACCAGCCAGGTGACCACCGTCGCCGCCGCCGTCTACGTGGCGGGCGCCTGCACCGGAGCACTGTTCTTCGGCTGGCTGACCGACCGGCTCGGCCGCAAGAAACTGTTCATGGTCACCCTCGCCGTGTACCTGGCCGCCACCGCCGTCACCTCGCTGTCCTGGACGGCCTGGTTCTTCTTCCTCTGCCGCTTCTTCACCGGCTTCGGGATCGGCGGTGAGTACGCGGCGATCAACTCGGCGATCGACGAGCTGATCCCGGCCCGGGTGCGCGGCCGGGTCGACCTGATCATCAACGGCAGCTTCTGGATCGGTGCCGCGGTCGGCGCCTTCGCCTCGATCGCCCTGCTCAACACCTCGCTGTTCGCCACCGACCTCGGCTGGCGGCTCGCCTTCGGCATCGGCGTGGTGCTGGGGCTGGTGATCCTGCTGGTGCGCCGGCACGTCCCGGAGAGCCCGCGCTGGCTGTTCACCCACGGCCGGGCGGAGGAGGCCGAACAGGTGGTGGCCGAGGCGGAGGAGGCGATCGAACGGGAGACCGGACGGCCGCTGCCGCCGGTCACCGGGGAGCCGATCCTGATCCGCGAGCGCGAGCCGCTCGGCTTCGGCGCGATCCTGCGCACGGTGATCGCCCGCTACCCGCGCCGCACCGCGCTCGGCCTGGCGCTCTTCATCGGCCAGGCCTTCCTCTACAACGCGGTGACCTTCGGTTACGCGACCATCCTGACCACCTACTTCGCCGTACCGGAGGGCAACACCGGGTACTACTTCGCGGTGATCGCCGTCGGCAACTTCCTCGGCCCGCTGCTCCTCGGCCACCTCTTCGACTCGCTGGGCCGCAAGCCGATGATCGCCGGCACGTACATCGGTTCCGGCGTCCTGCTGTTCGCCACCGCCGCCCTCTTCGAGCGCGGCTCGCTCTCCGCCGCCTCCATGACGGGCTGCTGGACGGCCGTGCTGTTCCTCGCCTCGGCCGGGGCCAGCGCGGCCTACCTGACGGTCAGCGAGATCTTCCCGCTGGAGACCAGGGCCCTGTCCATCGCCTTCTTCTACGCCGTCGGCACGGCGGTCGGCGGCATCAGCGGCCCGCTGCTCTTCAACGGCCTGGTGAGCAGCGGCGAGGTCTCCGACACCACGCTCGCCTTCTGCATCGGCGCGGCGCTGATGACGGCCGCCGGCCTCGTGGAGGCGGTGATCGGCGTACGGGCGGAGCGGCGCAGCCTGGAGTCGTTGGCTGCGCCGCTCAGTGCCGTCACCCGGTCACCGGGTTCCTAGGGTCCGTCTTCGAACCGCCGCCTGCGGGGCGACGCCGGGGCACGTGCTAGCGGAGCACCCCCCGGACGGCCTCGGGGTCGGTGGGCGCGAGCGGGGCGGCCTCGGCGGCCTGGGCGGCCGATCCGGCCGTGAGCGCCTTGGCGGCGGGCGGCGGGGTGATGTACGCCGGTGCCGGGTCGTCCTCGGGGGCGCAGGTCTTGGCGATGCGTCCCTTGCCCTGGGGCAGGCTGCCGTCGCGCAGGTAGGCGGTGAAGGTGTCGTCCAGGCAGGCGTTGCCGTGGAAGAGGATCTCGTGGAAGCTGCCGCCGTTCTGGACGACGAGCTTGGAGCTCGGCAGGGCGTCGTGCATGGCGAGGCCGCCCTGGTAGGGGGTGGCGGCGTCCTCGGTGGACTGGAAGAGCAGGACCGGAGGCAGGTTCTTGCCGGTGATCTTCAGCCGGCCCGCCGGGTTGCCCTGGTAGGGCCAGAACATGCAGGCGGCGTTGTACCACATGTTGTTATAGGCGTAGAAGGGTGCGCCGGCGTTGACCTTGGCCTGGTCCTTCTTCCAGTACTCCCAGTCGCGCGGCCAGGCGTTCTCGGTGCACTGGGCGGCGTTGTAGGCGGGGAAGGCGCCGTCGTCGGCGCCGGGGGCCGCGTACTTGTTGTAGGCGATGTTCAGCGGCCGGGTGTCGTGCTGGGTGAGGTAGCCGGAGAGCACGGTGGCCATCCGGGGCCAGCGCAGGAAGTTGTAGCCGCCGCCGTAGAAGGTGTCCTCGAACTCGGCGGGGCCGATCTTCCCGGGTGCCGGGGCGGCGTCGACCGGGTCCTTGCGCAGCGCGTCCTCGACCTGCTGGTAGGCCTTCGCCACGGCCTGCGGGTCGGTGCCGAGGTGGTAGACGGAGTCCGCCTTGGCGGCCCAGGCGGTGAAGGCGTCGAAGCGGCGCTGGTGTTCCTGGTCCTGCAGCACGTTGTGGTCGTACCAGCTGATGCTCGGGCCGACGATGCTGTCCAGCACCATCCGGCGCACGTGCGAGGGGAAGAGCTGGCCGTAGGTGGAGCCGAGCGAGGTGCCCCAGGAGCCGCCGTAGTAGTTGATCTTCGGCACGCCGAGGGCCCGGCGGATGCTGTCCAGGTCGCGGGCGTTGTCGACGGTGGTCATGTGCGGCAGCAGCCAGGACCAGTCGGCCGCGCAGTCGGCCGCGTAGCCGGCCGCCTTCTTCAGCCAGGCCTTCGAAGTGCCCTGGCTCAGCTGGTAGTCGGGGCGTTCGGCATCGAAGTAGTGGGCGTCGCAGATGACATGGGGGTCGCTGCCGTTGGTGCCGCGCGGGTCGAAGCCGATCCAGTCGTAGGTGGAGGCGACGTCCGCCGGGATGCTTCCGGAGATGTAGGCGGGCATCCAGAGCCCGGAGTCGCCGGGGCCGCCGGGGTTGAGCAGGATCGGGCCCTGCTGCTTGTCCTTGGGGGCGGTGGCGGGCAGCCGGTTGAGCTTGATCTTGATCTTGCGGCCGTGCGGGTCGGCGTAGTCCACCGGCACGTCGAGCATCGCGCACTGGAGCGCCGGGGTCTTGGCGTCGTTGCAGGAACTCCAGGCGAGCTTGCCCTGGCCGGTGTCGGCCAGATCGGGGCCGTCGGGCTCGGTGGCGGAGGCCGGGCCGACGATCCCGCCGAGGGTGGCCACGGCTGCGGCGGCCGCGAGGAGGGCGATGGCTTTTCTCATGGGGAGCATGATGTGACATGTGCAATGGCACATCTAGGGTCCGAACCGGACTTTACCAAGCTTTGACCCGATCGCGGGTGCCCAGCTGATCATCAGACCTTTACCGCCGCAAGGCCGTTGACCACGCGAAAGGCCCCAATCCATGACTAGCATCTGAAATCCACTCTGTTCGGACGCCAAGCGCCTGGGAGGGGCGGCGCCGGGCAGACCAACAGGAGGGCTCAACCGCGTGTCCCACCAGCACGTCCATCCCGTCAGCTCCCGCCCGACTCCGGCCGACGTCGCGCTACCGCCCGCCCTGCCGTACCCCGACGGCTGGGCCGCGCTCGCGTTCTCCGCCGAACTCAGGCCCGGCACGGTGCTCACCCGCCAACTGGCCGGGGAGGACGTGGTGCTGTACCGGCTGCCGGACGGCCGGCTGCGCGCCGTTCGCCCGTACTGTCCGCATCTGGGCGCCCACCTCGGGCTGGCCGAAGTCCAGGGCCGCGACCTGGTCTGCCCCTTCCACCGGTTCGCGTTCGACCCCGACGGCCACTGCGTGCGAACCGGCTGGAACACCCCGCCGCCGAAGGCCGGGCTCTCCCACCTGCCGGTGCGCGAGGTGAACGAGGCGGTCTTCGTCTGGCGCCACCACGACGGCCGGGAGCCGGACTGGGAGATCCCCGCCTGGCACGTGCTGGCGGACCAGCCGCTGCGCCACGCCTCCGTCGAGATGCCCGGCTACGCCCAGGACGTCATGGAGAACTCCTTCGACCTCGGCCACTTCATCACCCTGCACGGCTGGCCACAGGGCGAGTTGGCGTCCCCGGTCGAGTTCGACGGGCCGCACTTCCACATCTCGATGCTGGTGCGGGAGAAGTTCCCGCTGGTAGGGATGCGCGAGGTGGAGGTCGAGGTGGACGGCTACGGCCTCGCGGCGCTGCACACCGATATCCACACCCGCTCGCTCGGCCTGCAGATCTGCTCGCTGGTGATGGCCACCCAGGTCTCCCCCGCCCGGATGCAGCTGCGCCAGGCCGGCCGCTTCGCCCTCGCGGAGCCGGCCGGTCTGCCGCCGGTGGTCGCCCGGGCGGTCAGCCGTACCGCGACCAGGCTGCTGGCCGGTCCGATCTTCAGCCGCACCACCGAGTTCACCTCGGACGACTTCCCGATCTGGTCCACCAAGAAGTACCTCTTCCGGCCACGGCTCGCCGCCGGCGACGGACCGATCGGCGCCATGCGGCACTGGGCCCGGCAGTTCTACCCGCCGGACCACCGGGGGCACCTGCCGGCGCCGGCCTCCCTGGCCGACCGGCACGACCGGCACGGCCGGCCGACACCGGACGGCATCGGCTCGCTCCGGTAGGGCCGCTGCGCGGGCGCCCTCCGGCCGAGGTGACGTGTCGTCGACGGCGGTGTGGCGGTGGGACTCCACCGGGCCACCGCGCCGCCGCGCCGCCGCACCGTCGCGCCACCGCAC
>NZ_MECK01000044.1 GCF_014596465.1 Streptomyces sp. CBMA123 | reverse complement strand
CCCCCCCCCCCCCCCCCCCCCCCCCCCCCCCCCCCCCCCCCCCCCCCCCCCCCCCCCCCCCCCCCCCCCCCCCCCCCCCCCCCCCCCTACCCCCCCGCGCCGACGCCGCTGCCCCGGCCGGACCGCGAGCCGGTGCCGCCCGTCCCGCCGCTGCCCCGGCCCGAGCCGCTGCCCTCCCCGCAGCAGCCCCAGCCCCAGCCCCAGCCCCAGCCCGAGCCGCTGCCCTCGCCCGAGAACACGGCCGAGGCGATGGAGGTGCTGGCCACCCTCAACGCCCGCCCGGTCTCCCCGCTGCGGCGCGTGCTCAAGCGCGTCACCATCTGGACGGTCTTCCTGGCCGTGGTGCTCGGCGCCGTCGTGGTGGCCCAGCTGCTGCGTCCGCTGCCGGACCCGAAGCTGCGGATGACGACCGCGGGCAGCTTCAGCTTCGCCGGCGACCAGCTCGACCTCGCCTGGCCGGCCAAGGGCCAGTCCGCCGCCGAGGTGGTCGGCGTCGGCACCCTCGGCAGCTCGGGCCAGGAGACCCCGGCCCCGATCGCCAGCGTCACCAAGGTGATGAACGCCTACCTGGTGCTGCAGAAGTACCCGCTGAAGAAGGGGGAGAGCGGCCCGAAGATCACCGTCGACAAGCAGGCCGCGCAGGAGTCCGGCAACAGCGACGAGTCCCGGGTGACCCTCACCGAGGGCCAGGTGCTCACCGAGTACCAGGCGCTGGAACTGCTGATGCTGCCGTCCGCCAACAACGTGGCCCGGCTGCTCGCCCGCTACCACTCCGGCTCCGAGGAGGCGTTCGTCAAGCTGATGAACGACACCGCGGCCAAGCTCGGCATGACCAACACCAGCTACGCCGACCCGGCGGGCTTCAGCGCGGACACCAAGTCCACCGCGAAGGACCAGCTGAAGCTGGCCGAGCAGGTCATGCAGGACGACATCTTCCGGCAGATCGTCTCCACCCCGGAGACCACCTTCAACAACGTGAAGATCCTCAACACCAACAATCTGATCAACCCGAAGACCGGCGTCATCGGCGTCAAGACCGGCTCCAGCACCCCGGCCGGCGGCTGCCTGATGTGGGCCGCCTACAAGGACATCGGCGGCACCAAGCGGCTGATCCTCGGCGTCACCCTGGGCCAGCAGGCCACCTCGTCCGCCCCCGGTGACGGCATCCTGCCCACCGTGCTCAAGGTCAGCGGCAAGCAGATCCAGGCCGCGCAGAACGGGCTGACCGGCCAGACCGTGGTGAAGAAGGGCGACGTCGTCGGCAGCGTGGACGACGGCCTCGGCGGCAAGGTCCCGGTCGTCGCGACCAGCGACCTCGTGGTGCCCGGCTTCCCCGGCGTCACCGGCACGATCAGCCTGGACCCGTCCGCGCTGCAGCACAACGAGAAGGCGGGCAAGGAGGTCGGTACCCTGCGGGTCGGCGCGGGCGACGCCAAGACCGAGGTCCGGGTCGCCCTCCAGAACGACCTCAACCCGCCGTCCATCCAGTCCCGGCTGCTGCGCCTCCTCTGACCCCGTCCCTCGGGAACCGCGAAGGGGGAGCCGGCCCGCCCGGCTCCCCCTTCCGCTGTCCTCCCGTCAGCCGCCCCGGACCGCCACCCCCGGCCGACCCCCGATCCGGTAGGCTGTGAGCGGCCTGGTCATCGACCGGCCACGCCTCAGTAGCTCAGGGGATAGAGCACGGCTCTCCTAAAGCCGGTGTCGCAGGTTCGATTCCTGTCTGGGGCACAACAGAACCGCAGCTCACAGGCCCTCCACCCACCCGGGCGGAGGGCCTGCGGCATTTCCCGTCCTCCTTCACTCCACGGGCCACCCTGCTCGTCACGCCGGTCAAGGACGGGTACCGGCAGATCCGCCGGAGGTGGGCGGTCCCGGGGGTGCCGGGTCCGAAGGAACGGCCAGGTCGGCCCCCCGTTTCCGTGACCAGCCCGCCGTACCGTGATTCCGGAATGCCTTATTCTTTTTGTGTGCTGCTTGCGATCGAACCTCCGGTGATTTACCGGGAATATCTGCCGGGTCGCTTTAGTGGAGGATTCGGCAATTCCCGGCGCAGGGCCCAGTTGTCGCGAGATGTCCCGAGTGTCGCCAAAACGGACAAAGAAGCGGCGCGCTAGACCTGAATCGGCCACTGCGGCGTGCCCGAATTGTCGCTCCATGGCTCTGGCCAGTGCAGATCTGTTCCCTCGTGGTAGCGGCGGAGGAGTGCGTGGCCGAAAGCCACTGAAATACCCAGTTAATACTTCGATCGCCGTAGACCTCGTGCTAGAAATGCTTCCACCCGCCGCCTTGTGGCTTTCGCCGCGGACTGGCCACTTGTGCCGATGGGGAAATGCCCGACTTCACAGCACGGAGGAGAGAAAATGGCGAACAACGACTTTGACCTCGACGTCCGCGTGGCGACCGCCCCGGCCGTCGCCGCGTCTCCGGACGGTTTCCTGAGCATGGGCAGCACCTGCTACTCGTGCCACAACTCCTGCGACTGCCAGTACACCGACACCTGCGGCAGCTGCGGCTGCGCCGGCACCAACGTGTGCTGACACCCGCAGGTCCGGTAGCCGTGGCCGCTCTGGTCGACGGCACCTGATCAGATGCGGGGCTCCCGGCACCATGGGGCCGGGAGCCCCGCACATCCACGAGCCGAACCGGCGTCGGCCGGATCCACTGCGAACCCGGGAGCCCCACTGTGGTCGAGCCCAATGATGGAACAGCTATGACCGGGCTCACCCGGGACATCGCCGACCGCCTGGCGGATTTCGCCCTGCGGACGACGCCGGACCGCGACCGTCCGGACCGACCGCACCTGCACCACGACCGTCTCGGCCTGGCCAACGGCTACCCCGGCATGGCGTTGGCCCTACTCTCGGCCGGCCGTGCTCTGGACGACTCCGGCCTGCTGGACGGCGCCCGCGCGGTGCTGCGCCGCAGCGCCGAGGCCACCGCGCAACAGCCGTACTCCGGACCTGGCCTGCACACCGGTACCGCCGGATTCGCCTCCGTCCTCCTGGAGTTCGCCCGCCACGACGAGCGCTACCTGCCGTCCCTGCGCCGGGTCGCCGACAGCCTTGGGGAGCAGATCACCGCCGTCCGTCGGCCCCGTCCCGGCCCCGGCCTCCCGTTCACCGCGTACGACGTCATCGAAGGCGCAGCCGGCCAACTGGCCGCCGCCGCACGCATCGCGGCGCTGCTCGGTGCCCGCGAGGGCGACTCGCTGCACCGCGCCGTCGCCGAACTGATCGAGTACCTCGACATGCTCACCGACCTCGACGAACAGCATCGCTACGGCTGGTTGATGACGCCCGACCACTATCCGTCCGCCTTTCCCTGGTACGCCGAACGCGCCCCGCACGGGATGTACAACCTCGGATTCGCGCACGGCCTGCCGGGCATCCTCGGCGCCCTCTGCGCCGCTGCCGCGGCTGGGTTCGGAAGCACCCGGGTGATCGGGAAGGTCGCCGCTCTGGCGGAGTGGCTGGTCGACAACCGGGTCCAGGATCAGGACCGGGACGCGAGGGCGAGCTGGGCAGTATGCCTTCCGGCGGAGGAGTCCAGCCTGCGCCCCGTCCATGACCCGGCCCAGGAGCCCGCCCGCGCGGCCTGGTGCTACGGCGCTCCCGGCATCGGGATCGGCCTGCTCGGCGCCGCCGCCGTCCTGGACGACCCGGGCCTGCGGGAGACCGCGACCGGCGCGCTGTGCAGGGTCCTCGACACCGACCCGAAGCACCGCAACGTCTTCTCGCCGACCCTGTGCCACGGGCACGCCGGGATGGCCGCGGTCTACCGGCGTGCTCACCGCCAGACCGGCGTCGAGGAGTTCGGCGCGATGGCCGACCGGAGCCTGGCGGCGGTGGCCGACCTGGCCGATCCGGATCGGCCGTTCCTGGTGGCGGACGAGCCCGACCCGGGCCGGCGGGTGGACGACCCCGGTTTCCTTACCGGAGCGGCCGGCACCCTGCTGGCGCTCTCCGCCGCCGTCAGCCCGGACGCGGCGGACTGGGACGAGCTCCTGTTCCTCACTCCGGCCGGGGCCCGGTACAGCGAAAGGACCACAGCGTGACGACCCCTCCGAACGTCCGCCGGCCGGAGCCGAGCAGGAGCGGCCCGCGGGCCGGCCGACGCGCCTACGCCGCGGCCGACTTCTTCCTGCTCCGCGCGCCCGCGCTGCCCGCCCGGGGCCTGACCGACCTGCTCGCCGCCTGTGTGGGCACCCCGGCGGAGGGCATCCCGGTCGGCTGGGAGGACGGCTACCTGCGCGGACTGTTGAGGCTCTGGGCCGATCCCCAGGTGAGTTCCGCGATCCGGATCGCGGCCCCAGACCTCGCGCAGGCCGTCGACCGGCTGGACACCCTGACGCCCCGGGACCGCCACCGGGCGGCGATGAGCCTGGGCCGCTACCTGAACCGGATGAGCGTGCGCCCCACCCCCCTGAGCACCGTGGCCGGTGTCGCGGGCGGGGTCTTCGCCGACGGCCCGGCCCCCGTCCTCGGTACCCCGGCGATCACCTCCTCCCGGGCCCGGCTGGACATGGGGTGGCAGCTCCACCTGTTCAAGTCGGCGGCCGACACCTCCGGGCTGCGTCCGGACCTTGAACTGCGCACCAACGACCTGACCCACCGCGGCCGCGGCCGTGCCTGGCTCTCCGTCGCTGACGGCTACGGGGAGGGAACCCGTCGGACTGCCTCGGTGCGTTGGTCCCCGGCCGTTCGACTGGTGCTGGAGGCGGCCTGCGAGCCGCTGACCTTCGGCGAGCTGGCGGGGCTGCTGACGGACCGGTACCCCGACGTGCCGCAGGCACAGGTACTCGCCCTGCTCCAACAACTGGTCGACCTGGACTTCCTGATCACCTCGCGCCGCCCCTCCTTGCTGGGGGACGCCGACCGGGGCGGTGTCGCCGCGCAGCTGGGCTCCGGCCTCGGAACGGATGCGCTGGCCGCGCTGCGCCGGGCTGAGCAGGAGGTGGCCGCGTTCAACCGGCACGGCCGGACCGCCGAACTGCCCCGGCTGTTCGGCGCGGTCGAACCGCTCGGCGCCGAGGTCGACGCCGACTACCGAGGCCACTACCTGCAGGTGGACTCCACCCTCGACCTGCTGCGGCGCCCGACCCTGCCGGCCGAGGTCCAGCGACTGGCCGAGGACGCCGCCGAACTGTTCAGCACGATCGGCACCGTCTTCAAATACCCCCAGCGACTGCGCGACTACGCCACCGCTTTCACCGAGCGGTACGGCGCCCAGGCCGAGGTGCCGCTGCTCGAACTGCTCTCGCCCGAGACCGGCCTCGGCGCACCGACCGGATACCGCAACCCGCCACGCGGCTTCGACCTCCAGCCGGTCACCCCGGATCGCGGGCGCGAGGAGCGCGAGGCCGTCCTGGGCCGCATGGTGGCGACCGCGCTGGCGGCCGGTTCGCGCGAACTCGTCCTCGACGAGCGGCTGCTGGAGGACCTGAGGCTGGCCGGCGGGCGGCCCGACGACCGGCGGGAGCTGACCCCGGCCCTGGACGTCCACCTCCAGGTGCTGCCGCCCTCGCCGTCCCACCCACGCTGGCGCGGGGTGGTCACCGAGACTGGGGTGGCCTACGGCGGCCGGACCTTCGCGCGGTTTCACGACCTGCTGGAGGAGGACCTGCGGGAGCGCCTGCGCGGGATCGCCATCGCCGAGGAGGAGCGGCTGTCCGGCCTGGCCGTGGTCGAACTCACCTACCTGCCCGCCAAGGCCCGGGCCGGCAACGTCTCCCTGCGCCCGGTGATCCGCGAGCTGGAACTCCCGCTCAACGTGGCCCCGGGGCTGCCGGCCGACCGGGTGCTCGCACTGGAGGACATCCTGGTCGGGGTGCGGGACGGCCGACTCCACCTTCACAGTCAGGCCCTGGGCCGAGAACTGCACGTCACCCAGAACACCATGCTGAACCCGCTGTCCGGGCCGAACGTGTGCCGCTTCCTGCTGGAGGTGTCGGCGACCCAGTTCCGAGGCGCGTCCCCCTTCGACTGGGGCGAGCTGGCGTCGGGCATGCCGTTCCTGCCCCGGATCGTCTGGCGCGACCTGGTGGTCAAGCGTGCCCGCTGGCTGCTGACCGACCGTGACCTGCCGCTCGGCTGCACCGGTGGGCTCGCCGGGTTCGCGGCTGCCGTCGCCGACTGGCGCGCCCGCTGGTCGGTGCCGCGCTTCGGCTACCTCACCCAGAGCGACAACACCATCCTGGTGGACTTGGACAGCCCTCCCTCGCTGGAGGAACTGAGGCTGGCCGCCGCGAAGCACCCCGAGGGCTTCTCACTACAGATCGAGGAGGCGATGCCCGCGCCGCGAGACGGCTTCCTCAAGGACGGCCGGGGCGAGGAGTTCGTCGCCGAGGTGGTCGTCCCAGTGTTGACGGCCGAGGTCCCGGCCGCCCGGCCGCCGCTGCCCCGGGGCCCTTACCGAACCGAGGAGGAGCAGCGACTGCGGCCACCGGGCGGCGAGTGGGTGTACGCCAAGCTGTACACCGAGAGCGACGCGCTGGATGGGCTGCTGACCCAGGACGTGGCCGGCCTGACCGTAGAGCTGGCCGAGCGCTTCGGCACCGGCCACCCGTTCTTCCTGCGCTATGCCGACCCGGCGCCCCACCTGCGGCTGCGCGTCCACGTCCCCGACCGGGACCGGACGGCGGCGGTGTTCGCCCGAGTCGCCGAGTGGGCGCACGGGCTGATGGCGGAAGGCCGGATCACCGACCTGGCCTTCCCGACCTACCGCCGGGAGGTCGAGCGCTACGGCGGCCCGTACCTGATCGACCAGGCTGAGGTGCTGTTCCAGCGGGACAGCGCCGCCGCCCTGGCCCTGCTGGCGCACCTCGCCGAGCCGCTGCCGGAGGGCGCGGGTCCGGCCCTCGACCGGATCGCGCTGACGAGCCTCAGCCTGGAGCGGATCGGCCGGATCCTGCTGCCGGACTTCGCCGAGCGGCACGCGCTGGCGCGCGCGATGTGCGGGCCGACGGCCGGCGGCCCGGAGTACCGGGCAGCGGCCCGGGAGCTGTGGCGCGGCCACACCGAGCCGGGCCCGCACAGCGAGGTGCTCGACCTGGTCGAGTCGCTCTGGCGGGAGGACGGGAACCGGTACGTCGAGGATGTGGCGAAGCGGGCCGAGGCCGGCGAGCTGTGGTCGGACCGGCCGGGCGTGGTCCGGGCCCTGCTGCACATGCACAGCAACCGGATGGGCCTGCCCCGGGACCAGGAGGAGGCCGCGTACGGGATGTGGCGGCGGCTGCTCGACCGGGTGGTGGGCCAGCGGCGGGGCGCGGCGGGTCGGGCGGACGGATGAACCGCATCCGCCGCCGCGTCCAGCGGCTGGGCACCGACCTGCGGCCCGCGCTGACCGTCCTGCGGCTGGCCTGGCAGTCGGACCGCTGGGCGACCTTGCAGGTGACGCTGTTCGCCGCCGCGGCGGGAGCACTGCCGGGCATCCAGGTCAAGGTCACCGCCGCCTTCGCGACCGCGCTGGTGCGGGCGGCCAGCGTCGGCGGCCGGCAGGTGTCCGGGGCGATCGGCTTCCTGGTGCTGCTCGGCTCGGTCGGGCTGGTCGGCCAGCTGATGGCCGTGTTCCAGAACCGCGCCATGCAGCGCTGCCAGAGTCGGCTCTCCGCCCGGCTGGCGGACCGGATCATCCAGCGGGCGGCCGGCTTCTCGCTGTCGCAGGTGGAGGACCCGCAGATCCAGGACTCGCTGCAACGGGCCGTCCGGGAGGTCAACTTCCGGCCCGGCCTGATGCTCAACCAGGTGATCCAGGTGGCCACCCAGGTGGTGACCTTCGGCTCGGTCGGGGCGATCCTGTGGACGCTGGACGCCCGGGTCGCCGTGCTCGCGATGTTCGCCCCTTTTCCGGCGATCATCTCCCAGGTCGTCCAGGGCCGGCGCCTCCACGCGCTGGAACACGGGCGGTCCGAGGAGCGGCGTCGGCTCGCTTACTGGCAGCACCTGGCCTCCCAACCCAGTTCGATGAAGGAGGTGCTGGCGTTCCGGCTCGGTCCGGTGGTGCTGTCCAACCACAGCCGACTGCTCGCCCGCATCGTCGGGGCCGACCTGCGGCTGGCCGACCGCAACCTGTGGCTGGCGATCCCGATGATGGTGGCCACCGCCGCCCTGACACTCGGGGCCCAGGCGACCGCGATCCTGGCGGGCAGCGACGCCGGGCACCTGGCCCAGCTGTTCGCGGTGATCCCGGCGATCGGCATGCTGCAGAGCAGCATGCAGCAGTTCTTCGGCGGCGTGGCCGGGATGTACGTGAACCAGCTGTACCTGCGCAACGTGGTCGAGTTCCTGGCCATCGGCTCGCAGGCGGCGACGTCCGGGGGCCGGCCCTTCCCGGCACGGTTGTCGACGGGCATCGAGTTCCGGGACGTCTCGTTCCGGTACCCGGGCGCCAGCCGGCCCGCGCTCACCGGGGTGTCGTTCACGCTGCGCCCCGGCGAGGTGACTGCGGTCGTCGGGCTCAACGGCGCGGGCAAGTCGACGGTGGGCAAGCTGGTGGGCCGACTGTACGAGCCCACCGAGGGCGAGATCCTGGTCGACGGCGTGCCGCTGCGGGAGTTCGGGCTGGACGGCCTGCGCGACGGCGTCTCCTACGTGTTCCAGGACTACGTCGAGTACCACCTGACGGTGGGGGAGAACATCTCGCTCGGCGCCGTTCACGAACCTGACCGGGCCCCCGAGCGGGTGCGGGCGGTCGCCGAGGAGGTCGGCATCCACGAGCACATCGTCGGCCTGCCGGAGGGGTACGAGACCCAGGCCGGCCGGTCCTTCCGGGGCGGGGTCGAGTTCTCCGGTGGGCAGTGGCAGCGGCTGGCGATCGCTCGCGGCCTGGTCCGCCGGGCCGGCGTGCGGGTGATGGACGAGCCGACGGCCGCGCTCGACACCATCACCGAGGCCGAGCTGCTCGACACCCTGACGACGGCGCTGGACGGCCGGGTCTCGGTACTGATCGCCCATCGGTTCTCCTCGGTGGTCCGGGCCGACCGGGTGCTGGTGTTCGACAGGGGCCGGCTGGTTGAGGACGGCAGCCACCGCGAACTGCTGGAGCTCGACGGGCTTTACGCCCGGATGTACCGCGCCCAAGCGACCGACCGCACATCCGTAACCCAGGACCACTCGTGAGGCGGCGATGAAGCTCACTGCGTTCGACCAGGTGCTGATCTACGACGGGAGCGGCCCGGGTGGAGCCGCCCGGGAGTGCGTCGAACTGGCGGTCGCGGCGGAGCGGTTGGGGTACCACCGGTTCTGGGTGGCGGAGCACCACGGCATCTCGGGCGGCTGTGGATCGCCCGAGGTGCTGGTCGCGGCCGCCGCCTCCGCGACCGACCGGATCCGGGTCGGCACCGCCTCGGTGCTGCTGCCGTACTACGCGCCGTTGAAGGTGGCGACCACCTTCAACCTGCTGGAACGGCTCTTTCCGGGCCGGATCGACCTCGGTGTCGGGCGCGGCCCCGGTGCGGTGGCGGCGGTGAGCCGGCAACTGGTGCGGGAGGGTGAGGCACCCTACGAGGAGAAGCTCGCGGAACTGCTGCGCATCCTCACGGCGGACCGGTCGGAATCCTCGCTCCCGGCGGCGGGCCGGCCGGACTTCTGGCTGACCGGTTCCGGGACGGGCGGGGCGCTGGCTGCTGCTCGGTACGGACTGCCCTTCTGCTTCGCCCAGTTCGTGCATGGAACGCTCCGGCCCGAGGTCGTCGAGAGTTATCGGGAGAACTTTCGACCGGGCCCGTTCGGCCAGGAGCCCAAGGTCGGGGTCTGCGTCCGGGTCGCGGTCGCCGACGACCCGCAGGATGCGCGGGTGCTGCGTTCCCTGGTGGACTGGATCGCGGACCCCGGCCGCGGCTCCGCGCTGCCCGTGGGGACTCTGCCGTCCTGGCGTGAACTGGTGAAATACCAGTCGACGTTGACGCCCGTCGAGAGCTTCACGGTATTGGCCGGTGTGCCCGATTCGGTCAGTGGGAAGGTATCGGAACTGGTCGGGGCCTATCGGCCGGACGAGTTGGTGGTCACCACGGCCTCTCCCGAACTCGCACTCCGTGTCCGGGTGTTCGAGATCGTCACTGGCATGATGGAACGTCAGTTAGCCTCGGACGAAGACCCGGTGGACATTGGTGGGGTCGGGAGCGTTGGTATATAGTCCGAATGTCGTGCACATGCCCATAATTGAAGATGACTGGGAATCGCGGTGCACGCGCGACAGGGGGAAGAAAGCTCATGGGGTGGGCGCTCGCATGATGGTCCTTCAAGCTAGGGACGTAGGAAAGAGTTACGGGGACACGTGGGTCCTCCAGGACTGCGGGTTCGCCTTGCCCGAGGGGTCCGTCACGGCCCTGGTCGGGTTGAACGGGGCCGGGAAGTCCACGCTGCTGCGGCTGATCGCGGGGCTGGACCGCAGCAGTGCCGGCGGGATCGAGATCGCGGGCCGGGAAGTGGTCTTCGGCGAGCCGCCCGCGGTGTCGTACCTGTCGCAGGAGCGCCCGCTGTACCGGGCGCTGCGGGTGCGGGAGATCCTCGGGTACGCGGCGGCGCTGAACGAGGGCTTCGACGCCAAGCTGGCCCGGGAGTGGCTGGACGCCTTCGGGATCCCGTTGGCCCGGCGTTGCCAGGACCTCTCCGGCGGGCAGCACACCCAGGTGGCGCTCGCGGTGGCGCTGGCCAAGCGGTCGCCGCTGGTGGTGCTCGACGAGCCGATGGCCGACCTGGACCCGCTGGCCCGGGAGGACGTCTCGGCCCGGCTGCGGGAGATCGCCGCCACCACCGGGCGCTCGTTCCTGCTCTCCTCCCACGTGATCGGCGACCTCGAACCGGTCTGCGACCGGCTGCTGGTGCTCGCCGACGGACGGATCGTGCTGGACGGGCCGGTCGACGGCCTCGCCGAGCGGGTGCGGGCGAACGGCGGGACGGTGCCGGAGGCGGCCACGCTCACCGAGATCGTGCTGGGCACCCTGCGCGGCTCCAGGGCCGGGGCCCCGCCGTCCCGGCCGGCCGGCTGACCTCCTGATCCCCTGGCCCCCGAAAGGCAGCGTTCCCATGTTTCGGCACACCGTCCGGCTCGACCGGCTGCCCCTGGCGGTCACCGTCGTCGCGCTGGCCCTCTACCTCCCGTCCAGCCTCTACGAGGTGTCGAGCCGGCCGGGCAGCGGCATGACCGAGGGCCTGGCGCCCTACCTCGCCATCCTGCTCGCCGTGGTGTGGGCCGCGCCCATGCTGGCCCGCGAGTTCGAGACCGGCACCAGCGTCTGGGCCTGGACCCAGGGCACCAGCCGCTCGCGCTGGTTCGTCAGCCGGGCGGCGCTGCCGATCCTGGCCGCGATGGCCTCCGGACTGGCCCTGACCGGCGCCGTGATGATCAGCGGGATGCACCGGCCGGTCTTCGTCGCGCACGACCACATGAGCGAGAACTACCTCAGCACCCACGGCCCCTACCTGGTGCTGAGCGCGCTGTGCGCGATCGCCACCGGCCTCGCGGCCGCGGCCGCCACCCGCCGGGCCGTCCCGGCGATCGGCATCAGCCTGATCGCGCAGATCGCGCTCACCCTGGCGATGCCGAAGCTGGCGACCCTGGTCGCGCCCACCACCACCGCGACCTTCGGGCGTGGGGTGACCGACTACCAGATCGCGGTTCTGGACGGGCACCAGACCTCGCTGACCCGGCTCGCGGACGGCGGGGTGGCGGTGGAGTACCAGTCGAACGGCTACTTCTGGGAGGCCCAACTGGTCGCCAGTGCGGTCTTCCTGCTGCTGACCGCCGCCCTGCTCGGCTACGCCTGGCGCACGGTGCGCACCCTCCCGACCAAGGGCTGACCGCCACCGCCCGCTCGCAGGCCCTCCGTCGACTCCGGCGGGGGGCCTGCGGCGTTCGGGTGCGTCAACTACGGCCCCAGCCGGGTCCGTCGACGCCGTGGCCGTCCGACTCGGCTTCCTCCAGCGGCTCGTCGGCCCGCGGCGCCCGGACGGACGGCACGATGACCCGCTGGACCCTGGGCCTGGTGCGCCAGTTGACCCGCCGGACGTCCCGGGCCAGCGCGCCCGGCCGCCACAGTTCTATCGCGGCGGTCACGAGGCCCAGTACGGCGCCGGCGGCCAGCCAGCCGGCCACCACGTCGCTGGGCCAGTGCACCCCGAGGGCCGTCCTGGTCCAGCCGATGGTCAGCACGGTGACGGCCGCCACCGAGCAGGCGATGGTCCGGCCGCGGCGGTCGACCCGGTACCAGACCAGGCCGACCAGGACGGCGCAGGTGATCGCCGAGGCCATGGCGTGCCCGGAGGGGAAGGCCGGGCCGCCGGCGTGCGAGACCGGGTCGGAGAAGGCGGGCCGCTGCCGGTCGACGGCCAGCTTGAGCGCCCACTGGGCACCCCAGCCGACCAGCGCCTGGGCGGCCACCCAGCCGGCCAGCACCCGGGCGCCGATCAGCCAGAGCCAGCCGGCGGCGATGCCGAGCAGCGCACGCATCGTGACGGGGCCGCCGATGTCGGAGAGGGTCTGCACCGCGGCGGTCCAGATCCGGTGGTCCCGCGCGTAGTCGTGGAGTCCGCCGGTCCAGTCCTGGTCGAACTCGTGCAGGGGGTGCCAGTGGCCCGTCACCAGCATCGCCAGGAGGCCGAACAGCGCGGCGCAGCCCAGCGCGAGCGACGCGTCCCGAAGGAGGCGGCGATGACGCACGGTGACGGGAGTCGTGCTGTTGGTCAGGTGCATGCCTGACACCTTCCCAGCGCGCTGTGCCGATCGGGAGCTGGAGTGATAGCGATTCGGCATCTTTTGTGCGGAGGACCTGCGTGCGCCGGGGGGTGGGCGCGGGCGGACGTTCGGGGGCGCCCGGGAACGCCGGCGATCGTCCGCCTGTTCAACCAAGGGGCGGCGGTCGGGTGTGCGGACGGTGAAGAAGCGCTTGCGAAGCGGTCGCTCGCGAGCACCGGAGGTGCCCGATCGGTCACCGAGTGTCCAGAGCCGGGGTGAAAACCGGCAGGATACTGCATCGCCGGGAAGAATCTGAACGACTTGGGAATGTTGTCCGGAATCTGTTCGTTGGATCGTTACGTGTGAGCCCCCAGGGGCCCGCACTTCTTGCCCTCCTGGGGGCAGGCAGGCAGACCTCGGCAACACCAGTCAAAGGGAGCAAGCATGGCCACCCGTGCCGTCGTTCGTGACAGGGCCGACCGGACTCGCGCGGCCCGCCCGACCAACTTCGAGGCCGACCGCGACCTGGTCGGTATGTACCTCGACGAGATCGCCAGGACGCCCCTGCTCGATGCCGCCGAGGAGGTCGAGCTCTCGCTGCGGATCGAGGCCGGTGTGTACGCCCAGCACCTGCTGGAGGGGGACGAACTCCCCGACGGTGTCACGCGCGAGGAGCTGGAGGCGATAGCCGCCGACGCCGAGCGCGCCAAGGACGTCTTCATCCGCTCGAACCTCCGCCTGGTGGTGGCGGTCGCCCGGCGCTACCCGCGCAGCGGCCTCCCCCTGCTGGACCTCATCCAGGAGGGCAACGCGGGCCTGGTGCGCGCCGTCGAGAAGTTCGACTACGCCAAGGGCTTCAAGTTCTCCACCTACGCGACCTGGTGGATCCGCCAGGCGATCACCCGCTCGATCGCCGACCAGTCCCGCACCATCCGGCTGCCCGTGCACCTGGTCGAGGAGCTGGGCAGGATCCGACGGGTGCAGCGGGAGAAGTCCAAGGAGCTGGGCCGTGAGGCCGAGCCGGCCGAGATCGCGGCCGAGCTGGACACCACCGAGGCCCGGATCAAGGACGTGCTGGACTGGGCCCGCGACCCGGTCAGCCTCAACATGTCCGTCGACGACGAGGGCGAGACCCAGTTCGGCGACCTGGTGGAGGACACCGGGGCGACGTCCCCCGAGGACGCCGTGATGGTCATGCTCCGCCGCGAGGAGCTGGACGGCCTGATCGGGCGGCTGGACGACCGCACCGCGTCGATCATCCGCTCCCGCTACGGGATGGAGGACGGCCGCGAGCGCACCCTCACCGAGGTGGGCAAGCAGCACGGCCTCACCCGCGAGCGGATCCGGCAGATCGAGAAGCACGCCCTGGCCGAGCTGAAGAAGATCGCCGACCACGCGGGCTTCGAAGCCGCCTGACGATCGACGGCCGGTGGCCTGCCACCCGGGCCCTGATGCGGAGCGCTCCGCACCGGGGCCCGAGGC
Organism: Streptomyces sp. CBMA123; assembly: GCF_014596465.1. GTDB lineage: Bacteria > Actinomycetota > Actinomycetes > Streptomycetales > Streptomycetaceae > Kitasatospora. The sequence continues at coordinate 9,370 of NZ_MECK01000044.1, read as the reverse complement.
GCGTCATGGGCCTCTTAGGCTGGAGGGACAGGTCAGACCGTGAGCAGGGGATCGGCAGGGGAGTGGACAGGGTGAACGAACAACGGCAGGGACAGGAAGACGGGCAGGAGCAGGAGAAGCGCGAGGCCGAGGCCAAGGCCCGGCTGCTCTTCCGTGACCCGCTGGACCAGCAGTCCCGGGACGACACCGACGCCGGCTGGGGCGACCGCCCGGGGGCGGGGCAGAGCGGTGGGCGGGGGCTGGACTGGTACCTGAGCCAGCGCCCGCCGCACCACGGGGACTGAGGGCGTGCCCTAACGCGTCGCGACCAGCGCGTCGCGGATCTCGGTCAGCAGTTGGACCTCCTTGGCCTCGGCCTCGGCTGCCACCTCGGCGATGCTCTTGCGCCTGGCCGCCATCCGGTTCATCGGCACGATCAGGACGAAGTAGACGACGGCGGCGGTGATCAGGAACTGCAGGGCGGCACTGAGCACCGACCCCCACAGGATGAGGATTCCGGACGTGACCTCACCGGTGCCGCTCACCTCGCAGGGCCCCTTGAGGCAGGAACTGTAGGACGCCAGGTCCTTCGTCCCGAACACGCCGACGAGCGGGTTGATCACGCCCTTGACGAAGGCGTTGACGATGTTGGTGAAGGCCGCGCCGATGACCACGGCGACGGCGAGTTCGACGACATTTCCACGCAGCAGGAATTCCTTGAAGCCTTTCATGCCGCCTCGAACGACGAAGTCGTTCCTGGGTTACGGGTGATCTTCCGGCAGCCCGGATTGACAACCCGTACGGCCCACCGCGCCCGCGGCGGGCGGCGGCAGCCCGGCCCGCAGAGGCCCGGAGGCGAGCGCCGCGGCTACCGCGAGCAGTACCAGCGCGGGCACCCCGCCCCGCCGTCGGACGGCTCGGCGCCAGCGGTGCCACCTGCCGCACCCGCGCCGGATCGGCGGGAAGCTCGGCACCTCCCGCCGGGGCGGCACGGTGGGGGCGGGCAGGGGGAGGGAGAGGGGCGGGCTCGTGGTCGTCATCGGGACACCTCCGGATTCGGTCGGTTCTTGCTCGATGACCCACACCCTGCGCGTTCCCGCCGCGACCGGGAAACGGATTCCCACAGCCTGTGGACAAACCCGCCCCTGTGGATAACTTCGTACACTCACACGAGCTAATTCGGCCCTCGAAAGTTGACGAAGGCGACGGAAGGCCGCGCGAGAAGCGGGCGACAAGGCACGCGAAAAGGCCCGCCGGCCCCCGCGCGAAGCGGGGCCGACGGGCCTTCCCGTGAAACCGAGGTCAGCCGGCGGCCGGAGCCGGGCTGCTCGACGAGCTGGACGAGCTGGACGAGCCGGAAGAGCTCGACGAACCGGACGAACCCGAACCCGAGGTCGACGACGAGGCCGTGGTCGACGTCGAGGAGCCGGTGGACGAACCCGCGCCCACCGTGCTGCTGGAGGACGAGCGGCTGTCGGTGCGGTAGAAACCCGAGCCCTTGAACACGACACCCACGGCCGAGAAGACCTTGCGGAGCCGTCCCTGGCAGTCGGGGCACGTGGTCAGCGCCTCGTCGGTGAACTTCTGCACCGCCTCCAGGCCGTTGCCGCACTCGGTGCACTGGTACTGGTACGTGGGCACTTGTCTTCCTCCTGGCACTCTCGCCTGATGAGTGCTAACGATGGTCAATGATGCGGTATTCCGTTGGATCAGTCCAGCGAATCCGGTGTGAGATGAGCCGGTACCGCGTCACCGCCCACCGCGCGTTCAGCCCTTGGCCGCGCCGACGAGCTGTGCCGCGTTGCCGCGCTCGGCCGACGAAGCCACCACCCGGCTCGCCCCGCCCGGGGCCACCAGCAGGTGCCGCATCGACAGCAGCGCGATCAGCCCCAGCCCGGCACCGACGGCCGGCACCAGGAACCCGACCGAGGGCCCGTGGCCGTCGAGCAGCTTGCCCGCCGCCATCGAGCCGAACGCCAGGCCCAGCCCGATCGCGCCGGTCAGCCAGGTGAAGGCCTCCGTCTTGGCGCCGTCCGCGACCAGCGTCTCGACCAGGGTGTAGCCGCTGATCAGGGTCGGGGCGATGGCCAGACCGCAGACCAGCCCGGCGACCGTCAGGGCGACCAGGTTGGGCATCGCCCACAGCACCGAGCAGCCCAGCACCAGCATCGTGTAGCTCATGGCCATCCGCTGCTGCACCGGCCGCCGCCAGGCGATCACGCCGTACAGCACGCCGGCCAGCATCGAGCCGCCCGCGAAGATCCCGTACACCGTGCCGCCGGAGTCGTGCTGCCCCACCGAGTCGGCGAAGGCGTTGACCGACACCTGCATGCCGCCGAACACCGCGCCGACCCCGAGGAAGGCTCCGACCAGCAGCCGGACGCCGGGCGAGGCCAGCGCCGAGGCGCGTCGCACGCCGGGTTCCGGGAGGATCCGGGCGGGGGCGCTGCGCCGCTGGGCCGCGAAGGCGAGACCGCCGACCAGGGTCAGCGAGGCCTCGACGACCAGCGCGACCGCCGGGCTGGCGAGGGCGGCGATGTTGGCGGCCAGGATCGGGCCGACCACGAAGGTGAACTCGTCCGTCACGGACTCGAAGGCGAAGGCGGTGCTCACCTTGGCGCCGGCGGCGGGCGAGGCGCCCTCCCCGGTGAAGGTGGAGACCCAGCGGGCCCGGACCATCGCGCCGACCTGCGGCACGCTCGCCCCGGCGGGGACGGCGGCCAGGTACACGCTCCAGTCCGGTGCGTGGCCGAGCGCCAGCGCGATCAGCACGCCGACCGAGGCCGCGTGCACCAGCACCGTCGGGACCAGCACCGCGGCCTGGCCGTACCGGTCGGCCAGCCGCCCGGTCTGCGGCCCGATCAGGGCCTGGGCGACGGCGGCGACGGCGACGGCCGTACCGGCGGTGCCGTACGAGCCGGTGGTCTGGGTGACGAGCAGCAGGAGGCCCATGCTGAGCATCGCGTAGGGCAGCCGCGCGACGAGGGCGGGGGACAGGAACGTCCAGGCGCCGGGTGTGCGCAGCAACTCGCCGTACCCGACCCTGGCGGGCGGCTCGGCGGCGGTGTCCACAGTGCTGGTCGCGGTCTCCGGAGCGGAGTCCGCGGTGATCTCGACCGTTCGGCGGGCCGTCACGGTCGGTCCTTCCTGCTGCCTGGTAGCGCGGCAGGGCATGGGGTGGCCCCGACGGCGCCGAGAGTCGTCCTCTCGCGCGTCGACCGGGGTAGATACCGGGTCGGCCGGGCCTGGTGGGCCGGTGCCGGACCGCGGCCGCCGAGCGGTCGCGCCAACTCTGCGTCAGGCAGATGCTGGGGGTGGTCTAACGGTAGTTATACGGCGTGGTCGAACCAGCATACAGTTACGCGCGTAGATACCGCCAGGCCACCCAGGTCGCGCAGGTCACCCGAGCCACGCAGGTCACCCGAGCCACGCAGGTCACCCGAGCCACCCAGGCCGCTCAGGTCGCGCTGGCCACCCGAGCCACGCAGGCCGCCCGCGCTCAGGCGCTCACCGCCCGTTCAGCCACCCCGCCAGCTTGCCGCCCTTGTCCACGGCCCGCAGCCGCCGCTCGGCCGCCTCGCCCACCTCGTCGGTGGTGACCACCAGCAGCTCGTCCCCGCCGCGCAGCATCGTCGCCTTGTCCGGCACGAAGGAGTTGCCCTCCCGCACGACCAGGGTGACCGCCGCCCCCTTGGGCAGCCGCAGCTCGCTGATCTCCACGCCGGACATCCGCGAGGTCGGCGAGAGCGCGACCGACAGCAGGTGCCCGTGCAGCTTCTCCAGCGGGGCGGACTCGATGTCGAGGTCCTGCCCCATCGCGCCCTCGCCGATCCGCAGCCGCTTGGCCATCCAGGGCAGGGTCGGGCCCTGGAGCAGGGTGAAGACGACCACCAGGATGAAGACGATGTTGAACACGTCCTCGGCCCGGTGCGCGCCGGAGACCACCGGGATGGTGGCCAGCACGATGGGCACCGCCCCGCGCAGCCCGGCCCAGCTGAGCAGCGCCTGCTCCCGGACGGGCATCTTGAACGGGGTCAGGGTGAGCACCACGGACAGCGGCCGGGCCAGGAAGACCAGCACCGCGCCTATCACCAGCGCGGGGACCACCGCGTCGCCCATGCTCTCGGGCGCGGCCAGCAGGCCGAGCAGCACGAACATGCCGATCTGCCCGATCCAGGCCAGTCCGTCGGCGAAGCCGCGCACCGCCGGTCCGTGCGGGAGCTTGGAGTTCCCGAGGATCACCGCGCTGATGTAGACGGCGAGGAAGCCGGAGCCGTGCAGCAGCGAGCCGCCGGCGTAGGCGAGCACGGTGAGCGCCACCACGGCGATCGGGTAGAGGCCGGAGGAGGGCAGCGCGACGTGCTTGACCGCGAACGCGCCGAGCTTGCCGACGGCCAGGCCGACCGCCACGCCGATCGCCAGTTCGGCGGCGATCGTGCCGAGCAGCACGTACCAGGAGTCCAGTTCGCCGACCGAGGCGAAGGCGACGACCAGGATGACCACGGGGGCGTCGTTGAAGCCGGACTCGGCCTCCAGCAGGCCGGTGAGCCGGTGCGGCAGCGGGACCATCCGCAGGACCGAGAAGACGGCCGCCGCGTCGGTGGAGGAGACGATCGCGCCGAGCAGCAGCGAGGTCCGCCACTCCAGGCCGACCAGCCAGTGCGCGCCGGCCGCGGTGACGAAGACGCTGATCCCGACGCCGACGGTGGCCAGTACGGTGGCCGCCGGCATCGCCGGCTTCACCTCGCGCCAGCTGGTCTTGAGGCCGCCCTCGGCCAGGATCACCACGAGTGCCGCGTAGCCGAGCACCTGGGTCAGTTCGGCGTTGTTGAAGGTGACGCCGATCCCGTTCTGGCCCAGTGCCACGCCGATCCCGAGGTAGATCAGCAGACTGGGCAGTCCTGATCGGGTCGAGAACCGGACGGCGACCACCGCGAAGAGCAGGATCACGGAGGCTTCGAGCAGGAGCTGGTTCAGGTGGGCGACGTTCACGCAGTGGCACCTCGGGCAGGCATGGGCGGGCGGGGTGTCAGGTGGTGCTGAAGGTGTTCCGTTGGTGCAGGGAGGGTGCTGTCGGGCACCGGACCGCTAAGAAGGCGTCAATGCTCCTGTTGCGGATCGTTACTCAGTCTAACATTTTGCCATACCTTTAGCTTGGTCCCGGCTTGGCTCCAGCTCGGTCCCCCGTTCACAGCGCTCCGCCGACTCGGCCTAATGTGGTGCCCTGTCCCGGCCCCAGGCCCCGGACACGCCCGCCCGCCCCGAAGTCAGGACCGCAAGGACCCAGATGCCCCGCTCGAAGAAGTTCCGGCGCGCCCGTCTGATCGTGATCATGCTGGTCGTGCTGCTGGTGGCCGGCGTCGGCTACGGCGGCTACCGCGGGGTCACCGCGGTCCGCGCCTCCTTCCCGGAGGTCGACGGCACGGTCAAGATGGCGGGCCTGAGCGCGCCGGTCGACGTCAAGCGGGACGCCAACGGCATCCCGCAGCTGTACGCGGACACCCCCGAGGACATGTTCCGCGCCCAGGGCTACGTCCAGGCCCAGGACCGCTTCTGGGAGATGGACGTCCGCCGGCACATCACCGCGGGCCGGCTGTCCGAGATGTTCGGCGACAGCCAGGTCGACACCGACTCCTTCATCCGCACCATGGGCTGGCGGCAGGTGGCGCAGAAGGAGTACGACACCAAGCTCTCCCCGGAGGCCAAGAAGAACCTCCAGGCCTACGCGGACGGCGTGAACGCCTGGCTCGGCGAGCACCCCGGCGGGGAGAAGGCCTCGCTGGAGTACGCCCTGCTCGGCGCCGTCAACAGCGGCTACAAGCCCGAGCAGTGGACCCCGGTCGACTCGGTGGCCTGGCTCAAGGCGATGGCCTGGAACCTCTCCGGGAACCTCCAGGAGGAGATCGACCGCTCGCTGCTGGCCCAGGACTTCGGCCCGGACAAGATCGCCGAGCTGTACCCGGACTACCCGTACTCCCGCAACGGCACGATCGTGAAGACCGGCACCGTCAGCGGCGACACCTACCGCCCGGCCGACGGCTCCGCCCAGCCCGGTACGGCCCCCGGCGGCTCCACCACCCAGGGCGCGGCCACCACCAAGGCCCTGATGCAGGGCCTCACCGACCGGATCGACGCGATGCCGCAGCTGCTCGGCCGCCCCGGCCAGGGCATCGGCTCCAACTCCTGGGTGGTCGCCGGCTCGCACACCACCACCGGCAAGCCGCTGCTGGCCAACGACCCGCACCTCGGCCCCGGCCTGCCCTCGGTCTGGTACCAGATGGGCCTGCACTGCCGGACCGTCTCCTCGGCCTGCCAGTACGACGTCTCCGGCTTCACCTTCGCCGGCATGCCCGGCGTGATAATCGGCCACAACAAGGACGTGGCCTGGGGCTTCACCAACTTGGGCGCGGACGTCAGCGACCTCTACCTGGAGAAGGTCACCGGCCCGGACACCTACCAGGTCGACGGCAAGGACGTGAAGTTCGACCTCCGCAAGGAGACCATCAAGGTCGCCGGCGGCGAGGACCGCACCATCACCGTCCGCACCACCCAGACCGGCGCCCCGCTCATCTCCGACGTGAGCACCGAGCAGCAGAACGTCGGCAAGTACGCCCCCAACGGCAGCTCCGCCCCCGACCGCGGCACCGGCGGCTACGGTGTCGCCCTGCAGTGGACGGCGCTCAGCCCGGGCAAGACCATGGACGCCGTCTTCGAGCTGGACAAGGCCCGCAACTGGGACGAGTTCCGCGCCGCCGCCAAGGACTTCGCCGTCCCCGCGCAGAACCTGATCTACGCCGACGCCAAGCACATCGGCTACCAGGCCCCGGGCGTCATCCCGGTGCGCGGCAAGGGCGACGGCTCCATGCCCGCCCCGGGCTGGGACTCCTCCTACCAGTGGAAGCCGGACCCGGTCCCCTTCACCGCCCTGCCGTGGAGCCTCGACCCGGCCGCCGGCTACATCGTCACCGCCAACCAGGCCGTGGTGGACCCGAGCTACAAGTACAACCTCACCAAGGACTGGGAGTACGGCACCCGGGCCAAGGAGATCACCGACCAGATCGAGGGCCTGCTCAAGAACAACGGCAAGATCTCGCCGGACGACATGCAGACCCTCCAGCTGGACAACACCAGCATCATGGCCAAGACGCTCGTCCCGCTGCTGCTCAAGCAGCAGATCGACGACCCGTACGTGCGCGAGGCCCAGGACCTGCTGAAGGACTGGAACTTCCACCAGGACGCCGACTCGGCCGCCGCCGCCTACTACAACGGCGTCTGGCGCAACCTGCTCAGCCTCGCCTTCGGGCAGAAGTTCCCGGCCGACATCCGCGCCAAGGACAACTGCCTGCTGGTCCGCCAGCAGGACGACCCGACCAAGCCGGACAGCTCCAGCAGGATCGTCACCCAGTGCGGCACCCGCGACCCGGGCAAGGCCCAGCCGGACGGCGGCGACCGCTGGACCGAGGTGGTGCGCGCCCAGCTGGACAAGCCCGACAGCTCGTGGTGGACGTACATCGACTCCCAGCACAAGGAGCAGAAGGGCCTGGACAACCTCCTCAAGGAGGCCATGAAGAACGCCCGCCAGGACCTGACCTCGCTGCTCGGCAAGGACATCTCCACCTGGAGCTGGGGCCGCCTGCACAAGCTGGACCTGCGCGAGCAGACCCTCGGCACCGACAACTCCTCGATCGCCTCCGGCGTCGTCCACAAGCTGCTCAACCGCGGCCCCTACCGCCTCTCCGGCGGCTCGGCGGCGGTCGACGCGGCGGGCTGGAACGCGGCGGCCGGCTACCAGGTGGACTGGATCCCGTCGATGCGGATGGTGGTCGACCTGAACGACCTGGACTCCTCGCGCTGGGTCAACGTCGGCGGCGCCTCCGGCCACGCCTTCCACCAGAACTACAACGACCAGACCGACCTCTGGCTCAAGGGCAAGCTGCTGACCTGGGCGTTCACCCCGGACGCGGTCGAGAAGGCCACCCAGCACAAGCTGGTGCTCACCACCGGCTGACGCCGGTACGACGCGCGGACGGCGGCGGCCCCGCTCCCCGATGAGGGGAGCGGGGCCGCCGCCGTCGGTCCACCAGGGCGCCCACCCGGGCCCTCAGCCGAGCGCCCGCACCCCCGAGGGCGTGACCGCCAGGTCCACCGGCAGGTCGTGCGGCTCGGCCGGCACCCGCTCCAGCAGCTCGTGCTCGTACAGCAGCACCGCCAGCACCGGCCGCGCCCCCGACCGCTCCAGCCGGGCCAGCACCCGGTCGTAGCTGCCGCCGCCCCGGCCCAGCCGCAGCCCGCCCCGGTCCACCGCCAGGCCCGGCAGCAGCACCACCGAGGCCCCCGTGACGGCCTCCGGCCCGAGCCGCGGCCCGACCGGCTCCAGCAGCCCGCGCCCGGCCGGGGCCAGCTCCCCGGGCCCGGTGTACTCGGCCCAGTCCAGGTCGTTGTCGGGCAGCAGCACCGGCAGCAGCACCCGCACACCGCTCTCCCGCAGCGCGTCCAGCAGCGGCCTGGTCCCGGGCTCCGCGCCCACCGAGACGTACGCGGCCACCGTGCTGCCGGCGGCCGCCAGCTCCCAGGCGTGCCCGGCCAGCGCGTCCGCCGCCTCCGCGCGCCCCTCGGCGGTGAGTGCGCGCCGTCGCGTCAACAGCCGTGTCCTCAGGTCGCTCTTCTCGTTGTGCACCGGATCCTCCGCGTCCGAAAACCGTGACGCGCAGAGCCTGACACGCGAAAGGGCCCCCGATTGTCCACCCCGTTGCTGGTCCAGGCCCTGGCCGCGCTGAGCGCCCCCGCACTGGCCGGGGCCACCGCGCTCGGCCTGCGCGGCCGCCGGGAACGCGCCGAGGCCGCCGAGGACCGGGAACGGCTGACCGGGCGGATCGCCGAGCTGGAGGAGTGCTGCGCCGAACTGGAGCGCACCGCCTCCTGCGACCCGCTCACCGGTGTCTGGAACTACCGCCACCTGCAGCTCACCCTGGACCGGGAGATCGAACGGTCCCGCCGCGCCGAGCACACCGACCAGGCCGACGGCCCGCGCCCGCTGGCCGTCCTGCTGCTGGAGATCGCCGGCTTCGACGCCGTCACCGCCGAGCACGGCCGCGCCCGCGGCAACGCGGTGCTGCGCGACCTCGCCCAGCGGCTCGCGATGGAGATCCGCCGCGCCGACACCCTGGGCCGCTACGGCGGCGAGGAGTTCCTGGTGGTGCTGCCGGACACCGGGGCCGAGGGCGCCGTGCACGTCGCCGAGCGGCTGATCTGGTCGGTCCGCCGGCACCTGCTGCTCGACTGGTCCTCCGGCACCAGAGCGCCCCGCCCGGCCCGGGGCAACGGCCTGACCGCCGCCGTCGGCATCGCCGTCCTGCCCGAGGACGGCACCCACGCGGCCGTCCTGCTGCGC
>NZ_MECK01000043.1 GCF_014596465.1 Streptomyces sp. CBMA123 | reverse complement strand
GCCGCAGCCGCCGCACCCGCCGACGGCCTGACCGGCCCGCCGCGAACGGTCCGACGGCCCCCGTCCGCCGGACCGCCCCACCGACCCGATCGCATCCACCTTTCACCCGACGGGAGCCACCGCCCCATGGCAACACTGGCGAAGCCGAACCTGCCCAGGTTCGACGTGGAGATCTTCCAGAACGAGTACCTGGCCGACGGCGCCCGCGAGGTCAACGCCATCGTCACCGTCACCTCCACCGGCGGCGGCACCTCCGGCGGCCGCCCGCTCGGGATCACCGACGTCGGCCGGCCGGGCGGCGACGCCAACGCCGCCGTGGTGATCCTGGTCGACTGCTCGGGCTCGATGGACTACCCCAAGACCAAGATCAACGGAGCCCGGGAGGCCACCGCCGCCGCCATCGACGCGCTGCGCGACGGCACCGCCTTCGCCGTGGTGGCCGGCACCCACGAGGCCCGCGACATCTACCCCGGCGACGGCACCCTGGCGACCGCCTCGGCGAGCACCCGGGAGCAGGCCAAGGAGTCGCTGCGCCGCCTCACCGCGGCCGGCGGCACCGCGATGGGCACCTGGCTGGCCAAGGCCGACAAGCTCTTCCTCACCCGCCGCGACATCGCCATCCGGCACGCCATCCTGCTCACCGACGGCAACAACGAGCACGAGTCGGCGGAGGACCTCGCCCGCAACATCGAGCGGGTCACCGGCCACTTCACCGCCGACTGCCGCGGCGTCGGCACCGACTGGCGGATCGACGAACTGCGCAAGATCTCCTCGGCGCTGCTCGGCACCACCGACATCGTCGCCGAACCCTCCGGCCTCGCCGAGGACTTCCGCTCGATGATGACCGGCGCGATGGGCAAGCAGGTCGCCGACGTGGCCCTGCGGATCTGGACCCCGGCCAACGCCGCGGTCAAGTTCGTCAAGCAGGTCGCCCCCGCCGTCGAGGACCTCACCGGCCGCCGGGCCGAGGCCGGCCCCCGGGCCGGCGACTACCCCACCGGCTCCTGGGGCGACGAGAGCCGCGACTACCACGTCTGCGTCGAGGTCCCGGCCGCCTCGGTCGGCAACGAGATGCTCGCCGCCCGGATCAGCCTGGTGCTGCCCCCGCAGGTCGGCGGCGGCACCCCCGAGGTGCTCAGCCAGGGCCTGGTCAAGGCGGTCTGGACGGACGACCTCGCCTCCTCGACCCGGATCAGCCCGCAGGTCGCCCACTACACCGGGCAGGCCGAACTCGCCTCCTCGATCCAGGAGGGCCTGGAGGCCCACCGCGCCGGGGACGTCGACACCGCCACCGCCAAGCTGGGCGCCGCCGTCCGGATCGCCCACGCGACCGGCAACGACGGCACCTTCAAGCTGCTGCAGAAGGTGGTGGACGTGGTGGACCCGAAGGAGGGTACGGTTCGGTTCCGTAAGAACGTGAGCGAGGCCGACTCGATGACCCTTGAGACCCGGTCGACCAAGACGGTACGTGTGAAGAAGTGACCGCTGAAGACGTGATCGGGCCGGCCGCCCGGCGCCACGCCGCACCGCACCGGCCCGAAACGAGGGGGACCTGATGCCGATCTGCCCGAGGGGCCACGAGTCGCAGGCCGAGGACTGGTGCGACTTCTGCGGCTTCCCGATGACTCCGCCGGCCCCGGCACCCGGCGCCCACGGGGGGTACCCGGGCGCGTCCGGCGCCGACCCGGCCGCCGGCGCCCACCCGGGGTATCCGCAGCACGGCGGTGCCCACTACGGCGCGCCGCCCGCGCCCCCGGCACACCCGGGGGCCGTCCCGCCGCCCCCGCCCGGAGCGTTCCCCCCGCCCGGCGGCTACCCGCCGCCCGGGGCCGTACCGCCGCCCGGCGCACCCCACGGCCTCACCGAGGGCCTGGCCGTCTGCCCGATCTGCCGCAGCCCGCAGACCGGCCGGTTCTGCGAGGAGTGCGGCTACGACTACGAGCTGTCCACCCCCTCGCGCCGCCAGGTGCCGGCCGGCGCCGCACCCGCACCCGCACCCGCGCCCGGCCCGGCCCAGCCCCCGCCGCTGAACATCCCGGCGGCCTACGGCGGCACCGCGCAGCCGGCGCAGGCCCCGCCCGGTCCGCCCGTCCCGCCGCAGCCGCACCAGGCGCACCAGCCGCAGGCCCCGGGGTACCCGCAGCAGCCGGAGTACCCCCACACCTACGGCTACCCTCCGCCGGAGGGCGCCTTCCCGGAGGCCCCGGTCCGCGAGGACTCCGGCCCGGTGTACGCCCAGCCGGCCGGCCCCGGCCCGAACACCCGCGGCGGCGACTTCGGCACCTCCTTCCACCTGGCCCCGCCGCAGTCCCAGCCGCAGGCCCAGCCGGAGGGCGTCCCGGCCGAGCCGGTCCGGGCCAACTGGATCGCGGTGGTCTCGGCCGACCGCGACTACTTCACCGACATGATGGCCCGCAGCGGCCCCGAGGCGGCCGGCCTGTTCTTCCCGCCGTACTGCCCCGAGCGCCGCATCCCGCTGACCGGCCGCGGCCAGCTGCGGATCGGCCGGCGCAGCCAGCACCGGGGCACCGTCCCGGAGATCGACCTGTCGGTGCCGCCGGAGGATCCGGGCGCCTCGCACCAGCATGCGCTGCTCGCCGAACAGGCGGACGGCAGCTGGGTCCTGGTCGACCAGGGCTCGACCAACGGCACCACCGTGAACGGGGGCGCGGAACCGATCGCCCCGCACACCGCCGTACCGCTGAGCGACGGCGACCGGATCCACGTCGGTGCCTGGACGACGATCACGATGCACCGCTCCTGACCTACTCCTGAGCACGCGTCAGCGACAAATCCGGCCGGGCCGGGCGGAATTCGACTTTCCGCCCGGCCCGGTTTTCTCTGCGGCTTCCTCAGGGATTCCACAAATCCCCGTCCCCGGTGTGCACAAGACCCTCCGAAACCCCTATTCTCTGGCCTCATGACTGCTGCAATATCCGCTGACGGCATCCGCCAGCGGTACGGGGACGTGCAGGCCGTCGACGGGGTTTCACTCACCGTCGAGGCCGGCGAATTCTACGGGATCCTGGGCCCGAACGGCGCCGGGAAGACCACCACCATGGAGATCCTGGAAGGGGTCCGGAAGCCCGACGAGGGCCGGGTCGAACTGCTGGGGATGGCCCCCTGGCCGCGCAATCCGAAACTGCTGCCGCGCATCGGCGTGCAGTTCCAGGCCTCCGCCTTCTTCCGGAAACTGACGGCCCGGGAGACCATCCGCACCTTCGCGTCGTTCTACGGAGTCGGCTCCAAGCGGGCCGACGCGATGCTGGAGCGGGTCGGCCTCGCCGACAAGGCCGAGACCCTCACCGACCAGATGTCCGGCGGTCAGGCCCAGCGCCTGTCGATCGCCTGCGCACTGGCCCACGACCCGGAGCTCGTCTTCCTGGACGAGCCCACCACCGGCCTCGACCCGCAGGCCCGCCGCAACCTCTGGGACCTGCTGCGGGACATCAACGCCGAGGGCCGCACCGTCGTCCTGACCACCCACTACCTGGACGAGGCCGAGGTCCTCTGCGACCGGGTCTCGATCATGGACCACGGCAAGATCCTCCACACCGGCGCCCCGGCGGCGCTGATCCGCGAGATCGACGACACCGTCCGGATCAGCGTGGCCTCCGGCCAGCTGCCGCTCGAGCGGGCCCGCGAACTGCTGGCCGTGGCCGGCTCCGACATCGCCACCCTGGAGGACGACACCGTCTCGCTCTCCGTCTCCACCCGCCTTCCCGCCCCGGTCCTCAGCGTCCTCGCCGAGCAGAACGCGCTGCGCGGCCTCGAAGTGCGCGGCGCCACCCTGGAGGACGTCTTCCTCCAGCTGACCGGACGGGAGTTCCGCGCATGACCTCCACCACCTCCACCGAGCCGAAGGCCCCCGCACCACGCGGTGGTTCGGCCGGCGCCGCCGAGGGGCGGGAGCGGGTCAGCGCGTTCTGGAGCCTGTCCCGCGCGATGCTGCTCGGGATGAAGCGCGACCGCACCGCGACCTTCTTCGTCCTGCTGTTCCCGCTGGTGTTCCTGGTCTTCTTCGGCTCCGTGACCAAGGGCTCCAGCAGCCCGCACGCCAAGGTCGCGCAGGTCGGCGCGGTGAAGCTGTTCGACTCGATCCAGGGCGACCAGCGGACCGGCCTGGACAAGGTCCTCACCATCACCAGGACCGACGACGAGGCCGGCACGCTGGAGAAGGTCCGCAAGGGCGACTTCGACGCGATGATCAAGCAGGGCCCGGACGGCACGGTGGAGCTGCGCTACACCGCCGCCGACCAGGTCAGGGCCGGCGCGCTCCAGGGCATCCTCAACTCGGTCGTCCAGGAGGCCAACCAGCAGGCCACCCACCAGCCGGCCGCCTACGTGCTGGACTCCCAGCAGGTCGAGGACAAGTCGCTCAAGCCGATCCAGTTCCTCACCCCGGGCCTGCTCGGCTGGGCCGTCGCCACCGGCGCGGTCTTCGGCGCCGCGCTGACCCTGGTCAACTGGCGCAAGTCCAAGGTGCTGCGCCGGCTGCGGCTGGCGCCGATCAACGCCGGCACGGTGGTCAGCTCCCGGATCCTGGTCTCGCTGCTCACCGCGTTCCTGCAGACCAGCGTCTTCCTGGTGGTCGCCACCAGCTTCTTCGGGCTCAAGCTCACCGGCAACTGGTGGCTGGTCCTCCCGCTGGTGGCCTGTGCGACGCTCGCCTTCATGTCGATCGGCCTGCTGGCCGGTTCGGTCGCCAAGACCGAGGAGGCGGCCAACGGCATCTCGCAGATCATCGTGCTGCCGATGTCGTTCCTGTCCGGCTCGTTCTTCCCGATGGACGGCGCCCCGGGCTGGCTGCAGACCGTCTCCAAGGTCATGCCGCTGCACTACCTGGTCGACACCGCCCAGACCGTGCTGACCCGCGGCGGCGGCATCGCCGACGCCCTGCCGACCATGGGCGGACTGCTGCTCTTCGCGGCCGTGCTGACCGGCATCGCCTGGAAGCTGTTCAAGTGGGAAGACGCCTGATCCTCCCCTCCTGACACCTCCGGCCCGACGGGGTCGTACGCCTTTGGTCCCGGTGTACGACCCCGTCGGCGTCTGCGACCATGGTCGGGTGACAGAGATCGGGCGAGGCACGTTCAGCGAGGAGACCTTCTTCGAGCAGGTCGGCGGTGAGCCGACCTTCCGGCTGCTGACCCGCCGCTTCTACGAGGGCATCGCCGAGGACGAGTTGCTGCGGCCGATGTACCCCGAGGAGGACCTCGGCCCGGCCGAGGAGCGGATGGCCCTGTTCCTCATGCAGTACTGGGGCGGCCCGCGCACCTACAGCGAGCGCCGCGGCCACCCCCGACTGCGGATGCGGCACGCGCCGTTCAAGGTCGACAAGGCCGCGCACGACGCCTGGCTGACGCACATGCGCGCCGCCGTGGCCAGCCTGGACCTGCCCGCCGAGCACGAGCGACAGCTGCTGGACTACCTGACCTACGCCGCCGCCTCGATGATCAACACCCCGGGCTGAGCCCCCGGCTCCGCGTCACCGGAGCGGACTGAGCCCCAGCCCCGCACCCGGCGCGGCCGCCGTCCGCACCACCACCGAACCCGCCGGGGCGCTCAGCCGCAGCCAGCCGCCCGCCCGGTGCACCGAGAGCGCGGCGCCCGGCTTCAGGAAGCCGATCACGTACGCGGCGTGCACCGCGCGCAGCGGCAGCTCCGGCAGCACGCCGACCGGCCGGGACCAGATCTCGTCCGCCAGCCGGTCCAGCACCCCGCGGCCCCGGTACTGCTCCGGGACGGCCTCGGTGCGCTCCCTGAACTCCCGCACCCCCGCCATCAGTTCGGGGTACACCTCGGCCACCGGCGGGGCCCCGGCCGGCCGCCAGCCGGCCCGCGGCGGCAGCAGCCCGGCCCAGGCCGGACCGGTCACCGGCGCGGGCAGCGTCACGGCGCCCGCCTCGGTGTCCACGCCGTCCAGCAGCTGGCCCGCCGAGACGGTCAGGTCCACCGGCTCGTCCAGGCCGCTCAGCCGGGCCGTACGGATCACCAGCGCGCCCGAACCGCCCAGCGGCAGCCGCCCGAAGACCGCCAGCACGCCGTCCGCCCCGGCCGGGTCGACCGCCTGCAGCCGCACGGCCGCCGCCTTGTCGAAGCGCAGCAGGCGCAGCAGGAAGGCGGAGAGGTCGGCGGCCTCACCGGTGTCGGTCAGGGCGAGGCGGGCGGTGACGGTCAACGCGGCTCAGCTCGAATCGGTTCGGGGATCCGGGAACTCGGGGATCCGGGGACTTTCAGACTGCCGCGCCGACCGGGGCCTCGTCCATGAACCGGGAGAGGAACTCCCGCTCCACCGGCGAGATCCGGCGCGGCCGGCCCTCGGCCAGGTCGTAGGGCACGACCACGGTGGAGGCGCGGACGTACACCGTCTCGGAGCCGTCCTCGTGGACGTCCTTGATGTCGTAGGAGACGGTCAGCGAGGCGCTGCCGATGCGCGTCACCCGGGTCTCGACGGTGACCGGCTCCGGCCGGTGCACCAGCGGACGCTTGTAGTCGATCTCGTGGCGGGCCACCACCGAACCGCCCGCGAACTCCCCGGCACCGGCCTCGGCGGCCTGGGTGAACATGAAGTCGATCCGGGCCTCCTCCAGGTAGCGCAGGAAGACCACGTTGTTGACGTGCCCGAAGGCGTCCATGTCGGACCAGCGCAGCGGGCAGGCGTAGATGTGGCGAGCCACGGGTGTTCTCCTCGGTGTCCGGTCGCCCGCCGCCGAACCTCGGTGACGGGCCGCGGCCCGGCAGGCCGCCCCGGAGGGCAGTCTGCCGGGCCGTTGTGACAGCTGGATGTCAGCCTCGGGTCAGCTTCTTGTACGTGGCCCGGTGCGGACGGGCGGCGTCGGCGCCCAGTCGCTCGATCTTGTTCTTCTCGTACGACTCGAAGTTGCCCTCGAACCAGAACCACTTGCTCTCGCCCTCGTAGGCGAGGATGTGGGTGGCCACTCGGTCCAGGAACCAGCGGTCGTGGGAGATGACCACGGCGCAGCCGGGGAACTCCAGCAGGGCGTTCTCCAGCGAGGAGAGCGTCTCGACGTCGAGGTCGTTGGTGGGCTCGTCGAGGAGCAGCAGGTTGCCGCCCTGCTTGAGGGTGAGCGCCAGGTTCAGGCGGTTGCGCTCACCACCGGAGAGCACACCGGCCGGCTTCTGCTGGTCCGGGCCCTTGAAGCCGAACGCCGACACGTAGGCGCGGGACGGCATCTCGACCTGGCCGACGTTGATCCAGTCCAGACCGTCGGAGACGACCTCCCAGAGGGTCTTCTTCGGGTCGATGTTGGAGCGGGTCTGGTCGACGTAGCTGATCTTGACGGTGTCGCCGACCTTGACCGTGCCGCTGTCCGGGGTCTCCAGGTCCTGGAGCATCTTGAACAGGGTGGTCTTGCCCGCGCCGTTCGGGCCGATGATGCCGACGATGCCGTTGCGCGGCAGGGTGAAGCTCAGGTCGTCGATCAGGACCTTCTCGCCGAAGGCCTTGTTGAGGTTCTCGACCTCGATGACGACGCTGCCCAGACGCGGGCCCGGCGGGATCTGGATCTCCTCGAAGTCCAGCTTCCGCATCTTGTCGGCCTCGGCCGCCATCTCCTCGTAGCGAGCGAGACGGGCCTTGGACTTCGCCTGGCGGCCCTTGGCGTTGGAGCGGACCCACTCCAGCTCTTCCTTGAGCCGCTTGGCGCGCTTGGCGTCCTTCTGGCCCTCGACCTTGAGCCGGGACTGCTTGCTCTCCAGGTAGGTGGAGTAGTTGCCCTCGTAGCCGATCGCGCGGCCGCGGTCGAGCTCCAGGATCCAGCCGGCCACGTTGTCCAGGAAGTACCGGTCGTGGGTGACGGCGACGACGGTGCCGGCGTACTTGGCCAGGTGCTGCTCCAGCCAGTTCACCGACTCGGCGTCCAGGTGGTTGGTGGGCTCGTCGAGCAGCAGCAGGTCGGGGGCCTCCAGCAGCAGCTTGCAGAGCGCGACGCGGCGCTTCTCACCACCGGAGAGCTTGGTGACGGCCCAGTCGCCGGGCGGGCAGCCCAGCGCGTCCATGGCCTGCTCCAGCTGGGCCTCCAGGTCCCACGCGTTGGCGTGGTCCAGCTCCTCCTGGAGCTTGCCCATCTCGTCGAGCAGCGCGTCCGAGTAGTCGGTCGCCATCAGCTCGGCGATCTCGTTGAAGCGGTCGAGCTTGCCCTTGATCTCCTTGACGCCGTCCTGGACGTTCTCCAGGACCGTCTTGGTCTCGTCGAGCGGCGGCTCCTGGAGCAGCATGCCGACGGTGAAACCGGGCGAGAGGAAGGCGTCGCCGTTGGAGGGGTGCTCCAGGCCGGCCATCATCTTCAGCACGGTGGACTTACCGGCACCGTTGGGGCCCACGACGCCGATCTTCGCTCCGGGGAGGAAGCTGAGCGTCACGTCGTCAAGGATGACCTTGTCTCCGTGAGCCTTGCGCACCTTGCGCATCGTGTAGATGTATTCCGCCACGTGAGATCGCTCCGGCGTCGTCGGGAGTATTCGTCTTGCAGCGTTCCATTGTGCCGCACCCGGCCGGGAGCCCCGAACCGCCCAGGTGACCCCACCGGGGTATCCGGCCCTTCCCGGTACGGCGATCGCCCCCGGCTGCCCGCCCCACCCTGCGGCGATCGCCCCCGGCTCCCGACCCCGGCTCCCTTCCCCCGCCCCCGTACGGCGATACGGCGATCGCCCCCGGCTGCCCGCGCCGGGCCCCCCGCCCCCGTGACCGGGACACCCCGGCGGGACACGCAGACGGCCCGGCCCCCCGCAGCAGGTGCGGGGAACCGGGCCGGTTCCGCTTCTCAGGCCTTCAGGAGGTCAGCGCCTTCCGTGGCCCGCTCAGGCGGTTCAGGCGGTGGTGCGACCGTGACGGCCACGGCGGCGCAGGACGAAGACCGCGGCGCCACCGGCCACGACCAGGCCACCGGCGACGGCGGCGAGGATCGGGGTGGAGTCATTGGCACCGGTCTGGGCCAGGCCACCGGTGCCCGGGGCGGCGCTGGTGGTGGACGGAGCCGGGTGGGCGCCGCCGGCGCTCGGGGTGCCCGAGGGGGTGGCGGTGCCGGTGCCGGTCGGGGTGGCCGGGGCGGTCGGGGCCGAGGTCGGGTTGCCGGTGCCGGTCTTGCAGTCCAGGACGCCCTGGAAGTCGCGGCTGTAGCCGTTCGGGCCGGCGACGGTGATCTTGTACTCGGTCTTCTCGGCGACCTGGACGAGCACGCTCTCGGTCTTGCCCGGCTGGACGGTCAGCTGCTGCTTGCCGACCGTGACGGTGCCGGCCTCGTCACCACCGTTGGTGACGGAGACCCGCACGCCACCGCTGGCGCACTCGATCTTGGCGGTGCTGTCGATCAGCGCGCCCTTGCCCTGCTTCCAGGTGGCCTTGGCCCCGGCGGAGACGCTGACCTTGCTGGAGCCGGCCAGGATCATGGTCTGGCTGTGGTCGGTGGCGGTGTAGCCCTTGCTCAGGAACACGCGGCCGCTGGGCACCTCGGTGGAGACGTCGGCCTTGAGGGCGAGCGAGCCGTCCGGGGTACCGGCCGGGACGTCCAGGAACAGCTGGGTGTCCTTGGCGATCGGCCCGGTCAGGGTGGCGCCGACCGGCTTGCCGTCCTTGTCCACCAGCTTGGCCTTGTCGGCGGCGTCGCCGGTGACGGCCAGCTTCACCGCGGCGGCGCTGGAGTTGAGGACGAACGGGCCCAGCTTGCTGCCGGACTTGCCGGAGACGGAGTCCGGGGTGAGGCTCAGCGACGGCTTGGGCTCGGCGGCGATGCCCTTGTTGGCGCCGCTGATCAGGTAGTCACGCAGCTTGGTGGCCGCCTCGCTGTGCGGGGTGGCGTTCTTGCCGTCCGAGAACTTCCAGATCGCGGCCTGGGTGCCGGCCGCGGCGTCCTCGGCGGTCAGGCCGGGGATCTTGAGGGAGGCGGCGAGCGAGCTCTCCGACACCTTCGGGTAGGAGTTCTCCAGGATCCAGCGGATCTTGGAGGCGGGCTCCGCGCGCTTCGGGTCGCCGAGGGAGCTGGTCGACCAGTCCGACTCCTGGTACTGGATCTTCTTCCGGATGTCCACCGGGAAGCCGAAGTCGATGCAGTAGGTCTTCAGCTCGCCGTCAGCGGTCTTGAGCGTGAACAGACCCGCGTCGTAGGTGTTGCCGTCGACGTCGACCTTCTCGCCGAAGATCGAGTTCTGGACGACCGCGGACACGCCCGACGCCGGAGTGTCGGCCGCAGCCGCCGCACCGGCCGCGAACAGGCCTCCGCCCAGCGCAACGCTGGTCGTGAGCATGACAGTGGCTATGCGGGACAGACCCCGCCCCTGCCTCTTGAACATCTGGGATCCCTCCGGAGCGGGCCGCGCCCGATTGGGCAGCCCGCCGACTTGCCGTGCCGCGCGTGTGCCCCCTGTGGCACTGCTGCGGGGTGTGAACCAGACGAATCCTATTGAGCCTCAGAGGCCTCGAAACCCCCATGCGAAATCAGGACGATTCCGTATCTGGATCGTTATCAACCCCCGCAGGTTCCACACAAGCTGACGCGTCGCCAGAATCCACCCTCGACTTTCTGCTTTCCGGACGAGATTGCGCGTGCGGGCGCAACGACTCTCTCGATCAACATATTTGTCGACAGGGAAGGGTCACCACCCCGTCAGCTCAGCGCCGCCCGGTCTTCACCTCCCCGATCCCCCTCGGACACCTCCTCCTGCTGCTCCGTCACCGTTCGCGCCCCCGGGAGCAACTCGAGCGGACGGGGCGCCACGGCCACCCCCGAGGCCCGGCGCGACTCCAGTGCGCTGACGATCCACCCGGGCACCGGCTCGCTCGCGGACTCCGCGCCGGCCGCCCCCGTCGCGCCCGCCGGCTGCCCGCGCACACCCGTCGCCCAGCGGAACGCCGAGGTACCACGGGTGAGATCGTGCCCGACCGACCGGGCGTCGATCTCGGCCCGACTGCGTTTCGCCTCCCCCTCCCGCCACTCCCGCACCCGCAGCCGGCCCGTCACCAGCACCGGATCACCCTTGGACAGCGAGCCGATCAGGTTCACCGCGAGCGCCCGCCAGGCCGTCACCCTCAGCCACTGCGTCTCGCCGTCCACCCAGCAGGCCCGCTCTCGGTCGTACCGCCGCTCGGTGCAGCCGAGCTGGAAGTTCGCCATCGGCACCCCGCCGGCGGTTTCCCCGTAGCTCACCTCGGTCGCGACATTGCCGAGCACCGTCACCTGCATCTCATTCACAGCACACCCTCCGTTCTCGCCGATGCACCGTACGGAATCGAGCGGTGCGAGCTGAGAGTGCGCCCCGGAAGAAATCCCTGCCATCGGGTTCTGAAATCCTGTGGACAACTCCTAGGCCGATCGGCAGGGTGAAAAACGACCGTCACTCACAGGGGTGAATTTCGGCCTTCGTGCACCGCCAGGCCGCCGTCTCTTCGCGCTCATGACAACAAACCGGCTGATCGCGGCCGCCCCCGGAGCGCGGCGCAAGACCCGACCGGAGCCGTCCGCGCACGTCACTCGACCGGAGCAAGCCGAATAGGACCCCCCACCCAGGCCGGCGGCGCGACATTCTCCGTGTCGAATCCATAACGGGTGGGGAGGCAGCCCCGTAACGAGTGCACAACGTCCGGCCCTGAACAGTCCCAGACCGCTGCACGCACGGTCTTCACCTGCGATTATCGGACCGCTCCACCGAACCGACACACCAACGACGGTGTCGTCACACCCGGCCGAGGAACTGGACACCCTTATCCTGTCCCCGACAGGGCGAGGGCCCGCCAACCCCCACCCCCACCCTCCGGCACGGGGCCGGACTACGCGCGTCCACAGCGCTCGTCGCCCGATCCCGGCCACGGTCACGCCCGCCAGGGCGCCGTCCGTCCCGCCCCCATAGCTCAGCGGATAGAGCACCCGCCTTCTAAGCGGTAGGTCGCAGGTTCGAATCCTGCTGGGGGCGCCACCCCGCAATTCCCGCAGGCCATCGCGCGTGCGAACACTTTCCGTGGCCGTACCGGACCTCCGGGTAATCCCGCACCCACCGCGCATAACCCGTGACAATGCGTGTCATGGCCGCCGCGAAAGCCGGCCCGGCGGGAAACCGGAATTCCGGGCGAATCCCCCACCCCTGAACGAAACAACCCGCCCCGGCCGGCCGACCGGCGAAATCCGACAAAAGCCGGACAGAAGCGCCCCGACGAGTCCGGGGGCGCCGCGAGGCCGGGGCCCGCCGCTCGGGTTTCGGCGGATCGGGCGAGGATCCACGAGGCAGGGCCCTAAGCCGTCAGCCCCGCCAGATAGGCGTCGAGCAGCGCGGTCTGCCGCTCCGCCGGGAACTCCGCCGGGGCGAACAGCGACTGCACCACCAACCCCAGCACGAAGGCCTGCGCCCCCGCCGCGAGCCCGGCGGGATCGGCCCCGGCCGGGAGCTCGCCGAGCCGCTGGGCGTCCGCCACGTGCGCCGTGAGTGCCACCCGCGAGCGGGCGTAGCGCCCCGCGTGCGCGGCCGCCAGCTCCGGGTCCGCCAGGGCGACGTCCCAGGAGCTGACCCAGATCCGGTTGCCGGACTCGGTCGCCTCGTCCAGCGGCAGCACGTCGAGCAGCGCGGCCCGCAACCGGGCCAGCCCGGCGGGCGGCGGCGGGGTGCCGTCGGCGGGGGCCATCCGCCGGGGCCGGGCCGCGGAGCGCCGGTCGAGCTCCTCCAGGGCGTGGCTCAGCAGGGCCCGCTTGTTCGGGAAGTAGTGCGTCAACAAACCGGTGGACGCGCCCAGTTCGGCGGCCACCGCGCGCAGGGTGAGCCCTTCGAAGCCCTTGCTGGAGAGCACCCGCCACACCCCCTCGGAGACTTCCGAGCGGCGGGCGTCATGGTCTCCACGGGCTGGCGTCATGGGGGCTATCGTACATACCAAACGTTTGTTATGAATGACCTCGACCACCCGCAGCACCACCCCGGAGAGGCCCGCCCGTGTTTTCCGTCCCGCTCGCCGAGAACGCCGAACTGCGCCCGCTGGAGCCCTGGCAGGCCCCCGAGTTCCTGGCCCACATCGACCGCGCCCGCGCCCACACCGACCCGTGGATCCCGTGGGCGACCTTCTCCACCGACCTGGACTCGGCCCGCGCCACCCTGCAGCGCTACGCCGACCGCCAGGCCACCGACTCCGGCCGGATCTACGGCATCTGGCGGGACGGCACGCTGGTCGGCGGCGTGATGTTCGTGCACTTCGACACCAAGAGCGGCAACTGCGAGATCGGCGCCTGGACCGAGCCGGCCGGCGAGGGTGGCGGGCTGATCACGGCCGCCGTCCGGCAGCTGATCGAGTACGCCTTCACCACCCGGGGCCTGCACCGCGCCGAGTGGTGGTGCTCGGCCGTCAACGCCCGCAGCCGGGCGGTGGCCGAGCGGGTCGGGATGCGGCCCGAGGGCGTGCTGCGGGAGTGGTTCCTGCACAACGGCGTCCGCCACGACAAGGAGATCTGGGCGGTCCTGGCCTCGGAGTGGGCCGCCGCCCGGCGCTGACGGCCCGCCGGAAGGGCGTCCGGACCAGGGCGCGAAAGCCCACGGGGCCCGGTGGACTCCGTCGTCCACCGGGCCCCGCTCCGTCGCACCCCCGCGCCCTCGCTCAGGCCGCCGGCGCCGGCGCCGGCGCCGGCTCCTCCGCACCCGCACCCGCACCCGCCGGAGCCTCGGCCACCACCGGCTCCACCGGCTCCACCGAGCGCAGCCGCAGGGCCAGCAGCAGCACCAGCACCATCACCCCGCCCGCCGACAGGAAGACCACGTCCACGGCATCCGTGAAGCTCCGCACCGCGTGCTCCCGGGCCGCGCCGGTCAGCGTCCGCACCGCGCCGAGCGACCGCCCGGGCTCGCCGGCCTCGAACACCCGGGCCAGCACGCTGCCGAAGAGCGCCGCGCCGAGCGCGTTGCCGAGGGTCTGGAAGAACCGGATGCCGGTGGTGGCGACGCCGAGCTGGTGGCGCGGGGCGGTGTCCTGCACCAGGGTGATCAGCTGTCCGATCAGCTGCCCGAACCCGGCGCCGAGCAGGGCGAGTTCGACGCCGACCTGCCACAGCGGGGTGTCCGGGCCGCTGAGTCCGAGCAGCGCCAGGGCGAGCACCGAGCAGCCCGCACCGGTGATCAGGAGGGTGCGCGGCCGGTGGCCGCGGGCGATCAGCCGGGTGGCCAGCAGGCCGACCCCGGTCATCCCGGCGGCCATCGGCATCAGGTAGAGGCTGGCCGAGGTCGGGGCGATCCCCCGGGCGATCTGCAGGTAGGTCATCACATAGACGATCGCGCCCATCATGCCCATCCCCACCAGGCCCTGGACGGCGAAGCCGATCCGCACCACCGGGATCCGGAACAGCGAGAGCGGCAGCACCGGTTCGGCGGCGGTGGCCTGGCGCCACAGGAAGAGGCCGAGCGCGGCCAGGGTGGCGGCGGCGAGCCCGAGGATCACCGGGGAGGTCCAGCCGTAGTCCTTGCCGCCCCATTCGGTGACCAGCAGCAGTCCGGTGGCGAAGGCCGCGGCCAGGGCGGAGCCGAGGAAGTCCAGGCCACGCCGGCCGAGGTCGCGCGGCAGCCTGATCACCAGGGCGACGCCGACCAGGACGAGCAGGCCGAGCGGCAGGTTGACGTAGAAGATCCAGCGCCAGCCGAGGTGGTCGGTGAACAGGGCGCCGACCAGCGGGCCGACCGCCATGCCGAGGCCCGCGACGATCCCGCCCATCGCGCCGCCCTTGCCGCCGCCGCGCTCCTGCGGGTCCCGGAGCTGGGCCATCACCACCATGGTCACGCTCATCAGCCCGCCGCCGCCGATGCCCTGGACGGCCCGGAAGGCGATCAGCTCGCCCATCGACTGCGCGGCGCCGCACAACGCCGAGCCGAACAGGAAGGTGCCGACCGCGCCGACCAGCACCCGCTTGGCGCCGTAGACGTCGCAGAGCTTGCCGTAGAGCGGGAGCAGCGCGGTGGCGGCCAGCGAGAAGGCGCTGACCAGCCAGGGCAGCCGGTCGACGCCGTGCACCGGGTCGAGGTCGCGGACGATCGGCACGGTGGCCGCCGAGACGATGTTGGAGTCGAGCACGGCCAGCACGATCGTCACCAGGCAGAGCAGCATGCCGAGTTGGCGCTGGGCGGCGGTCATCAGGGTGGAGCCGGCCAGGTCGGTCACGGTCGGCTCGGACGTGGTCTCGTCGGTCACGGTCGGCTCGGGCGCGGTCTGGTCGGACGCGGCCTGGTCGGACGCGGTCCTGGCGGCGGATGCCATAGGGAAGTCCCCCCGGAGTCAGTGGAGTTGGCCCCGACCGGTGCGGTCCGACGGGCTCGGCACCACCATGGCAGTGTTTTTGGACTGGGTCAATTCTTCATCTGGTCCAATCTTTCTGCCTGGTCAACCTTTGATCCTGGTACAGTCCCCTCATGGCGACCCACCACGGCTTGGACCTCGGCCCCGACCGCGACCTCGACGCACTCCCGCTGCGCGAGCGCAAGAAGATCCAGACCGGCATCCGGATCTTCCGCGCGGCCATCGGCCTGTTCGCCGAACGGGGCTTCGACCAGGTCTCGGTGGCCCAGATCGCGGCCGCCGCCGACGTCTCCAAGATGACCGTCTTCAACTACTTCCCGACCAAGGAAGACCTGGTCATGGGCCCGATGGAGCAGCACCTCGACGAGCCGGCCCGAGTGGTGCGCGACCGCGCCCCGGGCACCTCGGCGGTCGCGGCGCTGCGCGAGCACTTCCTGGCCGCGCTGGAGCGCCGGGACCCGGCCACCGGCCTGAACGACGACCAGGTGGTGCTGGACGTGATCCGGCTCATCCACAACACCCCGGCACTGGCCCTGCGGGCCACCGCGGCCTTCGACCCCCACGCGCGGACCCTGCTGGCCGCCGAACTGCTCGCCCAGGACCCGGCCCACGACGAGCTGCTCGCCCGGGTCGCCGCGGCCCAGCTGCTCGCCGTCCGGCTGACCCTGATCGGCGGCAACCACCACCGGATGCTCAGCGGCGAACGCGCCGAGGACGCCCTGCCCGCCGCCCTCGACGAGGCCCGCCGCGCCTTCGCCGCGGTCGAGCACGGCCTCGGGGCGTACGGCGCCCGCCCGGCCTGAGAGAGTGGGCGCACCACGCCGACCGGAGGTGCGCATGGACCAGCCGCTGCTCACGCGGGACCGCTCCGCCCTGCCCGCCCAGGCCGAGGGCCTGAACGCCTACGTCGGCGAGGACGGCGTCGCCGTCCTGGAGTTCGCCCGCCCGCACCGGCGCAACGCGGTGACCCTGGCGATCTGGCAGGCGCTGCCCAAGGTCCTGGACCAGCTCGCCGAGCAGCAGGGCGTGCGCGTCCTGCTGCTGACCGGCGCCGGGAACACCTTCAGCGCGGGCGCCGACATCACCGAACTCGCCGAGGTGTACGGCGATCCGCGGCGTGCGGACGCCTATCACGCCGTCAACGTGGCCGCCGAGGAGGCGCTCGCGGCCTTCCCCCACCCGACGCTCGCGGTGGTGCACGGCGCCTGCGTGGGCGGCGGTTGCCAGTTGGCCGTCGCCTGTGACCTGCGCTTCGTCGCCGAGGACGCCCGGCTGGGGATCACCCCGGCCAAGCTCGGCGTGGTCTACCCGGCGGTGCCGACCCTGCGACTGGCCCGGCTGGTCGGCCCGGCCCGGGCCAAGTACCTGTTGTTCTCCGGCGAGTTGGTGCGCGGCCGGGACGCGCTGCCGCTGGGCCTGGCGGAGCGGGTCCTGCCGGATGCCGAACTGGACGCCGCCGCCCTGGAGTTCGCCCGGCTGCTGACCAGCCGCTCGACCCAGACCATCGGCGCGGTGAAGGCCGCGCTGGCCGTCCCGGCGGAGCGGGCGGGCGAGGCGCTGGAGCCCTGGGAACGGCGCTCCCGGGAGGCCTCGGACGTGCACGAGGGGCTGGCCGCGTTCCTGGCGGGCCGCCCGCCGCGGTTCTGACCGGCCCGGTCCCGGCCGCCGCGGTTCCGACCAGCACGGCCCCGGCCGCCGCGGTTCCGACCAGCACGGCCCGACGGACGTTGAGGACCAGCGCCGAGGACCAGCGCCGAGGACCGGCAGCGGAGGCGGCTCACGTACGATCGTCCGACCGGCGCCGAGCCGTCGCCCGCCCCCTTTCCAGCTCTTCAGCCCCCGGAGCACCACCGCGATGACCGCCGAGGCCACGACCGCCCCCACCAGCCGGACGACCTGGGCCCGCCGGGTCACCGACGGCGTCGAGCCGAAGAACGTGATCATCGCGGTCTGCCTGCTGATCGGCGCCCTGCGCTACGGCTGGGCCGGCCTCGGCTGGGCCGCCTTCGCGGCGCTGTTCGCGGCCGTCATCCCGACCCTGTTCATCCAGCGCGGCATCCGCAAGGGCACCCTGGAGGACCGCCACGTCGGCCACCGGCAGCGCCGGCTGACCGTCATCCCGTTCATCATGGGCTCGGTCGCCGTCAGCTTCGCGGTGATGATCCGGGCCGACGCCCCACGCGACCTCACCGCGATGGTGGCGGCGATGTTCGCCTCGCTGATCCCGATCCTGGCGATCACCGTCTGGTGGAAGGTCTCCGTGCACACCGCCGTGGCGGCCGGCGCGGTGACCTGCCTCGGCATCGCGCTCGGTCCGCTGTGGCTGCTGCTCTACCCGCTGGTCGCGGTGATCGGCTGGTCCCGGGTGGTGCTGCGGGACCACACCACCGCGCAGACGATCGTCGGCGCGGTGGTGGGCGGCCTCAGCGCCGGGCTCGCCTTCTGGGCCGCCCGGTAGCCGGCTACCGGATCGGCATCCCCGAGATCGCCCGGGCGATGACCAGCCGCTGGATCTCGCTGGTCCCCTCGAAGATCGAGTAGATCGCGCTGTCCCGGTGCATCCGCTCCACCGGGTACTCCCGGGTGAAGCCGTTGCCGCCGAGGATCTGCATCGCCTGCGCGGTCACGGACTTGGCCGTCTCGCCCGCGTACAGCTTGGACATCGAGCCCTCGGCCGCGGTGAACGGCTGGTTGTTGGCGGCCATCCAGGAGGCGCGCCAGACCAGCAGCCGGGCCGCGTCGATCCGGGTCTTCATGTCGGCGAGCTGGAAGGCCACGCCCTGGTTGTCGATGATCGGGCGGCCGAACTGCTCCCGGGTCTTCGCGTAGTCCAGCGCCACCTCGTACGCGGCCCGGGCGATGCCGATCGCCTGCGCCCCGACGGCCGGGCGGGAGGCCTCGAAGGTGGCCATCGCCGCGTTGCCCCTGCCGCCGGCCCGCTTGGCGCCCTCCCGGGCCCGGGCCAGCCGCTGGTCCAGCTTCTCCTTGCCGCCGAGCAGGCAGCTGCCGGGCACCCGGACGCCGTCGAGCACCACCTCGGCGGTGTGCGAGGCGCGGATGCCGTGCTTCTTGAACTTCTGGCCCTGGCTCAGCCCCGGGGTGCCCGGCGGGACGACGAAGGAGGCGTGCCCGCGGGTGCCCAGCTCCGGGTCGACGCAGGCCACCACGACGTGCACGGCGGCGATCCCGCCGTTGGTGGCCCAGGTCTTGGTGCCGTTGAGCACCCACTCGTCCTTGGCCTGGTCGTAGACGGCCCGGGTGCGCAGCGCGCCGACGTCGGAGCCGGCGTCCGGCTCGGAGGAGCAGAAGGCGGCCACCTTGACGTCGTCGGGGGTGCCGAACATCTGCGGGGTCCAGGTGCCGATCTGCTCGTCGGTGCCGTTGGCGAGCACCGCGACGGCGGCCAGCGTGGTGCCGACGATGGCCAGCCCGATGCCGGCGTCGCCCCAGAACAGCTCCTCCATGGCGATCGGGATGCCGACGCCGGAGGGGTCGAAGTACTGCTGGGCGTAGAAGTCCAGCGAGTAGATGCCGAGCTTGGCGGCCTCCTGGATGATCGGCCAGGGCGTCTCCTCCCGCTCGTCCCACTCGGCCGCGGCGGGCCGGATCACGTCGGCGGCGAAGCCGTGCAGCCAGTCGCGTACGGCGAGCTGGTCCGCGCCCGGGTCCAGCGAGAACGTGCTGCTCATGGTGGAGCCTCCGCAGAAGGGATACGACGCAGGGATCGCGGTCGCCGGATGCGACCCACCGGGGTGTTACCCCGGGTAACATCGTCGGAGTCTGCTACTGATTGGTAACCGGTGTCAACGCCCAGGCCCCCCACGATCCGAGGAGTAGCGCATGTCCCGAGAGCCCCGCCGCGAGCAGCTGCTCAACGCCGCCGACCGGGTCATCCAGCGCGAGGGGCCGAGCGCCAGCATGAACGCCATCGCCGCCGAGGCCGGCATCACCAAGCCGATCCTCTACCGGCACTTCGGCGACCGGAACGGCCTGATCGGCGCCCTGACCGAACGCCACACCAGCGGGCTGCTGGCCGCCGTCCGGGCCGCCCTCGCCGAACCGCTGGAACGCCGCGACCGGGTCGAGCACGTCCTGGACACCTACCTGGCCGGGATCGAGGCCCGCCCCCAGGTCTACCGGCTGCTCACCCACCCCGAACCCGGCGACCCGAGCGGCGCCGGCAACGCCCTCGCCCCCGCCCTCCGGCAGATCGCCGGGGAGATCACCCGGGCCGTGCAGAACCAGGTCGACCTCGGCGCCGACCGCGACCTGCTCGCCGAGGCCTGGGGCCGGGGCATCACCGGCATGGTGCTGGCCGCCGGGGACTGGTGGCTGGAGACCAGACCCTGCTCGCGCACCCGGATGGTGCAGGCCCTGGCCGACCTGCTCTGGGGCCGCCTGGCCGCCGCCGCGGACCTGCCGACCGCCGTCCTGCCCGCCGCCCCGGCCGAGCCGCCGAGCCCGGCAGCCGGCTGAACTCCCGTTCCGCGCACGACCCTTGTGCCGGCCCCCGAGCCAGGGGCATCATCAGGGCCCCGTCCCCGCCGCTGCGAGGTCCCCGATGCGCCTGCGCCGCACCGCCGTCGCCCTGCTGCTCGCCGCCACCGCCGCCCTCGGCGGCGCCACCCCGGCCACCGCCCACAGCGGCCCCAGCGGCCCCCCGGCCCACTTCCCCACCGGGACCGCCACCGGCCCGGACGGCCGCACCGCCCTCACCGACGACCAGGGCCGCCGGCTCCAGCTGCGCGGCTTCAACCTCGACAAGTACGCCGAGGCCACCGAGGCCGACCTCACATCCATCGCCGCCCAGGGCTTCACCCTGGTCCGACTGCCGGTCTCCTGGACCAGGCTGGAGCCCGAACACGGCCGCCTCGACCCCGCCGAACTGCACCGGATCCAGCAACTCCTCGGCTGGGCCGACCACGTGGGCCTGCTCGTGCTGGTCGACTTCCACCAGGACGTCTACGGGCCGAAGTTCGGCGGCGGCAGCAACGGCATCCCGGCCTGGGCCACCCGTGACGACGGACTGCCGTTCACCCCCGACCCGAAGGACTGGTTCGCCGGCTACTTCCAGCCCGCCGTCCAGGCCGCCTTCCGCCACCTCTACGACGACCCCGACCTGCGCGCCTGGCAGGCCGACTTCTACACCCGGCTCGCCCGCGAACTGCGCGGCCACCGCTCCCTGTTGGGCTACGACCTGTTCAACGAGCCGTTCGGCCCGGTGGACGGCGACCCCACCGACCCGGCCGTGCTCGCCGCCGCCTCCGCCGCCCTGGAACAGGGCCGGCTCGCCGACATGTACCGCCGCCTGATCACCGCCGTCCGCCACGTCGACTCCCGCGCCTGGCTGTTCGTCGAACCGACGGTCCTGGTCGGCCAGGGCGTGCCCACCCGGCTCCCCGGCTTCACCGACCCCCGCCCCGGCGCGCCCCGGCTCGGCTACGCCCCGCACTTCTACGACACCGCGGTCGAGAACGGCGCCGACTGGGACCAGTCCGACGGCTTCGTCGAGCAGTACACCGCCGCGATCAGCGGCTACCCGGTCGCCCACCGGCTGCCCGTCCTGGTCGGCGAGTGGGGCCCGCCCGACTCCCGCACCCCCGGCAACACCCTGCTGGTGCGCCGCCAGGTCGCCGCGATGGACGGCTTCACCGAGGGCTGGACGATGTGGTACTGGTGCCGCGGCACCGGCGGCTACTGCGCCCTCGACCCCACCGGGCGCCCCGCCCCCGGCGACGGACCCGCCTTCGGCCCGTACCCGGCGGCCGTCGCCGGCACCGGCGTCCGGACCACCGACGGTGCCGTCCGCTGGACCGCTGACGGCACCGGCCGCACCAGCGAACTCGTCCTGCCGCCCGCCGCGTTCCCCCGCGGCGCCCGGGTCACCGTCTCCCCCGCCGACGCCCGGGTCGAGGTCGAGCAGCCCACGGCCGGACGCGCGGGAACCGTACGGATCCGGCTCCCGCACACCCGCCCGGGGACACCCGTGACGGTGGCCCTCACCCCGCGCTGATCAGGCCAGCCCCCGGCGGGCCAGCAGCGGCGCGGTCTCCGGCGCCCGGCCGACCACCGCGCGGAAGGACTCCAGCGGGTCCCGGCTGAACCCGCGCGCCAGCAGCTCGCGCCGGAACAGCTCGCCGCTGTCCCGCACCGAGCGCCCGTTGGTCTCGAACCACCGCACGGTGTCCGCGTCCAGCACCTCCGACCAGATGTACGCGTAGTACCCGGCGCTGTAGCCGCTGGAGAAGATGTGCTGGAAGTACGGCGTGCGGTAGCGCGGCGGGATCGCCGGCACCGCGATGCCGGCCTCCGCCAGCGCCCGCGCCTCGAACTCCTCGGCGTCCGCGACCCGGTGGTCCTGCGGCAGGGTGTGCCAGGCCCAGTCCAGCAGCGTCGCCGCCAGGTACTCCACCGTCCGGAAGCCCTGCCCGAAGCCCTCGGCCGCGGTCATCCGCTCGACCAGCTCGGCCGGCAGCGGCTCCCCGGTGGCGTGGTGGCGGGCGTAGTTGGCCAGCACCTCCGGCCGGACCATCCACATCTCGTTGACCTGCGAGGGGAACTCCACGAAGTCCCGCGGCACCGCGGTGCCCGCGAACAGCGGGTACCGCACGTCCGAGAACAGCCCGTGCAGCGCGTGCCCGAACTCGTGGAACATGGTGCGCACCTCGTCCCAGCTCAGCAGCGCCGGCTCACCCGGCGCCGGGCGCGGGACGTTGAGGTTGTTCAGCACCACCGGCCGCCGCCCGGTCAGCCCGGACTGGGCCACCAGCTCGTCCATCCAGGCCCCGCCGCGCTTGGACGCCCGGGCGTGGAAGTCCCCGATGAACAGGCCCAGCGGGGTGCCGTCCTCCTCGAACACCTCGAAGACCCGGGCGTCCGGATGGTGCGCCGTCAGCTCCGGCCGCTCGGTGAAGCTCAGCCCGTAGGCGAGCTTCGCGGCGAAGAACACGCCGTCCTTCAGCACCCGTTCCAGCTCGAAGTACGGACGCAGCGCCGCCGTGTCCACCTGGTAGGAGGCCTGCCGGACCTTCTCCGAGTAGTACGCCCAGTCGTGCGCGGCGATCTCCGCCACGCCGTCCTCGGCCGCCACCCGGGCCAGCTCGGCGGCCTCCCGGCGGGCGTTCGCCACGGCCGGCTCCACCAGCCGGGCCAGCAGCCCGGACACCGCCTCCACCGTGCCGGCCGTCTCGTCCGCCACCACGTACGCGGCGTGGCTCGGGTAGCCCATCAGCACGGCCCGCTCGGCGCGCAGCGCGGCCAGCCGGATCGCCAGCGGGCCGTTGTCCCCGGTGCCCCGGGCGAGCGAGGCGGCCAGCAGCCGCTCGCGCACCGAGCGGTCGGCGAGCTGGGCCAGCTCGGGCTGGGTCGAGGTGTTCTTCAGGCTCAGCACGTACTTGCCCTCGTGGCCGAGCACCCGGGCGTTCTCCGCCGCACCGGCGATCGCGCCCTCGGACAGCCCGGCCAGCTCCTCGGCGGAGTCCACCACCAGCGCGGCGGCCCGGGTGGCGGCGTTCACGTTCTGCTGGAACGTGGTCCCCAGCGCGGCGAGTTCGGCGTTCAGCTCGCGCAGCCGGGCCTGCTCGGCCGCGCCCAGCCGGGCGCCGGAGCGGACGAACGCGGTGTACCAGCGCTCCAGCAGCCGCAGCGACTCCGGGTCCAGGCCCAGCGCGGCGCGGTCCGCGTGCAGCGCCTCGATCCGGGCGAACAGCTCCCGGTCCAGGTGGATCGCGTCGTGGTGGGCCGCGAGCAGCGGGCTGACCTTCGCCTCCACCTCGTCCAGCAGGTCGGTGGTGTCGGAGGAGGACTGGTTGCGGAACACCGCGTCCACCCGGCGCAGCAGCCCGCCGGACCGCTCCAGGGCCACCAGGGTGTTCTCGAAGGTCGGCACGGCCGGGCTGCCGGTGATCGCCGCGATCTCGGCCAGTTGCTCGGCCATCCCGCGCTCGTAGGCGGGCAGGTAGTGCTCCTCCCGGATCTCGGCGTAGGGAGGCAGTTCGTAGACCAGCGGGCTGGCTGCGAAGAACGGGTTCTCGGTCATTTCGCCGACCCTACGCGGTGTCATCCCGCGTGCCCATACACCCCAGGTCATCGTTGTCAGACCCACCCGTTAACGTCGACGGCGCGGACCTCCCGGACCGCACACCCGCACGCCTGCACACCCGCACACCCGCCCCGCCGTACGACCGCCCAGCCGTACGACCGCCCACCGCACGAGAGGAGACGCCCGCCGTGGCCCCCAGAACCGCCCTCGCGCCCGACCCGCACGGCCCCGGCGGCCGCCTCCAGCCGCTCGACGAC
>NZ_MECK01000042.1 GCF_014596465.1 Streptomyces sp. CBMA123 | reverse complement strand
GCCAGGACGATCGCCGCCGCGGCGCTCTGGTCGGCCTTCCCGGTCGGGCCCAGCGGCAGCCGCTCGGTGTGCACCAGCCGGGTGGGGACCATGGCGCCGAGCAGCCGGTGCGCGGCCGTCCGCCGCAGCTCCGGCCCGGGCACCGGTGCGCCGGTCGCGGTGGTGTACAGCGCGGCCAACTCCGGCCGCCCAGGGACCGGTTCGACCAGGAACACCAGGCAGGAGGTGACCGCCGGATGGGTCTCCAGCACCGTTTCGACCTCGCCCGGCTCGATCCGCACCCCGCGGAGCTTGACCTGGCGGTCGGTCCGGCCGCGGTGGCGCAG
The DNA here is from genome assembly GCF_014596465.1 of Streptomyces sp. CBMA123. Classification (GTDB taxonomy): domain Bacteria; phylum Actinomycetota; class Actinomycetes; order Streptomycetales; family Streptomycetaceae; genus Kitasatospora. The sequence continues at coordinate 23,422 of NZ_MECK01000042.1, read as the reverse complement.
CAGCCCGTCGGCGTCGCGGCCGGCCACGTCCCCGGTGCGGTAGTGGCGGACGCCGTCGAGCAGGACGAACCGTCGGGCGGTCTCCGCCGCGTCCCCCAGGTACCCGGCGGCCAGGCCGTCACCGGAGAGGGCGAGTTCACCGGTGGCCGGGCCGGTCAGCACGGTGCCGTCCGGGCCGAGCAGGACGGCACCGGTGCACGGCACGGGCCGGCCGATCGGGATGTCGGTGCTGTCCTCGGCGACGTCGGCGGGGCCGATCGCGTGGGTGGTGGCGAAGATCGTGCTCTCCGCCGGGCCGTAGCCGTTGACCAGCCGCAGGCCCGGGAAGCGGGTCAGCGCCTCCCGGGCGTGCCGGACGGAGACCCGTTCCCCGCCCACCAGCAGCAGCCGGAGCCGGCCGAACTCCTCGGGAGCCTCCTCCAGCAGGACGGTGAACAGCGAACTCGTCAGCCACATGCTGTCGACGCCCGCGGCCAGGGCGCGGCGCAGCCCGTCCGCGTCGAGGGCGGGCACCCCCCGGTCGAGCAGCACGCACCGGCCGCCGTTGAGCAGCGGCGCCCACAGTTCGAGCGCGAAGGCGTCCCAGGGCAGCGGCGCGGCCTGGAGGAAGACGGTGGTGGCGTCGAGCGGGATCGTCGGGCAGCCGACCAGGGTTCGGATCGTGCCCCGGTGCGGGGAGACGACGCCCTTGGGGCGGCCGGTCGACCCGGAGGTGTAGAAGACGCAGGCGGCGGCGGTGCCGTCGGTGTGCGCCACCGACCCGGCTTCGGGGCCCCGGAGTTCCTCCGACGGAACGATGGCGCCGGCCCCGGCCCCGGCCTCCGGTCGCGGCCGGTCCACCACCACGAGCCGTGCGTCGCTGCGGCGCACCACGTCCGCCGTCCGCTCCGCCGGCCAGGCCGGGTCCATCGCGATGTACGCGGCGCCGGCCGTCAGCACCCCGAGCAGGACGGCGACGAGTTCCGGGGAGCGCTCGATCAGCACCGGGACGAAGTCCCCCGGGCCGATGCCGCGCGCCCGCAGTCCGGCGGCCACCGAGCGGGCCCGGGCCAGCAGTTCGCCGTAGCTCACCGTCTCGTCGCCCTGGCGCAGGGCGAGGGCGTCGGGGGTGCGGCGGGCGTGTCCGGCGACGACCTGGTCGATCCGCTCGCCGAGGTGGTACGGCGAGCGGTCCGCGCCGGGCCGGGTACCGGCACTCACCGGACGGCCCCCGCTCCCCCGGCCTGGTCGGCGGCGGCAGCGTCGACGGCGGCAGCGAGGTCGGCGAGGACGGGGTTGCCGAGGATGGTGCGGAACTCCACGTCGACGCCCAGCTCGCGCTTGATCCGCTTCTGCACCCGGAAGGCGAGCAGCGAGTGGCCGCCCAGGTCGAAGAAGTCGTCCTGGGCGCCGACGCCGTCGGTGGCCAGCAGGGACTCCCAGAGGCCGGCCAGGAACCGTTCCGTCCCGGTGGCCGGTGCCACCCGGCCGTCCCGGCGGGCCCGGTGCCGCGCCACGATCTCCCGGAGCGCGGCCAGGTCGCGCTTGCCGTGCTCGCTGGCGGGGATCTCCGGCAGGACGACGAAGTGGCTGGGCACCAGGTGGTCCGGCAGCCGGGCCTCGGCGAAGGCGCGGACCTCGCCGGTCGGGACGGGGCCGTCGAGCACCAGGCAGGCGACCAGGTGCCGGTCCGCGCCCTCGCCGGACGCCAGCACGACGGCCTCGTGCACCTGCGGGTGGCGGCGCAGCGCCCGGGCCACCTCGCCGGGCTCCACCCGGTAGCCGCGGATCTTCACCTGGTCGTCCGCCCGCCCGGCGAACTCCAGGACGCCGTCGGGGCGTCGGCGGCCGAGGTCGCCGGTGCGGTAGAGCCGGGCCGGCTCCGGGGCGAAGGGGTCGCGCAGGAAGCTGCCCCCGGTGGGCCCGGGTGCGTCGAGGTAGCCGCGGGCCACTCCCGGGCCGCCGATGTGGATCTCGCCGACCTCGCCCGGCGGCACCGGCTGTCCGTCCGGCCAGAGGAGGTGCACCGTCACCCCGTCCAGCGGGCGGCCGATCGGGATGGCGTCGCTCTCGGCGTCCTCGGGCGTGACGGTGTGGGTGGTGGCCACGGTGGTGGTCTCGGCCGGCCCGTACACATTGACGAGTTCGCCGCGGAACCGGCCGGCCAGCAGTTCGCGGCAGGCCGAGGGAAGGAGCACGTCGCCGCCCGCCTGGAGCAGGCGCAGGGGTGCGAAGGCGTCCCGGTCCTCGCGGACGACGTGGTTGACGACCATGGTCGGCACCAGCATCGCGGTGATCCCCCGGCGCCTCAACTCGCCCTGGAAGCCCGCCGCCAGGAGGTCGGGGACGGCCGGGAGCACGACCACCCGCGCGCCGTGCTCGAAGCTGGTCCACATCTCGAAGTGGAAGATGTCGAAGGAGAGGCTGGAGATCTGGCCGGTGCGGTCGTCCGGCCGCAGCCGGGGGGCGCCCTGGTTGCGGGCGTACGAGACGATGTTGCGGTGCTCCAGGACGATGGCCTTGGGCACGCCGGTCGAGCCGGAGGTGAAGAGCACGCTGGCTGCGCTCTCCGGGAGCACCTCGGGTGGTACGAACGCGGCGGGGGCCGCGCCGTCCAGGGCCTCACCGTCCAGCGCCTCGCCGCGGAAGGGCAGCACGTCGACGCCGAGGCCGCCGAGCCGCTCCCGCCACTCCGGGCGGGTGACGACCAGCGCGGCGCCGCCGCGGGTGAGCATCAAGTCCCGCCGGGCGTCGGGGTAGCGGGTGTCCACGGCCAGGTAGGCGGCGCCGGCCTTGAGGATGCCGAGGACGACGACGAAGACGTCGACGGAGCGGTCGAGGTAGAGGCCGACCCGGTCCTCGGCCCGGACCCCGCGGGCCCGCAGCAGGGCGGCCAGGGCGTCGGACCGTTCGTCCAACTCCCGGTACGTCAGCGTCTGTTCGTCGTCGGAGACGGCGGGCCGGTCGGCGAAGCGGGCGACGCCGGCCGCGAAGAGCCCGGTCAGGGTCCCGTTGGTGGTCGCGCTGTCGGTGGTGGTCGCATGGTCGGTGCTGGGCATCGTGATCCCCGGGTGGCGGTGGTTCGGCGGGCGGCGGTGGTTCAGCGGGCGGGGGTGGTTCGGCGGGCAGCGGTGGTTCAGCGGGCAGGGCCGGTGGTGCGCAGGAGGGAGAGGATGGCGTCCCTGGTGCCCTGGTGGCCGAGCAGGTCGTTGCGGGCGCAGTCGATCGTCACCGTGCTGGTCGACTGCGCCCCGGGCCAGGCCGCGCGGAACGGGTGGTCGCGGGAGACGATGTGCAGCGCGTCGCCGCCCCAGGCGGGCGAGGCGGAGTTGTGGGCCGCGACGAGGTGGGTGAGCCAGTCGAGGAAGTGGTCCACCAGCGGGGCGGTGGCCTCCTCGGTCTCCTCCTCGTCCGCGGTGTCCTCGGCGAGCATCTCCACGGCCAACTGCCTTACAGCCGAACGGACTTCCTCGATGGTGCGGTGCGGTTCGGCGCGCAGCCGGCCCGGGTCGAACAGCAGCCGGCCGGTCGCCTCGTCGATGGGGACGGCCGAGCGCCCGCCGCCGAGGACGCCGAGCGCGTCCCGGCACTCCTCCCAGAGCTCGTCGGCCGACGAGGGGCCGCTGTCGAGGAGGATCAGCGCCGGTGGTGCCGGCGTGGCTGCGGTCAGCCGGGCCGCCGCTTCCTGGGCCAGGTGCCCGGCCATGCAGTAGCCGACGACGCCGGCGAGCCGGGCCGGGGCGACGCCGGAGCGTGCGATCAACTGCCGGGCGTAGGCGGCGCCGTGGAGCTCGTCGGGCAGTTCGGCGCGCATCGCGTAGTGGACGTCGACGCCGTGGTCCGCCAGCCGGAGGTCGGCGACGTGTCCGGTCTTCCGGCGTCCGGGGTAGTCGATCACCAGGAGCTGTGGGTGGTCCATGACGGGTGCACCGGCCTTTCGCGACCGAGGTCGAGCGGGTGTCAGCCGGGGTCCGGCCCGCCGCCGGGCGGTCCGGCCACGGCGGGAGGCCGCGGCATCCGGGCGGTGAGGGCCGGGAGCAACTCCGGCAGTTCGGTGGTCAGGTAGAAGTGGCCCCCGGCGAAGTCGACGAACTCCACCGCGCCGGTGCTCAGTCCGGTCCAGCCGGCCAGCCGGTCGGGGTGGACGGTCGGGTCGTCGCGTCCGTTGAGGACGGTCACCGGGGTGTCGAGGGGAGGCCGCGGAAGGTACTCGTAGGTCTCGCTCACCGCGGCGTCCGCGCGCAGCACCGGCAGCAGCATCCGCAGCAGTTCGGGGTCGGCCAGGATCTCGGGCGGGGTCCCGCCCAGGCCGGAGAGCACGGCCGTCAGCGCTTCGTCCGGCAGCGTGTGGGCCCGCACGGCCGAGGGGCCGCGGCGGTCGGGGGCGTCGAGACCGGAGACGAACAGGTGGGCCGGCGCCCGGCCTCGGCGGGCGAGGGCGTGGCTCAGCTCGTAGGCCAGCAGCGCGCCCATGCTGTGGCCGAACAGGGCGAAGGGCCGGTCGGCCCGGGCCAGCAGCGGCCCGGTCAGCCGCTGGACGAGATCGGCCGCGGACCAGCTGGCCGGCTCGGCGATCCGGCCCTCCCGGCCGGGGAGTTGGACCGGGACGACCTCGACCTCGGGGGCAAGCAGCGCCGCCCACCGCCGGTACGCGGACGCCCCGCCGCCGCCGTGCGGGAGGCAGAACAGCTGGAACCGCCGCGCATCGGGTGCGCTGCCGAGGACGGCGGGCGGGAACCACGGGGAGGCGGCAGCCGCGAAGGAGGCGGAAGCCGGGGCGGCGGGGCCGGGGCCGCGCAGGGCGGTGCGCACCGCCTCCGCCAGCAGCTCCGGGGTCGGGCGTTCGAACAGCACCCGCAGCGGCAGTTCGATGCCGAACTCGGCGCGGATCCGCGCGGCCAGCCCGGTCGCCAGCAGCGAGTGGCCGCCGAGCGCGAAGAAGTCGTCCTCCAGGCCGACCCGTTCGACCTCCAGCAGCTGTTCGAAGGCCGCGCAGACCCGCTTCTCCTCGTCGGTGCGGGGAGCGGTGGAGGCGGCCCCCGCGCCGGGGGTGACCCGGGGCAGCGCCGCCCGGTCGACCTTGCCGTTCACCGACAGCGGCAGCGCGTCCAGCACCGTGATCGCGGACGGCACCATGGCGGACGGCAGCCGGCGGGCCAGCTCGCCGCGGACGGTGCGCGGATCGGCCGCGCCGACCACGTAGCCCAGCAGCCGCGCCCCGCCCGGACCGTCCCGGTCGGCGACCACCACGGCGTCGGTGACGCCGGGCAGGCCCAGCAGACAGGCCTCGACCTCGCCGAGCTCGATCCGCTGGCCGCGGATCTTGACCTGGTGGTCCCGGCGGCCCAGGAACTCCAGCCGGCCGTCGGGGCGGTGGCGCACCATGTCCCCGGTGCGGTAGAGCCGTGCGCCGCCGCGCCCTCCGAAGGGGTCGGGCAGGAAGGCCGCGGCGGTGCGCGCCGGGTCGGCGAGGTAGCCGAGGCCGACGCCGGCGCCGCCGATGTACAGCTCCCCCGGCACGCCCACCGGGACGGGTTCCATCCGTTCGTCGAGGACGTAGAGCCGGGTGTTGCGCAGCGGTCGGCCGATCGGCACCCGGGCGCCGGTGATCGGGGTGTCCGCGGTGAGGACGGCCGTGGCGACGTCGTCCGAGCACTCGGCCGGCCCGTAGGCGTTGACCAGCGGGATCCCCGGGTAGCGGGCGAACCAGCGCCGGCAGAGGTCGGGCGGCAGCGTCTCGCCGGTGACGACCAGCCGGCGCAGCGCGGCCAGTGCGGGCGCGCGGCCGAGGGTGTCCCAGGCGTCCAGGGCGACCCTCAGCAGCGAGGGGACGACCTCCAGAACGGCGGCCGAGTCGGCGGCCGCCAGCGCGAACAGGCCGGTCGCGTCCAGCGCGGTGTCGTCGCCGACCACCCGGGTGCGGGCGCCGGCCATGACGGCGACCAGCATCTGCCACACGGACACGTCGAAGGTGAGTCCGGCGTTCTGGACGACGGTGTCGGCGGCGGTCAGCGCGAAGTCCTCCACCTTGGCCTGGAGGTGGTTGTGCAGGCCGAGCCGGTGCACCACGGCGCCCTTCGGGCTGCCGGTGGAGCCGGAGGTGTAGATCACGTAGGCGGGCGACTGCTCGGCCTGCCGCCCGGCCGCCGGCGGGGCGTCCGCCGGCTCCGCGCTGTCCGCCGGTTCCGAGGTGTCCACGGTGGCCGCGGTGGCCGCGGTGGCCGCGGTGGCCGCGCTGTCCAGGACTGTCTGGCCGGTCTGGACGTCCAGGACGGTCAGCGGCCGGTCTGCGGCCGCCGCCAGCTCCCGGGCCCGCCCCGCGCCGAAGGGTTCGGTGACGATCAGCGTGGCCCCGCTGTCCGCGGCGACCTTCGCGGCCCGGTGCAGCGGCATCCCCACGTCCACGGGGATGTACCCGGCGCCGGCGTCCAGGACTCCGAGCACGGCGGCGATCACGTCCGCGCCGCGCCGGCCGACCACCAGGACGAGGTCGGCCGGGCCGACCCCGCGCTCGGTCAGCCGGCGGCTCAGGGCGTGCGCCCGGGCGGCCAGTTCGCGGTAGCCGGTGTCGCCGGTCTGGTCGGTGACGGCCACGGCGTCGGGGGTGACGGCGGCGAAGTGCCGCAGCTGCTCGGTGAGTTCGGGGATCGGGCCGGGGCGGTCGGTGCGGTTCCAGCCGACCAGCAGTTGCTCCCGCTCCTGCGGCGAGACCCGCATCAGCTCGGCCAGCGGCGCGGCCGGCCGCAGCGCGGCGTGCTCGCACAGCCGGAGGTACTCGCCGAGGATCGCCTCGGCCGTCTCCCGGCTGAACAGGTCGGTCGCGTACTCGAGTTCGACGACGGGCCGGTCGCCCTCCTCGATCATCAGCGTGAGGTCGAACTTCGCGGTGCCGGAGTCCAGCAGCAGCAGTTCCAGCTCGGCGTCGCCGAGCCGGGTGGCGGCGGCGGGCGCGTTCTGCAGGGCGAACATGGCCTGGAAGACGGGGTTCCGGGAGAGGTCCCGCTCCGGTGCCAGCTGCTCGACGACCCGTTCGAAGGGGACGTCCTGGTGGTCGAAGGCGCTCAGCACCGTGCCGGACACCTGGGCGACCAGCGCGTCGAAGGTGCCGTCCTTCGGTGGTGTCACCGGGATCGGCAGGGTGTTCACGAAGAAGCCGATCAGCTCCTCCGCCTCCGGCCGGGCCCGGTTGGCGACGGGCACGCCCACCACGGCGGTCTCCTGTCCGGAGCGCTTGGTCAGCACGGCACCGAAGGCGGCGAACAGCGGGGTGAACAGCGTCGCGCCGTTCCGCCGGGCGATCTCCCGCAGCCGGCCCACCACCGCGGGATCGAGCCGGGCCCGCAGCCGCGCTCCCCGGCGGCCGGAGACGGCGGGCCGGGGGTGGTCGGTCGGGAGGTCCAGCACGCGCGGCGCCCCGGCCAACAGCGCCGTCCAGTAGTCGAGTTGCTGCCGCAGGGCGTCGCCGGTGAGCCAACCGCGCTGCCAGGCCGCGTAGTCGGCGTACTGCACGGCGAGCGGGGCCGGCGGTTCGCCCGCGTAGGCGTGCCGGAGGTCGCGCAGCAGGACGCTGATCGACCAGCCGTCGGAGACGATGTGGTGCATGCACAGCGCGAGGACGTGCTCGGTGTCGGACAGGGCGGTCAGCACGATCCGGACCAGCGGTCCGTGCGCCAGGTCGAAGGGCTCGCGGCCCAGTTCGGCGGCCTGCCGCAGCACGGTCCGGTCGGGATCCGGCGAGGCCGGAGCCCCGCGGACGGCGAACTCGATCCGCGGCCGGTCGCCGGCCACCGCCACCGGCCGGCCGGCCCGCTCGGTGAAGCGGGTCCGCAGCACCTCGTGCCGGTCGCCGACCGCGAACACGGCGGCGCGCAGCCGCTCGACGTCCAGCGGGCCGCGCAGCCGGATCACGGCCGGCACGTTGTAGGCGGGGCTGTCGGGTTCGAGCTGGTGCAGCAGCCACATGCGTTCCTGGGCGTACGACACCGGCAGGTCCCCGGTCCGGGGGGCGGGCGTCAGCGGGGGCAGTTCCTCGCCGCCCAGCCGGAGCACCGCGCCGAGCTCGCGGACGGTGGGCCGTTCCAGGACGGTGCGCAGCGGGAGCTTGACGCCGAAGCGGGCGCGGATCCGGGTGGCGAGCCGGGTGGCGAGGAGTGAGTGTCCGCCGAGGTCGAAGAAGTCGTCGTCGAGCCCGACCGCTGCCACGCCGAGCACTTCGGCCATCAGGTCGGCCAGCCGTCGCTCTCCAGCGGTGCGGGGCGCTGCGTACGCCATGGAGCACTCCATGTTCGGGGCACGGGAACGCGGACACGGGAACGCGGGCACGGAACGCGGGCACGGAACGCGGGCACGGAACGCGGGCACGGAGAACCGCCCCGGAATGCCGCCCCGGAATGCCGCCCCGGTTTGTCGAACGGATATCGGACGGGCGTTCAGCGGATTCCGCGGGCGGCGCACCAGGCCAGGGCGAATCCCCCGGCGGCCACCGCCAGCCACAGTCCCCGCTGGATTCCCGGCCGCACCGGCCGGGGCCATGCCCAGCGCAGTGGGCCGGGAATCCTCGCCCGGTCCCGCAGCGTCCGTTCGTAATTCCGGGTGACGACCTTTCCGAGGTCCGCGGCCAGCAGGGATCCGATGCCGAACAGCAGGATCCCGAGGACCGCGCTCAGGCCGGGGGCGGCGCTCAGGCCGGAGCCGCGGCGTGCCGCTCGGCGACCAGCGCCGCCAGGTCGCCGAACCTGCGGTGCGAGACGATCTCGATCGCATCGACCATGACCTGCAGCTTCTCCTGGATGTCGGCCGCCAGGTACACGGCCACGATCGAGGTTCCGCCGCACTCGAAGAAGTCCGTCTCGGCGGTGACCTCGTCACACTTGAGCAGCTCGGTCCACAACGCCGCCAGCTGGCTGTTCACATCCATGTCACATTCCTCCCGGTGGGGAGTCCCGGCGCATTCACAGGACATTCGCGGAAAAGAGACGGTGCGGTGACCGGGAGGCCCGGATCCGCATTCGCGCACGAACTCGGTGGGTGTCGGCGAAGGTCACGGGCGAAACACGATCGGATATCGATCCGACGGCCCGTCAACTCTTTCACACGCGGTCTATTGCGTCAAGACAGATCAAGGCAGATCAGGGCGGATCAAGGTGAATCAAGGCGCGGCACGGCGTGAACGAACTCACCGGCATTCCGCCGGGCCGCAGCCGTCGATTCCCGGCGCTCGCGCAAACCGTTCAGTGCTTCAGGACATTGAACCGCCCCTGGTGGTAGAGCAGCGGACGGCCCGGCCCGCCGGCGTCCCCCGCGATCACCTCGGCCAGCAGCACCCGGTGGTCCCCGGCGGGCACCCGCGCCACCACCCGGCACACCAGCCAGGCCGGCACGTCGTCCAGGATCGGTATCCCCCGGGGGCCCGGCCCCCAGCGGGTCGGCGCGGCGAAGCGGTCGATCCCGCTGCGCGCGAAGGTGGCGGCCAGCTCCTGCTGGTGCTCGCCGAGGATGTGCACACCGACGTGCTCGGCGGCGGCGAACACCGGCCAGCCGGAGGAGCCGGTGTCGATGCCGAAGGAGACCATCGGGGGCTCGGCGGCGACCGAGGTGAGCGAGGTGGCCGTCAGTCCGACCGGCCGCTCCCCCCGCGCCGTGATGACGGCGACCCCCGCCGCGTGCCGGCGGAAGGCGGACCGGAACAGTTCGACGGACGCCGGCTGCGGCCCGCGGAGTCCGGCGGCGGCGGTCACGGTGCGGTCCTTCCCCGGTCGGGTGCCACGGCCACGGCTCAGTCCGTCGGCCCGCTGGCAGCGAACAGCGGCTTCAGGGCGCGGTCCCGGGCCCAGGCGGAGCCCAGGTCCTCGGCCACCACGCAGTACATGACGCCGTTGTTGCCGTCGAAGGCGTTGGTCAGCACCACGCCGGTGCGGGTGGCCGGGTCGTAGGCGAGGCCGGCCTCCCGGATCGCGGCGTGGGTGGCCAGGAAGGAGGGGGTCGACCAGCCCTCCGGCCACACCCGTTCGAGGATGACCCGGTCCTTGCCGAAGCCCTCGCCGACCCCGTAGCGGCCGATCCGCCCGTAGATGTGGGTGGAGCCGGTGACCCGGCCGTTGTACTCGGTGAAGAGCACCTCGCGCTCCGGGGTCACGATCGCGTCCGGGCCGAGGATGCCGCGGTAGCCGATCGCGTGCAGCGCCTCGGCGAGCCGCCGCCCGCCCTCGATGATCCGCTCCAGTACGTCCGGCTCCAGGCCCTGGGAGGGCATGATCTGGCCCACCGCGTAGGGGGCGGAGAGCAGTTCGCCGTCCCCGGTCAGCTCCACCCCCTCGTCGGTGAGCAGGAACTCGGTGAAGAACGCGGAGCTGTCGCGGACGTAGCGCTCCGCCACCGGGCGCCCCCGGCCGGCGGCGGTCAGCCACTCCCACCGCTCGCGCAGGTAGGAGCGCACCTCGGCGCGGCCGTCCACGGTGATCACCCGGCGGGCGCCGATCGGGCGGAACCGCTCGCCGGTGGTCAGGATCTCGTTGCCGCGCCCGCCGGAGAGGTAGTCGTGCTTGACCACCACCGGTCCGCCGGCGAGGAGTTCGAGGATCGCCTCCTCGGCGGCCTGCGGGCTGGTGCAGACGGCGCCCTCCGGCAGCGGCACTCCGGCGCCGCCGGCGATGGTGCGGAACGCGGACTTGCTGTTGACCAGCACGCCGCCGGCCTGGTCGACGAACCCGTAGCCGGGCATCGCGTCCTGGACGCCGAGGGTGCGGGCCAGCCGGGCCACCGCCGCGTCCGGCCACAGGGCGGACAGGTGGGTCACCGCGCGGTCGCCGACGGCCTCCTCCAGCGCCTCGACGAACTCCGGGTCGGCCAGCCGGGCCGGGGAGAGGGTGCCCTCGCTGCCGGCGTGGGCGGGCGGGACGACGACGGTCAGGCTCGCCCGCCGCACGCCGGTGTGCGAGGTCACGTAGTCGAGGAACGCCTCCTCGGGGCGTACCGGCAGGACCAGGACGTCGCCGTCCTCGGCGAACCAGGCGATCCGCTGCACCCACCAGCCGGTCCAGCCGCGGTCGGTCCGGACGTCCTCGCTGAAGTCGTTGGCGATCAGGATCCGGGTCCCGTCCCCGGTCCCGCGGGCCGTGCGGGCGGCCCGCTCGCTGGGCAGGATCAGCATCAGTTCTCCCGTTCGATCAGGGTGGCCAGGGTGGCGACGGTCGGGGCGGCGAGGACCTCCATGAGGTCGAGTTCGACCCCGAACCCGTCCTGGAGCGCGGACAGCAGTTCCAGCAGCCGGATCGAATCCCCGCCGCCGGCCATGAAGTTGCCGTGCAGGTCGGCCGAGGGGACGCCGAGGACCCGGCACCAGACGGCGGCCACCGCGATCTGGGTCACGGTCCGCGGCGCCTCGCCGGGGCCGGCCGCGACCTCCTCGGGGTCGGGCAGCGCGGAGCGGTCGAGCTTGCCGGTCGGGCCGAGCGGCATCCGGTCCAGGGCGAGGACGCGCCAGGGCACCGCGTACTCGGGCAGGGTCCGGGCCAGGTAGCGCCGGAGTTCCTCGGGGTCGGGCGGGAAGGCCGTCGCCGGGGTGACGTACCCGACCAGCCGGGCCACCGGCTGCCGGGTGTCGACGGTGAGCACGGCCTCGGCGACGGTGGGGTGGCCGCGCAGCACCGCCTCGATCTCGCCGGGCTCGATCCGGTGGCCGCGGATCTTGATCTGCCGGTCCTTGCGGCCGCGGAAGACGAGGGCTCCGTCGGCCCGGCGGCGTACCAGGTCGCCGGTGCGGTAGAAGCGTGTCCCGTCCGCCGAGGTGCCGAACGCCCCCGCGGTGACGTCGGGTTGCCGCCAGTACCCCTCGGCGACGTGGTCGCTGTGGATCTCCAGCTCGCCGCAGAGTTCGGTGGGGTGGCCGTCCTGGTCGACGAGGCGGATCCGGACGCCGTCGACGGGGTGGCCCACCGGCAGCGCGCCGCTGCCGAGGTCGGCCCGGCCGGCCAGGTGCTGGGTGACCAGGGTGCATTCGGTCGGGCCCAGCCCGTTCACCAGCGCGCTGTCCGCCGGGAAGGCCCGGAGGAACCTGCGCAGGTCGTGCTGGGTGGCCTCCTCGCCGCCGAGCACCACCGCGCGGACGGCGGCGAGCGTCGGCTCGGGCCCGGCGGCGTCGGCGGGGAGGTCTCCGGTGAGGTGCCGGAACAGGGTCGGGGTGCAGTGCACGACTGTCGCCCCGGCCGCGGCGAGCCGGCCGCGCAGTTCGGGGGCCGGCAGCAACGGGTCCAGTACGTGCAGGGTGGCGCCGGTGAGCAGGGCGCCGTAGAGGTCCATGACGGCCGCGTCGAAGGTGTAGCGGGCCAGCAGGGGCACCTGGTCGCCGGGGCCGATGCGGATCCGGTCGGCGTAGCGGAGGCCGTGGGCGAGGACGTTGTGCCGGGTCTGCATCACCGCCTTGGGCTTGCCGGTGGAGCCCGAGGTGTGCAGGAGGTAGGCGAGTTCGCCGGGGTCGACGGCCCGTCCGGCGTCGGCCGGCTCCCCCGGGTCGGTCAGATCGAGCGGCAGGACGGGCCGGCCGCGGAACACGGCGGCGGCGCGGTCGGCGAGTTCGGGGTCGCAGAGGATCGCGCCGACCTCGGCGTCGAGGAGCAGGCGGGTGAGCCGGGCGTCCGGCTGGCGCGGGTCCAGTGGGACGTACGTGGCGCCGGACTTGAGCACCGACCAGACGCCGACCACCGAGCCGAGGTCGTGCGCGCAGAGCAGCGCGACGCGCCTGCCCGGGCCGCCGGAGCGGCGCAGCCGGCGGGCCGTCGCGCTGGTGACGCGGTCCAGTCGGGCGTAGCTGAGCGTGCCGGACGGGCCGACCAGGGCGGGTCGCTCGGCGTGGGCCCGGGCGGTGCGGCGGAAGCGGTCGACCAGGTCCTCGCCCCGCTCGGCGGGTGCGGGGGCGGTGTGGCCCGCCGGGACGGGCAGCCGCCAGGCGGGAGCGTGGACCGGGCCGTCCTGGACCCGGAGGTCGCGCAGCGGCTGGCCGGGTTTGGCCACGGCCTCGGCGAGCAGGGTCAGGCAGTGGCCGAGGATCCAGCCGGCGGTGGCGCGGGACAGCAGGGCGGCGTTGTAGCGCAGGGAGAGCGCGGTGCCGTCGTCCGCCAGCGCGAGGGCGAGGTCCGGTGCCACTGCCCGCAGTTCCGGCTCGGCGGGGTGGCCGGCGACGGCCCGCAGCTCGGGAGCCTCGCCCTCCGGCGCTCTGCCCAGGGCCTCGGTCGCGGCGGCCCGGCAGCGGAGCAGCTCGTCGGCGAAGGGGGCGTCGGGCCGCAGGCCGAGGCGCACCGGGCGGATCCCGGGGTCGGCGGCCGGTCCGGTCGTCCCAGTCCCAGTCCCAGTCCCAGTCCCAGTCCTCCCAGTCGTCCCGGTCGTACCGGTCGTCCTCGTCGGAGTGGCCTCGGGCCCGGCCTCGGCGAAGGAGGCGGTGTCCAGGCCGAGCAGGAGGTCGGCCTGTCCGGTGTGCCGGTGCAGCACGGCCGCCCACACGGTGAGCAGGGTGATCGCCGGGGGGACGCCGGTGCTGCGGCCCAGTTCGTCGAGCAGGGCCGTCGTCCCGGCGGGGAGCGGTACGCGCTCGGTCTCGCCCCGGTACGGTCCGGCGGTGAGCCGGGGCCGGTCGGTGGCCAGGTCGAGCGGCGCCGGCATGGCGGGCGGCGCCGCTCCCGCCGTCGTCCCTCCGTCGTGGCCTGGCCGGCGACCGGCCCCGCTCGGCTCGGTGCCCTCCATGACTTCTCCTTCCGGGCTTCAGCTCTCGTGGTGGATTGCCGGTCCGATCCGTCATGCCGGGGAGGAGTCCCCGTGGTCAGCCGGAGGGCATCACATCGGCCGTGTCGCCGTGCCAGGAGTGCCACAGCCGGGCGTACGGGCCGCCCTGGCGGACCAGTTCGTCGTGGCTGCCGGTCTCGCTGATCCGGCCGTCCTCCATGACCACGACGCGGTCCGCGTCGTGCGCGGTGTGCAGCCGGTGGGCGATGGCGATGACGGTGCGTCCCGCCAGGACGGCGGCCAGGGCCCGTTCGAGCTGCCGCGCGGCGCGCGGGTCGAAGAGCGAGGTGGCCTCGTCCAGGATCACGGCGTAGGGGTCGGTCAACACGAGGCGGGCGAGGGCCAGTTGCTGGGACTGGACCGGGGTGAGCGCGGCCGCGCCGGAGCCCACCTCGGCATCCAGGCCCAGTTCGGAGGCCCAGTCCCAGGCGTCCACCGAGCCGAGGGCCTTCTCCAGTTCCCGGTCGGACGCGTCCGTCTTGGCGATCAGCAGGTTGTCCCGCAGGGTGCCCCGGAAGACGTGCTGCTCCTGGGTCACCAGGGCGATCTCCCGGCGCAGTTCGGCCAGCGGGATGTCGGTCAGCGCGGTGCCGCCGATGGTGATCGAGCCGGCCCGGGGGGTGTGGATCCCGGCCAGCAGCGCGCCGAGGGTGCTCTTCCCGGCGCCGGACGGGCCGACGATCGCGAGCCGCTCCCCCGGCTTGACCACCAGGTCGACGGCGTGCAGGACGTCCTGTCCCTCGCGGTAGGCGTGGGTCACGCCCTGGACGACGATGTCCTTGCCGCTGGGGACGTGCTCCGTGCCGGATTCGGCCGCCTCCTCGGCGGGGCTGCCGACGCCGAGGATCCGGGCCAGGGCCGTCCCGCCGACCTGCAGTTCGTCCATCCAGTACAGCAGCCGGTCGACCGGGCCGATGATCTGCTGGACGTAGAGGGTCGCCGCCGTCACGGCCGCGATCGAGACGTGGCCGTCCAGGTAGAGCAGCCCGCCGACCAGCAGGGTCGCGGCCACCGGTAGGATGTAGCCGGTGTCCGCGATCGGCAGGTAGACACTGCGCAGGTAGAGGGTGCGGCGCTCGGCCGCGTAGGACTCCGCGATGTCTCCGTCGACCCGGGCGGAGCGGTGGCCGGCCAGCCGCATCGCGTCGACCGTGCGCGCGCCGTCGACGGTCTCGCTGAGGCCGCCGGTGAGCCGGGCGTAGGAGGCGTTCGCCCGCAGGTAGCCCGCCCGGGCCCGGCGCAGGTACCACCGGGTGGACAGCCACAGGACGGGTACGGCGACCAGGCAGGGCAGCACCAGGACGGGCGCGGTCAGGGCGATCGCGCCGAGCGTCAGCGCGACCGTGGCGAGCGCCACCAGGGTGTCGGGGACGGCGAGTTGCACGGTGTTGGCCAGCACGTCGACGTCCCGGGTGGTCCGGCTGATCAGGTCGCCGGGGCCGGCCCGCTCCACGGTGGCCAGCGGCAGGGCGAGCACCCGGTCGACGAACTCCTCGCGCAGCCGGGCCAGCACCTTCTCGCTGAGCTTCAGCGAGGCGAGCATCGCGAAGCGGGTGAAGGCCGCCTGGGCGACGACGGCCGCGCTGATCGTCAGGGCGACGCCGGTGGTGTCGTTGACGCCCTTCCCGGCGTCCTCGACCAGGTCGCCCAGCAGCTTCGGGGCGACCAGCCCGGCCACCGTGGCGAGGGTGTGCAGCAGCAGCGTGAGGGAGAGCTGCCGGGGGTACTGGAGCATGAGGCGCCGGGCGTAGGAGCGCACTTCTTTGGGTGTTGCCACGGGCAGGATGCTCACGCCACTGCTACCTCTCGGGTCACGACGGATCGATAGCGGGCGTTGGCGAGCAGTTCCTCGTGGCTGCCGTGCGCCACGGCCTTGCCGTGTTCCACGTAGACCACGTGGTCGGCGTGGTCCAGCACGATCGGGCTGGTGGTGAACACCACGGTCGTCCGGCCCCGCCGGTGGGCTCCGAGCCGGCCGGCGACCCGCCCCTCGGTGTGGGCGTCCAGCGCGCTGGTCGGCTCGACCAGGATGAGGGTCTCCGGGTCGGCGACCAACGCCCGTACCAGGTTGAGCCGTTGCCGCTGACCGCCGGAGAACTCGCGGCCGCCGAGGATCTCCTGGCCGAGGCCGTCGGGGAGCGCGTCGACGATGTCGGCCGCCGAGGCGTCCTCGATCGCGCGGTCCAGCCGCCCCCGGTCGTCGGCGTCGCGGGCGTCCGGGTCGAGCTGGGCGCCCAGTTCGCCGGAGAACAGGCGGGCGTCGTGGTCCACCACCAGGATCCGGCGGCGCACCTCGTCCAGCGGGAAGTCGGCCAGTGGGACGCCGCCGTAGCTGGCGGAGGAGTCGGTGTAGCGGCCGAGCCGGTCGGTCAGCAGCTGGGCGTCCCCGGAGGCGGCGCAGGCCACCGCGACGAACCGGCCCGGGGGGAGTTCGATGCCGGACTCCGGGTCGCGCAGGGTGCCGGCCTCGGGGAGTTCGGCCGTGTCGCGGCCGCCCGAGGTCAGTTCGCGCTCCAGGGCCAGGAATTCGGAGGACATCCGGGCACCGACCAGGGCCCGGGTCAGCTGGTCGACCATGGTCGTGGCGCGGCGCAGCTGCTCGGCGAGAAACACCGCGTACCCGTAGAAGGCGACGAGTTCACCCGGGCTCATCCGGCCGGTGTCGACGAAGTGGGCGCCGAGCCAGACGATGGCGGTGATGAGAAGCCCCGGCAGCAGCAGCCGGCCCGCCATCACGTTGGCCTCGACGGCGGCCACCCGGACGCCCTCGCCGCGCACCCGCTGGGAGCGCTCGTGGTAGCGGGCGGCGAAGACCTTCTCGCCGCCGATGCCGCGCAGGACCCGCAGGCCCTCCACGATGTCCACCGCGAGGTCGGCGAGCGCCCCCTGCTCCTTGCGCAGGCCCTGCTGACGGCTGTGCAGCACCCGCATCAGCCGGGCGATGGCCCAGGCCGACAGCGGCACGCCGACCAGGGCGACCAGGCCGAGCGGCCAGGAGACCGTGAGCATCACGCCGGCGATGACCACGATCGACACCACGGCGCCGCCGCCGCGGGCGGTGCTCTCCAGGGCGATGCCGATCCGGGTGATGTCGGTGGCCCCGACGCTCACCACCGATCCGGCGGACACCCGGCGCGGCAACTCCGCGCCGAGGCTTGCGGCTTGGCGGGTGACGAGCTGCATGGTCCGGTAGCTGGCGCCGAACCGGTTGGTCACCGAGCAGCGGTCACGCAGGGTTCCGGTGACGGCCTGGGTGACGCCCAGGGCGAGGACGGCGGCGCTCCACAGCACCAACGCCCCCTTGTCCCGGGCGATCAGTCCCTCGTCGATGCCCCGGCCGATCGCGGCGGGCACGAAGGCCTGAGCCAGCGTGCAGACCACTCCGTAGCAGACGGCGAGGATCATCGAGGTGCGGTGGTTGGCCACCAGCCATAAGAGGTAGCGACTTGGGGAACCGAGTGCGGGCCTGCCCGGATCTGGTTCGGGGAACTGGCGCATGTCGTCCAACACTTGTCATCTTGGGGGCACCTCCCGCGCTCTGCCGGGCGGGTGCAACGACGGGGATTCAGGGCGTGTCCTGCGGATGTTCGCCGGATCCGACAAGATCCACAAGAGACGCCCTAGGCCTTGGTACCCATGCTGAGCCCGTGCTCGTACGGGAGCCCGCCTATGGTCTTGACGTCGCCGAAGCCTACCCGCTGCAGCCACGCCTCGTAGTCCTTGGCCGGGTAGGCCATGCCCTGGCCGCTGGCGAGCACGTTGAAGTAGAGGCCGAGCCGGGCGGAGAAGATTCCGCTGGTCTCGTCGTCGGAGACGTTGTAGCCGTAGACGAAGACCTTGCCGCCGGGCGGGAGGGCGTCGTACGCCTTGGTGAGCAGCGCGAGGATCTGGTCCTCGGCGAAGATCTCCAGGACGTGGCTGAACAGCACGGCGTCGGCGCCGGTGGGGAACGGCTCGGTGAACATGTCCCCGGGGTGCAGGGCGAGTCGGCCGGCCAGGTCCGGGGTGACCTCGTGCTCGGCGAGCCGCGACACGCTGGGCATGTCGAAGACCGTCGACCGGAGGCCCGGGTGGCGCCGGGCGAGCCGGACCGAGGTGGTGCCGTCGCCGCCGCCCACGTCGAGCAGGTGGCGCACCGAGGCGAACTCGTCGCGGTCGACCAGCGCGTCCACCGAGCGGAGCGTGAAGGCGCTCATCGCACGGTGGAACACCGCCTCCAACTCCGGGTTGCGGGACAGCCGTTGGTAGAGGGTGGGCTCGTCGCCGGGGTGGTCGGCGAGGGCGAGGTTGGTGCCGGCCCGCAGAGCGGCGGTCATGTGCGAGAAGGCCGGGTAGTAGACCTCCTTCCAGCCCACCAGGATGTGGGCCCAGCTGTCCGGGGCGTCCGAGGCCAGGAGGTCCCGGGCCACCGGGGAGTTGGCGTACTCCCCGTTCGTCCGCTCCAGCAGCCCGGTGGCGCAGACGGCCTGGAGCAGGACGCGGAGCTGGTGGGCGGGGATGGCGGCGCGTGCGTGGATCTGCTCGAACGTTGCCCCGGGGTGGTCCGCGAGGAACCGGAAGACGTCCAGTTCGACGGCGGTCGCCACCGCATTGAAGAGGGCGGGGGCGTTCACCAAGAACTGGAAGCGCTCGTAGACCGGGTCACCCTCGTGCGAGTCGCTCATGGGATGAGCATTCCCTTCCTGGACCATCAGCTGATGAATTCTGACGTTGGGGGGTTTCCGACGTGGGGATCGCCGCTCCGGGCACGGTGACGGCCCTGGCGATTTCGACCTGTCGGGAAAGGGTCCTGGGTGGAGATGTCGCTTCTTACGCGATCCACATCCGCGCACAATGACGGATTGTTACTCGGAGTCGAGTCTTGCACATGTACAGCCAAGCCGTCAATCCCGAGATCCACCGGCACCCGGGCGGCCGATCCGGCGCCTCCGAGCCTCTCCCGCCAGCTGACAGCAGGTCAATCCCCTTGCCCGAAAAGTCAGTTCAGGAGCGCCCCAGCGGGGCGCGGGGAGAGTTCCGACGCGCCGTCAACTCACGACGGGTCGCCAATGATACCAAGATCATAAACTTACGGAGGGCGCTCGACGAGCTTTTGGGTGAATCGCTCACAGACGGCGAAACGCGCTTTAACAACGAGGGGTTGACGTGCCGCCGCGGCGCGGTGAAGCAATGGTGAGAGCGCACGCGTCCCCGCACGCCCCTGGATCCCGGCACAGGTTGGCGGATTAAAGGCCCCGCTCTGGCCACGGCGACACAAGTGTGCTTGCATGTCGAACTATCCAAGGTGCCAGAACCGCCCTGCCCTTGCGGGCCGGAGCCACCCCGCGGCTGCCTCGAGGATTCCCGCCGCCGCGGCCGGCGCCCGTGACACATCCGAGGCCGGCGACCGTGCCCGGTCATCGATCGCTACTTCGCGTAAGCCATGTGCCAACGGATCCACCACTGGAGGAGCCTGCGATGCAGCTGAACACCTTCGACGAATGGTCGCCGCTCAGGGAAGTGATCGTCGGTTCCGCGGTGAACTACACCTCGCACGAGCGCGAGCTCTCCTTCGACCTGTTCTTCCACGACAACATCGCCAAGGACAACTCCTCGCGCTCGGAGTGGTACTACCCCCGGCTGTCCGCGGCCGGCCGCGACAGGCAGGCCGGCAACTCCAGCCGCAAGCCGATCAAACAGCGCTACGTGGACGAGCTGAACGAGGACCTGGACGGCATCGTCAAGGCCCTGGAGTCCCTGGACGTCACCGTCCACCGCCCGATGGACGTCGACCCGGCGACCGCCCGGGTCGAGACCCTGGCCTGGGAGGCGTCGGTCGTCCCGCCGCTGAACGTCCGGGACAACACCCTGATCGTCGGCGACGAGATCATCGAGACGCCCCCGATGATCCGCTCCCGCTACTTCGAGACCCAGTTCCTCACCCCGATCTTCCAGGAGTACTTCCGCCAGGGCGCCCGGTGGACGGTCATGCCCCGGCCGCTGATGACCGACGCGTCCTTCGACCTCACCTACGCCCGCAACAGCACGGTCGGCGGGCCCACCGAGCCGATCGCGGACCCCCGGCCCTCCCCGTACGACGTCGGCTTCGAGATGATGTTCGACGGCGCCCAGTGCCTCCGGCTCGGCCGCGACCTCGTGGTCAACATCTCCACCGCCAACCACGCGCTGGCCTGCGACTGGCTGGAGCGCCACCTGGAGGGGCGCTTCCGCATCCACCGGGTGCACCAGCTGAGCGACAGCCACATCGACAGCATGGTGCTGGCCCTGCGCCCCGGCACCCTGCTGGTCCGCTCCGAGAAGGTCGCCGAGAAGCTCCCCGAGCCGCTCCGCACGTGGGACCTCATCGTCCCGCCGGCCCCCGAGGGCAACAACTTCCCGCAGTACGGCGACGACGACCTGATCCTCACCAGCCCGTTCATCGACCTGAACGTGCTCTCCGCCGGCCCGGACACCGTCCTGGTCAACGAGGCCTGCCCGGAGCTGATGCGCAAGCTGGAACAGCACGGCTTCACCGTCGTGCCGGTCCGGCACCGCCACCGGCGCCTGTTCGGCGGCGGCTTCCACTGCTTCACCCTCGACACGGTCCGCGACGGCGGCCCCGAAGACTACCTGAGCTGATGCGCTCGACGGCGTGCGGCGGCGGACGCCGGAGGCCGGCACCCGCCGCCGCCCGGGCCGGTCGGGCCGGTCGGGCTGGTCGGGCCGGTCGGGCCTCAGCGGGCCTGCCACCGGGGGTCGCGCTTCTCCACGAAGGCGAGCGGGCCCTCCACGGCGTCCCGGCTGGCCATCCGCCGCTCCTCCCACGGGTAGCGGGTGGCGAAGGCCGTCTCCAGCGGCATCGTGACGGACTTGCCGGCCGCCTCCTTGATCGCCCGCACCGAGAGCGGCGCGCAGCGCAGGATGTCGGCCACCCAGCCGTCCACGCAGGCGTCGAGTTCGGCGGCCGGCACCACCTCGTTGACCAGCCCGAGTTCGAACGCCCGCCGGGCGTCCATCGGGCGGCCGGTCAGCAGGTGCCCCATCGCCGTCCTCCACGGCAGCTGCCTGGTCAGCCGGAACACGCCGCCGGCGCCCGCCATCAGGCCGAGCCTGGCCTCCGGCAGGGCGAAGGTCGCGTCCTCGGCGGCGACCACGATGTCGCAGGCCAGGGCGAGTTCGAAGCCGCCGCCCATCGCGTAGCCCCGCACCTTGGCGACCACCGGCTTGGCCAGGTCGAAGCGTTCGGTCAGCCTCGGCCAGCCCGGCTTGCCCCGGCTGCCGAAGGTGGCCGTGCCGGCGGTGCCGGCCCGGACCCGCTCGGCCAGCTCCTTGAGGTCCTGGCCGACGGAGAAGGCGCGCTCCCCCGCGCCGGAGAGCACCACCACCCACACCTCGTCATCGGCCTCGACCTCGTCCCAGACCGCCGCCAGTTCCTCGTGCATGCGCAGGTCCATGGCGTTCAGGACGCCGGGCCGGTCGAGCGTCACCCGAGCCACGTGACCGTCCTTCTCGTACCGCACCCTCGGGTCCTCCGAGGTGCGCGCGGTAACCGAACCATCGCTGCTCCTGGATTCTTCTGACATGGCAGGGATCATAGCGCGACAACCACCGGATCCAGTACCGGATTTCGGCCCGGAGGAGATTGATGTGAAACTCGCCGACAGGAGTGTCCGGCCCAGTCCGGAATCCTTCGCCAGGAAATCCCGGGTGACCTCGCCGAGAATCCTGGGCGTCGGGACATCGGTGCCCGAGACCTCCTACACCCAGCGCGAACTGCTGGACATCTTCGCCATCACCGATCCGCGGATCCGCTCGATATTCCTGAACAGCGCCATCGAGCGCCGCGGCCTCACCCTGCCGCCGCCGCTGCCGGACGGTTCGCGGGCCGTCGAGACCCAGGGGCAGCTGCTGGCCAAGCACGTCACCGGCGGCATCACCATGGGCCGGCAGGCGGTCGAGGCCTGCCTCAAGGAGGCCGGCGCGACCCTCGCCGACCTGCGCTACCTGTGCTGCGTCACATCGACGGGCTTCCTCACCCCGGGCTTCTCCGCGCTGCTGATCAAGGAGCTGGGGATCAGCCGGCACTGCTCCCGCCTGGACGTGGTCGGCATGGGGTGCAACGCGGGCCTCAACGGCCTGACGGCAGTAGCCGGTTGGGCCACGGCGCACCCCGGCGAGCTGGCCGTCATGGTCTGCATCGAGCCGTGCTCGGCCGCCTACGTGCTGGACGGGACGATGCGCTCCTCGGTGGTGAACAGCCTGTTCGGCGACGGCTCGGCCGCGGTCGCCCTGATGGCCTCCGAACAGCCGGACGACCGGGGGCCGGCCCGGGCCCGCACGACGGCCGGCCACCCGGCGCTGCTGCGCTTCTCCAGCTGCATCATCCCGGAGGCCTCCGGCGCGATGCGCTACGACTGGGACGACGCCCAGGGGAAATTCAGTTTCTACCTCGACCCGGAAGTCCCCTACGTCGTCGGCGCGCACGCGGAGATATCGCTCGACCGCCTGCTCGACGGAACCGGACTGAGTCGCTCCGACATTTCCCACTGGGTGGTCCATTCCGGCGGGAAGAAGGTCATCGATTCGGTCCGGGTGAATCTCGGACTGACCCGCTGGGACGTCCGGCACACCACCGGGGTCCTGCGCGAC
Organism: Streptomyces sp. CBMA123; assembly: GCF_014596465.1. Lineage (GTDB taxonomy): Bacteria > Actinomycetota > Actinomycetes > Streptomycetales > Streptomycetaceae > Kitasatospora. The sequence goes on along the minus strand of NZ_MECK01000042.1, from coordinate 1,042 downwards.
CACGGAAACCTCTCCAGCGGCTCTTTCCTGTTCTCGTACGAACGCCTGGCGGCCGAGGGCCGCGCGAAGTCCGGTGAATTCGGCGTCTTCATGACGATGGGTCCCGGATCGACCATCGAAATGGCCCTGGTGGGCTGGTGACGGAAGGAAGGACGGCCGGATGAACGAGAACCCCGACCTCACACAGCTCCCCGACGGGCTCGGCCTCATGGTGCGGATCGACGGGACGCGGCCGCTGGCCGAACTCACCGCGCTGCTGAACTCGGTCTGCGACGAGGTGGAGAACCGCGGCGAGAAGTCCGTCGTGGTGCTGCGGCTGGACGCCACCCCGGCCGACGTCCGGGCCTGGCCCGGCGCCGTCGCCATCCAGCAGGTCAACCGCTGGGAACGCGCGGTACGCCGGCTGGAGCGCCTCACCGCGATGACCATCGCCGCCGCCCGCGGCGCCTGCGGCGGCCCCGCCCTGGACCTCCTGCTCGCCGCGGACTTCCGGATCGGCGCACCGGACCTGCTGCTGATGCTGCCCGTCAACGACGGCCACTTCTGGCCCGGCATGTCGGTCTACCGGCTGGTCCGGCACCTGGGCCTCGCCAAGGCCCGGCAGATCGTCATCTGGGGCAACGACATCTCGGTCGACCGGACCCTGGAACTCGGCCTGATCGACCAGATCAGCGAGGACGTCGCCGAGGCCGTGCACACCGCGACGGTGCTGATGGGCCGGATCTCGGACCAGGAACTGACCATCCGCCGCCTGCTGCTGCTGGAGGCCGGCTCCGCGGACTACGACGACGCCGTGGGCGTGCACCTGGCCGCCTGCGACCGCGAACTGCGCCGGCTGCGGCAGGACGCCTCCGCCGCGACGCCGGGGAGCACCCAGCGATGACCGCCGCACCGCCGGCCGGCCCGGACCACGCCCCGCCCGCCCTCACCGGCGACCTCGCCGACGACACGGCCGCCCTGGCCCGGTACGCCCGGGCCGGGGAGGAGGTGCTCGCCGCGCTCCCGGCCCGGCCCGGGCGCGACGCCGCCCAGCAGCACCGCG
>NZ_MECK01000041.1 GCF_014596465.1 Streptomyces sp. CBMA123 | reverse complement strand
GCCGACGGCGGCCGGGGCGAGGCCGGTGTCGAAGATGAAGGTGCGGGCGGTCTCGGTGAGGTGCCGGATCACCCGGTGCGGGCCGAGGACGGCGCCGCCCTGGGAGCCGAGGGACTTGGAGAGGGTCACGGTGGCGACGGTGTCCGGCGCCCCGGCCAGCCCGGCGGCGGCCAGGGCTCCGCGCCCGCCGGGGCCGAGGACGCCCAGCCCGTGGGCGTCGTCCACCAGGAGCGCGGCGCCGTGCGCCCGGGCGGCTTCGGACAGCCCGCGCAGCGGCGCCGCGTCGCCGTCCACCGAGAACACCGAGTCGGTCACCACCAGCGCCCGCTGCTGTTGCCGTCCGGCGAGCACCTCGGCGACGGCCGCCGGGTCGCTGTGCGGGGCCCGGTGGACGTCGGCGCGGGCGAGCCGGCAGCCGTCGATCAGCGAGGCGTGGTTGTAGGCGTCGGAGACGATCAGGGTGTCCGGGTCGGTCAGCGCGGTCAGTGCGGCGAGGTTCGCGGTGTACCCGGAGGAGAACACCAGCGCGGCCTCCACTCCGCAGAACTCGGCGAGTTCCGCCTCGAGTTCGGTGTGCAGCGCGGTCGTCCCCGTCACCAGCCGGGAGCCCGTGGACCCGCCGCCCCAGCGCCGCGCCGCTTCTCCGGCGGCCGTGGTCACCGCCGGGTGGCGGGTCAGCCCCAGGTAGTCATTCCCGGCGAGGTCCAGCACCCGGTCCTCCGCGCCCCGGCTGCGCAGTCTGCGGGTCAGCCCGGCGTCGGCCCGCAGTGCGGCGGCCTCGTCGAGCCAGTCGAAGACGTGCCCCGGGGCGGGCGGGGCGACGGGCGGTGCGGACGTCAGCGGGAGGGTCATGCCCGGCACTCTGGCACGCCCCGCGAGACGGCGGCAATGTGCGACTCGGCACAACTCGGCCGGGGTGTTCTTGTCGCCGTCCACCCGGGTTCACCGCGAGTGAATATCGAAAATACCGAATCTCTCATTCCGTATTCTCGGTCGGCCATTCGCGCCGGATTCCCCCACGGAGCGTCGATGATTTCGGTACGCTCCGTGCCGGTCTCCCTTTGGAGGATGGACACGTGGCGAACTTCGAATTCGATCGTCGAATGTATCCGCGGCGCTTGGCCGGCCCAGCTGATTCCGCCGATTCGGCCGGGACAACGAAACGACTATTCCCGGCCCCGGCCCTCGCAACCCCGATACGGACGGAAAGCTGAACCATGGTCGACGTCGCGCACTTCGTTCCGAACCCGCCCGACGACCCGCGGCCGCCCCGGCGGCGGTGGGCGCCGTGGTCGGCGGGGGTCCTGGGGGTGGCCCTCATCGCGGGCAGCGTGCTGTGGGTGTGGCGGCCGTGGCGATCGCTGGAGATCCCGCGCAGCGCCTGCTGGTCGGCGCTCTCCGAGGCGGACCTGAAGCCGCTCGCCGGAGCGTACGGGACGGTGTCCGAGGTCGCGCCCCGCCCCCGGATCCAGACGCCGACCTCGCCGCAGGAGAACGAGATCCGCAGCAACGCGTGCCAGCTCTCCTGGCACGGGGACGACGGCCGCCAGGGCCGGCTGCTGGCCGTACGGGTCGACCCCGCCTGGAGCGGCATCGACGCCGACCGCGCCCAGGACACCGCGCGCGACCGCCGGGTGACCCCGCTGGACGGCGGTCCCGGCGCGGCTTGGCTGGCCACGGCGGACGGTAGCCACCGCGTCCGGCTGTACGTGCGGTGCGACTTCCAGGTGCCCGCCGCGACCGATCCCAAGCACAGGACGGCGCCGCCGTACTTCCGTGTCGACGTCGGGAGCGACGGGGTCGTCGCCGCGCCGTCGGAGCAGGGGAGTCGGGCGTACGGCGACATCGCGTTGAAGATCGCCCGGGCCGCCGCGGCCGAGTACCGGTGCACCAACCAGGTGCAACTGCCCACCACCGCACCGGCGATGCCCGGTCTCGTGGGGGAGAAGCAGGAGAAGGGGAAGGCCCATGGCTGAGCGCTCGCGCCGGCGCGTGCTGCCGGTCGCCCTCGGTGCGGCGGTGCTGGCCGCCGGCGTCGGTGGCGGGGCCTGGTGGTGGCGGTCCGCGCAGTCGGCCGACGTGCCGACGGACGCCTGCTGGAACGCGTTCACCCACGACGACCTCGCGGAGCTGTCCGGCGAGGGTCACCAGGCCGTCGTCTGGCAGGGGACGGAGCAGCTGGACAGCCGGAACGCCCTCGCCGATCCGGTCTGCGCCGTGGACTGGAAGGGCGACGACGCCCGGACCCACTGGGTCGCGAAGATCGAGGTCGCGCTCGCGGACGAGCGGTTCCTGCGGACGAAGACCGACGCGGAGAACGTCGGCTGGGCACCGGTCCGCCCCGCCCGGCTGGAGTTCGGCTCCGGCGCGCAGGGCTGGCTCTTCCACGACGGCACGGTGCAGCTGGTGGTCCGCTGCGACTCCCCCGCCGCCCCCGCATCCCCCGCCGCCCGCGAGAAGAGCGGCACCGCCCCGCCCCCGTACCGCAAGATCACGATCACCGGCGACCGCGGCGCCGCCGAGACGCCCGCCGCCAGGGTCCACCAGATCCGCGTCGACGCCGCGCTGCGCACCGCGCGGGAACTCGTCCGCGCCCAGGGCTGCGCCAACGCCCCCCAGCTGGCCGGGCAGTCCCCCACCGCTCCGTTCTGACCCCGCCGCGCCCTTCCGGCCTCGCCGCCCCGCCACTGCCTTCCGTCCTCGCCGCCCCGCCGCCCCGCCACCGGGCTTTGCCCGGGGTGGCGGCGAGCAGGCAAGATAGCCTGGTGACCCTCCTTGATCTGATGCCGAAGCCCGCCACCCCCGACGCGCTGTACGAGACCTTCGCAGCCTGGGCGCAGGAGCGCGGGATCACGCTGTACCCGGCGCAGGAGGAGGCGCTGATCGAGCTGGTCTCGGGGAACAACGTGATCCTCGCGACGCCGACCGGCTCGGGCAAGTCCCTGGTGGCGGCGGGTGCGCACTTCGCGGCGCTGGCCGAGGGGCAGCGGACGTTCTACACGGCGCCGATCAAGGCGCTGGTGTCGGAGAAGTTCTTCGACCTGGTGAAGATGTTCGGCACCGAGCAGGTCGGCATGATGACGGGCGACGCGAGCGTCAACCCGACCGCGCCGATCATCTGCTGCACGGCCGAGGTGCTGGCGCAGATCGCGCTGCGGGACGGTACCCGGGCGGACATCGGCCAGGTGGTGATGGACGAGTTCCACTTCTACGCGGAGCCGGACCGCGGCTGGGCGTGGCAGATCCCGCTGCTGGAGCTGCCGCAGGCGCAGTTCCTGCTGATGTCGGCGACGCTCGGCGACGTGCGCCGCTTCGAGGAGGACCTGACCCGCCGCACCGGCCGTCCCACCACGGTGGTGCGCAACGCGACCCGCCCGGTGCCGCTGTTCTACGAGTACCGCCGCACCACCATGCACGACACCCTGGAGGAGCTGCTGCAGACCGGCCAGGCGCCGGTCTACGTCGTGCACTTCACCCAGAAGGAGGCGGTGGAGCGGGCGCAGTCGCTGATGAGCATCAACATGTGCTCGAAGGCGGAGAAGGAGGCCATCGCCGAGCTGATCGGCGGCTTCCGTTTCACCACCAAGTTCGGCCGCAACCTGTCCCGTTTCGTCCGCCACGGCATCGGCGTGCACCACGCGGGCATGCTGCCGAAGTACCGCCGGCTGGTCGAACGCCTCGCCCAGGCGGGCCTGTTGAAGGTGATCTGCGGGACGGACACGCTCGGCGTCGGCGTCAACGTGCCGATCCGCACGGTGCTGTTCACCGCCCTGTCGAAGTACGACGGACAGCGTGTGCGAATCCTGCGCGCCCGTGAGTTCCACCAGATCGCCGGGCGGGCCGGCCGGGCCGGCTTCGACACCGTCGGCCAGGTGGTCGCCCAGGCGCCGGAGCACGTGATCGAGAACGACAAGGCGATCGCCAAGGCCGGCGACGACCCGAAGAAGAAGCGCAAGGTGGTGCGGAAGAAGGCGCCGGAGGGTTTCGTCGGCTGGACCGAGGAGACCTTCGAGAAGCTGATCGGCGCCGACCCGGAGCCGCTGGTCTCCCGGTTCAAGGTGAGCCACGCGATGCTGCTCTCGGTGATCGGCCGCCCGGGCAACGCCTTCGAGGCGATGCGCAAGCTGCTGACCGACAACCACGAGGACAAGGCCGCCCAGCGCCGGCACATCCGCACCACGATCGCCATCTACCGCTCGCTGCTGGAGGGCGGCGTGGTGGAGCGGCTGCCGGAGCCGGACGCCGAGGGCCGGATCGTCCGGCTGACCCTGGACCTCCAGGAGAACTTCGCGCTCAACCAGCCGCTCTCCACCTTCGCGCTGGCCTCCTTCGAGCTGCTCGACCCGACCTCGCCCTCGTACGCGATGGACGTGATCTCGGTGGTCGAGGCGACCCTCGACGACCCGCGCCAGATCCTCGCCGCCCAGCAGAACAAGGCCCGCGGCGAGGCCGTCGGCGAGATGAAGCGCGACGGCATCGAGTACGAGGAGCGGATGGAGCGGCTCCAGGAGATCACCTACCCGAAGCCGCTGGAGGAGCTGCTCACCCACGCGTACGAGGTGTACCGCCGGGCGCACCCGTGGATCGGCGACCACCAGCTCCAGCCCAAGTCCGTGGTGCGCGACCTGTACGAGCGGGCGATGACCTTCTCGGACTACGTCGGCTTCTACGAACTGGCCCGCACCGAGGGCATCGTGCTGCGCTACCTGGCCGGCGCGTACAAGGCGCTGGAGCAGACCGTCCCCGAGGATGTGAAGACGGACGACCTCAAGGACGTCATCGCCTGGCTCGGCGAGCTGGTCCGCCAGGTCGACTCCAGCCTGCTGGACGAGTGGGAGCAGCTGGCCAACCCGACCGACCCGGCCACCCCCGAGGTCACCCTGGACGACAAGCCGGCGCCGGTGACGGCGAACGCCCGGGCGTTCCGGGTGCTGGTGCGCAACGAGATGTTCCGCCGGGTGGAGCTGTGCGCCCTGGAGCACTGGAACGTCCTCGGCGAGCTGGACGGCGAGTACGGCTGGGACGCCGACCGCTGGGCGGACGCCATGGACGGCTACTGGGACGAGTACGACGACCTCGGCACCGGCCCGGACGCGCGCGGCCCCAAGATGCTGATCATCGAGGAGGAGGACTCCGCCTGGAAGGTCCGGCAGATCTTCGACGACCCGGAGGGCGACCACGACTGGGGCATCAGCGCCGAGGTCGACCTGTACGGCTCCGACGAGGAGGGCCGGGCGGTGCTGCGGGTCACCGCGGTGGACCGGCTCGACGGCTGACCCTCCGTCAGGATCGACGGTTGAGTGAACGTCAAAAAGGGGCCCGGCGCGCGCCGGGCCCCTTGGCGTTTGTCACATCCACACAAACGGCTGACCCGCCGCGTAGGACAGCGCCCGGGTGGCCTCGTCCAGGTTCGGCTCACCGCCTGAACCGGATGCGGTCGGCGCCGGGGTGGACGACGCCGGGGTGGACGGCGCCGGGTTCGAGGAGGCGGTGTCGGCCGGGCGGGCGTCGCCGGGGCGGGAGCTGGTGACGGTCACGTAGTGGCCGACCGCCTCGACCCGGGCCTCGCTGCCCGGCTTGGCGCTGCCGGCGGACGGGGCGGGCGCGATGTTGGTGTCGGCGAGCATGAAGGCGACCACGCCGGGCTTGCCGCGCAGAGTGTCGGCGGCCCTGGCGGCGGCGGCCTGGTCGGCGAAGCGCAGCAGGGTGACGCTGCTGCGCACCGGGTGGTCGACGCCGGTGAAGCTGACGATCAGGTAGGCCTGGCAGCCGCTGTCCTTGAGCAGCTCCTGGGTACGGTCCTGGAGCACCTCGTCGCACTTCTCGCCCTGCCGGATGCCGCCGCGCCGGGCCTTGTAGCCGGCGACCTCGACCGGGCGCTGGGCGGGGAACAGGTTGTCCGCGTTGAGGCCCTCGGGGTCGGTGGTCGGCGGCGGGGAGCCCACCACGGGGGGCGTGCTGGAGGCGTCCTTGTGGGACGGGCCCAGCCCGGGTATGTAGTCGCCGGGCATCGGTTGGGTGATGATCCATCCGCCGGCCGCGACCACGCCCACCATGACGACCCAGCCGACCGCCCGGCGGGCGGTGACCCGCCGGCCGCGCCGGCGTTCCGCCTCGACGGGACCCCCGCCGGTCCGCTGTCCTGCCCGGCCGTCGCGGCCCTCTCCCGGAGTCGGGGTGCGCTCCCCCTGCGTGGTCATGGCGCAGATTCTAAGCACCCGCCGGGTGGCGTGGGTCACGGGGTCGGGCGCTGTCGATCTTCGCTCCGGCGGCGTTCGCGCTACCCGTCGGTAACCGGGCTCCGGGGCCACCGTCAAGCTCGTGACCAGCGCCGACGCCGTGAGCTTCGACACTGTGGCAATCGGCACATCCTTCCGGAGATCTTCTGGTGGGTTTGCTCTGGCGCCATTCGAGCGCCACCAGGCAGGATCGGCCCCATGGATCTGCTCGATACCCTCACCGCCAAGGGCCTGCGCGGCGAAGTCCCGACCCGCGAGGAGGCCCTGGCCGTCCTCGCCACCACCGACGACGAGCTGCTCGACGTGGTCGCCGCGGCCGGCAAGGTGCGCCGCCGCTGGTTCGGCCGCCGGGTCAAGCTCAACTACCTGGTGAACCTCAAGAGCGGGCTCTGCCCCGAGGACTGCTCCTACTGCTCCCAGCGGCTCGGGTCCAAGGCCGAGATCCTCAAGTACACCTGGCTCAAGCCGGACCAGGCCGCCGACGCCGCCCGCGCCGGGGTGGCCGGCGGCGCCAAGCGGGTCTGCCTGGTCGCCAGCGGCCGCGGCCCGACGGACCGTGACATCGACCGGGTCACCGACACCATGGCCGCCATCAAGGACGCCGACCCCGAGGTCGAGATCTGCGTCTGCCTCGGCCTGCTCTCCGACAACCAGGCCGAGCGGCTGAAGGCGGCCGGCGCCGACGCCTACAACCACAACCTGAACACCTCCGAGAGCACCTACGGGACCATCACCAAGACCCACACCTACGCGGACCGGGTGGACACCGTCCAGAAGGCCCACGGCGCGGGCCTGTCCGCCTGCTCCGGCCTGATCGCCGGCATGGGCGAGAGCGACGAGGACCTCGTCGACGTGGTGTTCGCGCTGCGCGAGCTGGGCTCGGACTCCGTCCCCGTCAACTTCCTCATCCCCTTCGAGGGCACCCCGCTCGCCAAGGAGTGGAACCTCACCCCGCAGCGCTGCCTGCGCATCCTGGCGATGGTCCGCTTCGTCAACCCCGACACCGAGGTGCGGATCGCCGGCGGGCGCGAGGTGCACCTGCGCACCATGCAGCCGCTCGGCCTGCACATCGCCAACTCGATCTTCCTCGGCGACTACCTGACCAGCGAGGGCCAGGCCGGGCAGGCCGACCTCGACATGATCAAGGACGCGGGCTTCGAGGTCGAGGGCGCCGGCGAGGCCACCCTGCCCCGCCACCGCGCCGACATCGCCGCCGCCTCGTCCTGCGGCACGACGGCCTCGGGCTGCGGCACCGCCGCCTCGGCGTGCGGCAGCGGCGGCGGCTGCGGGCCGTGCGGCGGGCACGCCCACGACGCCCCCGAGGACGCCCCGGCCGCCCCGGAGACCACCGAGGCTCCGGACGACGACGAGCTGCGCAGCGACCTGGTCAAGGTCCGCCGTCGCGGCGCCGGCACCGAACTCGCGCCCAACGCCTGACCCTTCGGAGAGATCTCACCATGTCCCAGCTGTCCGCGGACACGCTGCTCACCCTCGACCGGGCGCACGTCTGGCACCCGTACGGGCCGATGCCCGGCACCGTCACCCCGTACGTGGTCGAGTCCGCCTCGGGCGTGCGACTGCGCCTGGCCGAGCCCGTCGCGGGCGGGCGGCGCGAGCTGGTCGACGGGATGTCGTCCTGGTGGGCGGCGATCCACGGCTACCGGCACCCGGTGCTGGACGAGGCGGTGCGCGAGCAGCTGGGACGGATGAGCCACGTGATGTTCGGCGGGCTCACCCACGAGCCCGCCGTCCGGCTGGCCGCCCGGCTGGTGGAGATCACCCCGGAACCGCTGCAGCACGTCTTCCTCGCCGACTCGGGCTCGGTCGCCGTCGAGGTCGCGATGAAGATGTGCCTGCAGTACTGGCAGTCCCTCGGGCAGCCGCGGAAGCGCCGGCTGCTGACCTGGCGCGGCGGCTACCACGGCGACACCTTCCACCCGATGTCGGTCTGCGACCCGGACGGCGGGATGCACCACCTGTGGGGCGGGGTGCTGCCCGGACAGCTCTTCGCGCCGCAGCCGCCGGCCGGCTTCGACGCCCCGCTCGACCCCGAATACGCCGCCCAGTTCGAAGAGTTGATGGCCCGTCATGCCGACGAGCTGGCCGCCGTCATCGTCGAACCGGTGGTCCAGGGCGCGGGCGGCATGCAGTTCCACTCCCCCGCCTACCTGCGGATGCTGCGCGAACTCTGCGACCGCCACGGCGTGCTGCTCGTCTTCGACGAGATCGCCACCGGCTTCGGCCGCAGCGGCGCCCTGTTCGCCGCCGACCACGCGGGCGTCGCCCCGGACGTGATGTGCCTGGGCAAGGCCCTCACCGGCGGCTACCTGACCCTGGCCGCCGCCCTGTGCACGACTCGGATCGCCGACGGCATCAGCCGCGGCGAGATGCCCGTCCTCGCCCACGGCCCGACCTTCATGGGCAACCCGCTGGCCTGCGCCGCCGCCAACGCCTCGCTGGACCTGCTGCTCGGGCAGGACTGGGCGGTGGAGGTCAAGCGCATCGAGGGCGGCCTGCGGGACGGCCTCGCTCGGGCCGCCGAGCTTCCGGGCGTCCACGACGTACGGGTCCAAGGCGCCATCGGCGTCGTCCAGTTGGACCACCCCGTGAACGTCCCGGCGGCCACCGAGGCCGCCGCCCGCGAGGGCGTCTGGCTGCGCCCCTTCCGGGACCTGATCTACACCATGCCCCCCTATGTGACGGAGGACGAGGACGTGGCACGGATCGCTGCCGCCGTGACCGCCGCGGCGGTGGCCGGATGAGCGCGCGCATCCTGTTCGTGACGGGCACCAACACGGACGTCGGCAAGACCGTCGCCACGGCGGCCCTCGCCTCGGCGGCGCTGCGGGACGGCCGGAAGGTCGCCGTGCTCAAGCCCGGGCAGACCGGCGTGACCCCGGACGAGCCCGGCGACGCGGCCGAAGTGCGGCGGCTGGCAGGTGAACTGACGATCAGTGAGCTGGTCCGCTACCCCGAGCCGCTGGCCCCCGACACCGCCGCCCGGCGCTCCGGCCTGCCCTACCTCTCCCCCGCCGAGGTGGTCCACGCCGTCGCCGATCTGGCCGCCACCCACGACCTCGTCCTCGTCGAAGGCGCGGGCGGCCTGCTCGTCCGCTACGACGACCAGGGCCGCACCCTGGCCGACCAGGCCCGGGCCGTCCTGGACGCCGGCCTCGACGCCGAGGTACTGCTCATCGCCTCCGCCGGACTCGGCACCCTCAACATCGTCTCGCTCACGGCGGAGGCCCTCGCCGCCCGCCGACTCCCGCTGGCCGGCGTCCTCGTCGGCTCCTGGCCCGCCGAGCCCGGCCTCGCCGAACGCTGCAACCTCGCCGACCTGCCCCGCTCGGCCGGCGCCCCGCTGCTCGGCGCCCTGCCCGAACGGGCCGGCGCGGCCGAGGACTTCGCCGCCCTGGCCGTCGCCTCCCTGGCCCCCGAACTGGGCGGCAGCTGGAACGCGGAGCACTTCGCCCACGTCCACCGGCCGGAATAGCCCCCGCTTCGCTCGATGGAGTGATCCTGGTGCCCGAATTGCACCTTCGGGCACCAGGGGCTCAATAGCGTTGCCCGCATGACAGACGGGCTGAGCATGGACGAGGCCCTCCGGGCCTTGGCCGCCCTGGAGGCGGCGTGGAAGGACGACGACGAGGCACTGTCCGCCCTGGCGGCGGGCCGCGCCGACGAGCGGTCGCTGCCGGCGCTGGTCGCCGCGTACGGCGAGCACGCGATGGACACGCTGATGGCCCTGGCCTTCGGCCTCAGGTCGAGCATGAGCGACGAGGAGATCGCGGAGCTGTCGGACGCCGTCAGCGCCAACATCGGCGCCCGGATGAGCGCCCTGCTCACCCAGACCCTCAAGGCCTGGGGCACCGTCGCCGCAGCCGACGACCTCACCGTCACCAAGGTCATCGCCCACACCGTGATCGACGCGATGCGGGCCGTCACGGAGGACCCGAGCAAGACCGAAGTGCTCCCGCTCCTCGCCACCTTCCGCAACTACGCCCTCAACGGCGTCTGAGGAGTAGACCTACGGTGCGGGCTTCGAGCCGGCGCTCGAAGCCCGCACTTCCTTGGGATCCTCATCCACCCGGCGGCGAGGGTGAGTCCGCCCGCGGAGGTGGCAAGAAGGACGAGGACGAACACCGGAGTGCTCGCCGTCGGAGGCATGTCGCCAGGCAGCGGGAAGGTGACGGCGCCCGCGAGCGGGAAGCTCCCCACGGCGATGACTCCGACGGCGGAACGAACCGGCGATGGCCGAGAGTCGAGTGCGCGTTTGTCAACGGGTGCCGCGCCAGCGAGGATGTGAGGCTGGTCGGCGATCCCGGTGCCGACTCGGACTTTGGGGGAACGCCTTGCGGCCGGTTGGTGATCCGGATCAGCTGAGCTTCGCACTGCTCGGGCCGCTCCGGGTGCAGCGCTCCGGTACCGACATCGAACTGGGTGCCCCCAGACAGCGATCGGTGCTGGCCTCTCTCCTCCTCCGGGTCAACTCCGTGGTCTCCATGGACGATTTGATCGCGGACTCATGGGGGGACGAGCCGCCCGGGTCGCCGGTCGTCGCCATCCGCTCCTACATCTCGCAGCTGCGGAAACTGCTGGAGCCGGTGCGAGAGACCCCTACCGTCCTGCTCGCCCAGGCGGGCGGGTACCGGCTGGCGGTCGAACCCGGCAGCGTCGACCTGTGGCAGGTCAGGCAGCTCCATGAACTCGCCCGCAGCTCCACCGCCGAGAGGGCCTCGGAGCATCTGACGGAAGCCCTCGGGCTCTGGCGCGGGGAGCCGCTCCTCGGCCTGCCGGGGCCGTTCATGGAGCGGGAGCGGCAGCGACTGGCGGAACTGCGGCTCACGCTCCTGGAAGAGCGCCTCGCGCTCGGCGATCCCGCCGACCACCTCGCCGAGTTGCGGTCGTTGACCGCCGAGCACCCCTTCCGTGAGCGGCTGCAAGGGCTGCTCATCCGCGCCCTGCACCGCACCGACCGTACGGCCGAGGCCCGGGCGACCTACGACGCCCTGCACTCCCGCTTCGTCGAACACCTGGGAATCGAGCCGGGGCCCGAACTCGCCGCGCTTCGGAGCGAGTTGGACCCGGACCAACTCCCCACCACCCCACCCCACTTCACCGGACGACAGCACCACGTCGCCGACCTCACCCGGGCCCTCACCGACCGCACCACCTCCGGCCTGCGCCTGGTGACCGTCACCGGCATGGCCGGGGTCGGCAAGACCGCCCTCGCCGTACGCGCCGCCCACGCCCTGCGCCCGGACTTCCCCGACGGCCGCCTCTACGCGGACCTGCGCGGCGCCGACCTGGTCCCCGCCAGCGCCTCCGACATCCTCGCGGACTTCCTGACCGCCCTGGGCGTCCGCCCCGCCGCCGTGCCCAAGGACCTCCCCGGCCGGTCCGCACTCTTCCGGACGGCCAGCACGGGCAAGCAGCTCCTCATCGTCCTCGACAACGCCCACGATGACGCCCAGATCCAGCCCCTGCTGCCCGGCTCCTCCGACTGCGCCGTGATCGCCACCAGCCGCACCTCACTGCCCAGCCTCCCCACCCTCCTACGCATCCCGCTGGACGTGTTCAGCCCCCCGGAGGCGATCGCCCTCCTCGACTCGCTCATCGGCCGCGCCCGCCGCTCCGCCCAGCACACCCAGGCCGAGCAGCTGGTCGAGGCCTGCGGCCGCCTCCCGCTCGCCGTACGGATCGCCGCCGCCCAACTCGCGGCCTCTCCGGACCAGCCGATCGCGGACCTCCTCCGGCGCCTCGCCGACGACCGGGAGGGCCTGGCCGCGCTCCGCACCCGCGACCTCGCCATCGAGCAGGTCTTCGACCTCGGTTACCGGCTTCTCCCGCCACCCCTCACCACAGCCTTCCGCCGACTCTCCTGGATCGAGCCGGACATCGGCCTGGCCTCGGCCGCCGCCGTCCTCGACCTGACCGAAGACCAGGCGGAGCACCTCGCCGAGGCCCTGGTGGACCAGGCCCTCCTCGAATCGATCGGCGCCGGCCGCTACCGCTTCCACGACCTGGTGCGCGCCTTCGCCCGCCGGACGTCCCTGCGGCACGGCCCGGACGAACGCGCCGCCGCCCACCGCAGCCTGCTGGCCCTGCTGCTCACCCGCGCCCGTACGGCCTTCGCCCTCGCCGTCCCCGGCGACCCGGTGGCCGATGTCTTCGGCGAGCCGGCCACCTGCCCGGACTTCGGGGATCTGGCGGACGCCCGCCACTGGGCGCGCGCCGAAACCCCCAGTGCCGTCGCGCTCGCCGCCGCCGTCGCCACGCTCGACCCGGACGCCGCCACCCTGCGGTCGGCCGTCGACCTGTTGATCGCCCTCAGCCCGCTCGGTCTCGGCGCCTTCGCCGGCCGGGCGGAGGAGGCGGCCCGTCTGCTCGTCACCGCCGCGGTCGACAACCACGACCGTGCCGCCGAGGGACGCGCCCGGTTCCTGCTGGGCACCGTCCTGCTGGGCCGGGCCCGGCTGGACGAGGCCGCCGAGCAGGCCCGGCAGGCGGCCCGGGCCTGTGCGGAGACGGACGACCCGGCCGTGCTCCGGCAGGCCCTCAACGACCTGGGCCTGATCGCCCAGGCCCAGGCCCGGCACGCGGAGGCGATCAGCGCCTTCGACGAGGCAGCGGCCCTCGCCCGGCGGCTCGGTCACCGCTCGGGCGAGGTGGCGAGCACCGCGAACGCGGCGCTGTCCCGGATCCGCACCGGTCAGGCCGAAGGGGCCGCCGACACCTGCCGCCGACTGCTCGCAGAACCGGGCGACCCCGCGATGACGGCCTATGTGCACTACGTCCTCGGCCTCGCCTACCAGGTGCTCGGCCGGCTGAACGAGGCCGCCGCCCAGCTGCGCTTCTGCGTCGACCGCGCGGGCCCCGCCGGGGACCTGGACCGGGAGTCGGCCGCCCGCAGCCGCCTGGCCGACGTGCTGCGCCTGCTCGGGCGGGTGGACGAGGCCGTGCAGGAGGCGCACCGGGCACTGGCCCTGGCAACGCGAGGTGGGCGACAGCGCGAACGCGCTCTCGCCCACCTGGTGTTGGCCAATGCGGTGACCGCCCGCGGCGACCACTCCGCCGCCCGGGCTCACGCCGCGCAGGCGCACCTGCTGCTCAGCGGCCTGGGCGCCCCGGAATCCGCCGACGCCAAGTCGCTGCTGACGGCGCTGGCCACCGCCGACGGGTCCGTCACTTCGAACGGGTAGGTCATTCGAACGGGTAGGTCACTTCGAACGGATCGGTCACTTCAACCGGATGACCAGCCCCGTCCCGTTCCAGGCGACCTTGTTCGCCAGGCACTGCACGTCCGTCGACCCCCCGCAGGCCGACGAGCCGTCCCGTGCCGACTCCCGTACCGGATCCCCCGCCGTCACGGCGAAGGCACCGGCCACCGCCGCCAGAACGGCCACGCTGCCAACCACCGTACGGGTCACCACTGTTGGAAACACTTCTGTTGCTCCTTGCTCACGTGCGAACCAAGCGTCCGCACATTCGCAGCAGCGGGTAGACAGTCGATCAACGGCCCCGCCCCGGCTCCGGGCCGACAGGCCCGGCCGTCCCCGGACGGACGTTGGCAGTCCGTCTACCGCCCTCCGTGAGAGTGGGGCCCGGCGCGGACCGCAAGACCCCGCCGCACCTCACCGGCCACGGCGGGGAACCGGAGAGCCACCCCGTCACGCCCGCGTGGTCGTCCACCAGGGCCACGGCAACGGTCCGGCGCTCCGGCCGGGCCCACACCGGCCGCCGAGCGCGGCCCGGCGGCCGGTATGGGTCCGAGCCGCCACCCGAGCCGAGGCGTCAGGGGTCCCCGCCCTGACGCCTCAGTGGCCTTCCTCGACCGGGAACGGCCCGGTGGCCCAGTGCAGTCGGTCCGGGCCGCCGCTCGGCCGGTCGTGGTGGAGGTGGCGGCGGCCCTCGCCGAGCGGGCCGAGGTCGAGCGGGGCGAGGGTGCCGACGGCCAGGGCGGTGGCCTCCCGGCCGGTCAGCGGCAGGACCGTCAGGTAGCTGGCGTCGTCGCCGCCCGACCAGTCGGTGAACTCGGTGCGGATCCAGCCGAAGCGCTGGGCGCAGGCCAGGCAGCGGCGGACGGAGACGGCGAAGTGCGGGTCGGCCACCACCGCCGCCTCGTAGGCGAAGCCCTCCCGCTGGCGCGCCCACACGGCCTGCGCGTCCTCGCCGTAGCACTCGGCGCAGCCGAACGCCCAGGACTCCCCTTGCGCCGTCACGCGGCCTCCAGCAGTACGGCGGGCAGTTCGCCGTCCAGCACCGCCGCGCGCGGCAGGGCCAGCCCGAAGCGGCGGCCGAGCAGTTCCAGGCAGGTGCGGTGGACGTCCCGCTTCTCCCGCTCCGGGTCGGGCAGTCCGGCGGCGGCCAGGTCGGCGGTCACCGCCGCCGCCGTCTCCGGGTCGCCGTCGACGCCGTCGAAGCCCCAGCTGGAGTCCAGGTGGAGGTTGAAGGAGCAGAGCGGCCGCCCGTCCCACGAGGCGGAGAAGTTCGGCGGCACCGGCTTGCCGTTCTCCTCCTCGTACTCGACGTGGTACACCTCGGCGCCGCCGCGCGAGACGGTCGCCGGGATGCCCAACTCGCCCTGCCAGTAGCCGTAGGCGACGGCGTAGGCGAGGTCGCCGACCTGTCCGTGGCGTAGTGCGAGGTCCTCCGTCCCGCTGGCGAGGTCGAGTTCGTGTTCCTCGATCAGGTCCTCGCCGGTGTACGGCCCGAGCGGTCGCGCGGTGCACCGCGGAACGGCCTCGGCGGCGATCCGGGCCACGAGTTCCGCCGGATCCAGGCCGCGCGCCAGGACCACGCTGTAGCCGCCGAAGGCGATCGACTCCGGCTCCGCGAGCCAGCTGAGGGTGTCCGTCATGCCGATCATCCTGCCCCATTCGGCGGTGTACAGCCGAACTCCGATCTGACAAACCGACAAAATATGCACTACCCCGCCCGCGCAACCGCCGGATTGCCGAGCAGCAGGTCGTGCCCGACCTCGCTGAGCGCGTGCCGGACCTGCTTGCCCTCGCACCGGGTGGCGATCAGCCTGACGGCGCGCAGGGCGACGGCATGGGCGGAGGCGGAGCGCGGGGTGATGGCGAGGGTGCGGGCGAGTTCGGTGGTGGAGCAGGGGCCGCCGTCGAGGGCGCGCGGGGCGTGGGCCCGGTCGGCGATGTCGGCTTCCAGGAGCCGGCGGATCTCGGGCCGGTCGGGGGCGAGGCAGGAGCGGGACCGCGCCCGGGCGCCGTCGGCGACCCGGCGCAGCCCGTCGGCACCGGCCGCATCAGCACCGGCCCCTTCTCTTCGGGCTCCGTTCGATATACGGTACACAACGCTTGTTACGTACCCGGCGGGTCGACGCGACGAGGCGTCGTACCCAGGCCCCCGACTGGAGAGTCCGCTGTGACCGAGTCCGCCCAGCCCACCGAGCCCATCAAGTACCGCAAGAACGGCCTCACGCGCGGGGTGACCGAGGAACTGGCCGAGAGCATGAAGCACGGCTGGGCCGACACCGAGCGCCACGGCCTGGAGCCGATCCCGCAGGCCGCCCACACCGAGCGCCGCCGGGCCACGCTGTCCGCCGCCTTCCCGGGCGAGCTGCTGGTGGTGCCGTCCGGCAACCCCAAGGTGCGGGCCAATGACACCGACTACCCGTTCCGCCCGTCCTCCGACTACGTCTACCTGACCGGCGACCAGTCCCAGGACGCCGTCCTGGTGCTGGAGCCCACCGGGGACACCGGCCACCACGCGGTGCTCTACCTGCGCGACCGCTCCGACATCGAGAGCGGCGAGTTCTGGCTGGACGGCCACGGCGAACTGTGGGACGGGCGCCGCAACAGCCTGACCGAGAGCGAGAAGCTGTTCGGCCTCCCCTGCCGGGACGTCCGCACCGTGCGCGCCGACCTGGCCGCGGCCACCGCCCCGGTGCGGGTGCTGCGCGGGCACGACGCCGGGGTGGAGGCCGCCCTCGACGGCCGGGCGGTCGCCGAGCGGGACGCGGACTTCGAGGTGTTCCTGTCCGGAATGCGCCTGGTGAAGGACGAGTTCGAGATCGCCGAGCTGCGCTTCGCCTGCCAGGCGACCGCCCGCGGCTTCGAGGACGTGGTGCGCGTCCTCGGCACCGACGCCCGGACGCCGGAGCGGCTCATCGAGGGGACCTTCTTCGTCCGGGCCCGGCTGGAGGGCAACGACGTCGGCTACAGCACCATCGCCGCCGCCGGGCCGCATGCCACCACCCTGCACTGGGTGCGCAACAACGGCCAGGCCCGCCCCGGCGACCTGCTGCTGCTCGACGCCGGCGTGGAGACCAACGAGCTGTACACCGCGGACGTGACCCGCACCCTGCCGGTCTCCGGCCGCTTCACCGACATCCAGCGGAAGGTCTACGACGCCGTCCACGCCGCCCAGGAGGCCGGCATCGCGGCCGTCCGGCCCGGCGCCGACTTCCGCGACTTCCACCACGCCGCCCAGCGCGAACTGGCCGAACACCTCACCGCCTGGGGCCTGTTCGGCGACCTCACCGCCGACAAGGTGTACGAGCTGGGCCTGCACCGCCGCTTCACCCTGGCCGGGACGGGCCACATGCTCGGCATCGACGTCCACGACTGCGCCCACTCGCGCACCGAGGAGCACCTCGACGGGACGCTGCTGCCGGGCATGGTGCTCACCGTCGAGCCCGGCCTCTACTTCCAGCAGAACGACCTGACGGTGCCGGAGGAGTACCGGGGCATCGGGGTGCGGATCGAGGACGACATCCTGGTCACCGAGGACGGCAACGAGAACCTCTCCGCCGACCTCCCGCGCGGCTCCGCCGAGGTCGAGGCCTGGCTGGCCCGCCTGCGCGGCTGACGGCCGCCGGCGCTCGGCGGCCGTCCGGACGGTGCGCGGGCCGCCGCCCGCGTCCGGCCCGGCCGCGTCAGGCCGGGGGCGTCGTCCCGCCCGCCGGCGGCTTGACCCAGCGGCTCCACTGCGGTTCGGGGTGGTAGTCGGCGGCCTGCCAGGTGCGGTGGCCGCGGACGGTCAGCCCAGGCGCCACACCGTGGTGGTCTTGACCGAGGTGTCCTCCAGGTCCGCCACCACCGGCACCTGGTACGCGGCGACCGCGGTGAACCGCTCCCGGGGCAGGTAGGCGCGGCCCGGGTCGCCGACGATCACGGTGGCGCCGCGGGCGGCGGCCCGCTCCAGGAAGGGCAGGAAGCGGGCGGCCATGGCCCGTTCGTAGAAGACGTCGCCGGCCAGCACCACCTCGGCGGGAGCGCCGTCGCCGTCCACCAGGTCGGCCAGCGCTCCCGCCACCCGGACGCCGTTGGCCTCGGCGTTGAGGCCGATCGCGGCGACGGCGTAGGCGTCGATCTCGGCCGCCCGGACGTCCTTGGCGCCGCGCAGCGCGGCCGCCACCCCGACCAGTCCGGATCCGGCGGCGATGTCCAGCACCGCCCGCCCGTCGACCAGTTCGGGGTGGTCCAGCACGTAGCGGGCGACCGCGACCCCGCCGGCCCAGGCGAACGCCCAGAACGGCGGTGGCATTCCGGCCCGGCCGCGCTCGCGTTCGGTGGTCTCCCACAGCGCGATGGCGTCCTGGGCCATCTGCAGGCGGATCTCGGGCACGAAGGGCACGGGCGTCAGTTCGGTCTCCCGCAGGATGAACGCCTGATCGGTGTCCGGTCGATGAACTCGCAGCTCACTCGGCATCCCCGCAGCATAGGGCCCACCAGGCACCGCCCACGCCCACCGGGCACCGCTCACGCCCGCCCGGCCGCCCGCTGGGTGCGCCGGGCCAGCGAGTCGACCACGACGGCAGCCAGCAGCACCGCCCCGGTGATCATGAACTGGATGGCGTTGCTCAGGCCCTGGATGTTCATCCCGGACTGGATCGAGCCGATCACCAGCGCACCCAGCAGCGCCGACCAGGTCGTGCCGCGCCCGCCGAACAGGCTGGTACCGCCGATGACGGCCGCCGCGATGGCGTTCATCAGCAGGTTGCCGCCACCGGAGGTCTGGCTGGCGGACTGGATCTGCGCGGCCAGGAAGAGACCGCCGATCCCGGCCATGGTGGAGCAGATGGCGAAGACGCTGATCCGGATCCACGAGATGTTGATGCCGGCCCGGCGGGCGCCCTCGATGTTGCCGCCGAGTGCGAACACCTGGCGGCCGTAGGAGGTGCGGCGCAGCATGAAGTCCAGCACCACGATGAAGATCAGGAAGATCAGCAGGGCCAACGGCAGCCCCTTGTACTGGTTGAGCGTGTAGGCGGCAAGGAAGGCGATGACCGCCAGCAGCACGGTGCGCAGTGCGATGTCGGCGGCCGGCCGGGAGGGGACGCCCGCGGCCTGGCGCCGGCGGGCGTCGACCAGCGAGGCGAGCAGGAACAGCGCCACTCCGACGAACGCCGCGCCGTACGCGGCGATCTGCTGGCCGTAGATGGTGCTGTAGAGCCGGGAGACGATGTCCGTGCCGGAGAGGTTGACGGTGCCGCTGGCGCCGAGCACCTGGAGCATCAGGCCGTTCCAGCCGAGGTTGCCGGCCAGGGTGACGACGAAGGCCGGGACGCCGACCTTGGCGAAGAAGAAGCCCTGGATGGCGCCGACGATCGTGCCGCCGACGATCGCGGAGATCAGGGCGACCCACTGGTTGACGCCGTTGCTGACGTTCAGGACGGCGTAGATCGCCGCGCACAGGCCGCTGACCGAGCCGACCGAGAGGTCGATCTCGCCGAGCAGCAGCACGAAGACCACGCCGATCGCGATCATGCCGGTGCCGACGATCTGCTGGGACAGGTTGGACAGGTTCTGGGCGGACAGGAAGCTGCTGTTGAGGCTGCCGAACACCGCCCAGATCACGATCAGGGCCAGCACGACGGGCAGCGAGCCCAGTTCGCCGCTGCGCATCCGCCGGCGGAACTCGCCCAGATACCCCCTGACGCCCTCCTGGCGCACGATCAGCCGGGGGTCGACCGCGGGGGTGGCCTCCGGGGCCACCGGGACGGGGGCGTTGACGCCGCCGGTGGGCATGCTGTCCTCGGGCAGCGGCGGGTGGTGGCGTTCGGGGTCGCCGCCGGGGAAGCCCCCGGGATTGTGGTCGCTCACTCCGAACCCTCCTGACCCCGGGCC
The DNA here is from genome assembly GCF_014596465.1 of Streptomyces sp. CBMA123. GTDB lineage: Bacteria > Actinomycetota > Actinomycetes > Streptomycetales > Streptomycetaceae > Kitasatospora. The sequence goes on along the minus strand of NZ_MECK01000041.1, from coordinate 4,457 downwards.
CTGCGGCGGGTCACGGCGTTGTCCGTGGCGCCGGTGATGGCCGAGATGATCTCTTCCTGGTTGGTGTGGCGCTTGTCGAAGACGCCGTTGTTGCGGCCGAGGCGCAGCACCGCGACGGTGTCCGCGACGGCCATCACGTCCGCCATGTTGTGGCTGATCAGGATCACGCCGTGGTCCTGTTCGCGCAGCCGCTCGACCAGGTCGAGCACCTGGGCGGTCTGTTCGACGCCGAGGGCCGCGGTCGGTTCGTCCAGCATCACGACCTTGGGCGAGCCGATCAGCGCGCGGGCGATCGCGACGACCTGGCGCTGACCGCCGGAGAGCGAGGCGACCGGGATCCGCACGCTGGGGATGCGGATGGAGAGGGTGTCCAGCAGTGCCCGGGAGCGCTTCTCCATCGCGACCTCGTCGAGGATGCCGAGGCGGCGGATCTCGCGGCCGAGGAAGAGGTTCCCGACCACGTCGAGGTTGTCGCACAGCGCGAGGTCCTGGTAGACCGTGGCGATGCCCAGCTGCTGGGCGTCCTGGGGCCGGTGGATGCTGACCGGCCGGCCCTGCCATTCGATGGCGCCCTCGTCGGGCTGGTGCACCCCGGCGATCGCCTTGACCAGGGTGGACTTTCCGGCGCCGTTGTCGCCGACCAGGGCCAGCACCTCGCCGGCGTGCACCTCCAGTTCGATGTCGGTGAGCGCCTGGACGGCGCCGAACCGTTTGGAGACCCCGCGCAGGGCCAGTACGGTCTCACCTGCCACAGTGACCAACTCCCTTGCCCCGCACCCGTGCTGGGGCGGGGCCGTTCGGCTTCGAGGGGGTGCGGCCGGCTACTGGAGGCCGGCGCTCTTGCAGGCGTCGGCGAAGTCCGGCGTGCAGATCTGGGCGACGGTGTAGAGGCCGTCCTGGACCACGGTGGTCTTGATGTTGTTCTTGTCGACGACGACCGGGGTGATCAGGTTGGCCGGCACCTTGTTGCCGCTGCCATTGGTGACCGTGGTCGGCGCCAGGGTGGAGTCCAGGGCCTGGCCGGCGGCCAGCGCGACGGCCATCCGGGCGGCGGCGTCGGCCTCCGGCTTGAACGGCTTGTAGATCGTCATGGTCTGGGTGCCGGCCACGATCCGCTGGATGCCGTCGATCTGGGCGTCCTGGCCGGTGAGCGGCACGCTCAGGCCGGCCGCCTTGAGGGCGGTCGCGACGCCCGCGGCCATGCCGTCGTTGGCCGAGTAGGCACCGACCACGTTGGCCGCGCCGATCGCGGTGATCGCGGCGGCGGCCTCCTGGTTGGCCGTGTTCGGGTCCCACTGGGGGGTGTCGTACTCCTTGCCGATCTTCAGCTTGCCGTCGATCGCGCTGTGCGCGCCGGCCTTGAAGTCGGCCGCGTTGGGGTCGGTGGGCGAGCCGTTGATCATGAAGATCTCGCCCGCGCCCGCCTTGCCGCCGACCGCCGCCACCAGGGCCTGGCCCTGGAGTTCGCCGACCTTGTGGTTGTCGAAGGACACGTACGCGTCGACCGGGCCCTGGGCGAGCCGGTCGTAGGCGAGCACCTTGACGCCCGCGTCATGGGCCTTCTGGACGGAGGACTGGATCGACTTGGCGTCCACCGCGTCCAGGATCAGCACCTTGTCGCCCTTGGTGAGGGCGGTGTCCACCTGGGTCTGCTGGAGGGTCGCGTCCTGGTTGGCGTTGTAGTAGTCGATCTGCGCCTCGGGCGCCAGCTGCTTGATCCGCTGCTCGATCAACGGGCGGTCGAACTGCTCGTAGCGGGTGGTCTTGGTCTCGGGCAGCAACAGGCCGATCCGCACCGCCCCCACCGCCACGGTGCCGCTCGCCCCGGCACCCGCGGCAGCGGAGCCCGACGAACCGCCGCCCGACGAGGCCTGCTTGGCGCTGCCGCAGGAGGCGGCGCCCAAGCCGAGGGAGACCACTGCGGCCACCGCGAGGATGCGACGAAGCCCGATGCTCATGAGAATGCCTCTCCGGTCGAGTCCACCCCCTCGTCCTTCGAGTCTGGGAAGCATCGGGCGCCACCACGATCCCGGCTGCGCCGAACGGGTCCCGCGGGCCGCTCAGGCATCCGCCGCCAGAGGGATCGCGGCGGTGAGCCGGGCGCCGGCCGCGGTCTGGGCCTGGGTCTGGCTCTGGGTCGGGGCGACGGTGAGGGTGCCGTGGTGGTGGCGGGCGATGTCGCGGGCGATCGACAGGCCCAGGCCGGTGCCGCCGTGGTCGCGGGAGCGGGCGTCGTCCAGCCGGGTGAAGCGTTCGAAGACGCGCTCCCGGTCGGCGGGCGGGATGCCGGGGCCGTCGTCCTCGACGTCCAGCAGGGCGAGGCCGCGGACCGGGTCGGTGGACAGCCGGACGTGGACGGTGCCGGCCGCGTGCCGCTCGGCGTTGTCCAGCAGGTTGGTGAGCAGCCGGACGAGCCAGAGCGGGATGCCGTCGACGGCGACCTCCGGGGCGAGGTCGGTGGTGCGGCGGTGCGGGCCGCAGGGGCGGGCCAGCACGGTGGTGGCGACCAGGTCGGTGAGGTCGATCCGCTGACGGGGGCGCTCGTCGGCGCCGCCGGCGTCGAGGCGGGCGAGCAGCAGCAGGTCGGTGGCGAGGTTCTGCAGCCGGTCGGTGTCCGCGAGGGCGCCGTGCACCAGTTCGGCGCGGACGGCCTGGTCCGGGTGGGTGTCGGCGACCTCCAGCTGGGTGCGCAGCACCGCCAGCGGGCTGCGCAGTTCGTGCGAGGCGTCGGCGATGAACTGCCGCTGGCGGCGGCCGGAGGCCTCCAGCCGGTCGAGCATCGCGTTCATGGTGGCGGCGAGCCGGGCGATCTCGTCGGCGGTGCCGGGCTCGGGGACGCGCCGGTGCAGGTCCTGGCCGGTGATGGCGTCGACCTCGGCACGGATCGCCTCCACCGGCCGCAGCGCCTGCCCGGTGACCTTCCAGGTGACCACCACGCCGGTGAGCAGCAGCAGCGGGCAGGCGACGGCGAGCCCGGCCTGGGTGATGTCCATCGCCTCGTCGGCGGCGCGCAGCGAGGCGCCCGCGTAGACGGTGACCGGCCCGTTGGGGGTGTCGGCGGCGACGGCGGTGAGCCGCTGGCGGTGGTGGTCGTAGAGCGGGTCGACCTCGGTGGTGGTGAGCGAGCCGGTGCGCCGCTCGGTGGCGACGGCGGCGCGGCCGGCCAGGTTGGGGCTGGCGGCGAGGACGGTGCCCCGGGCGTCGACGACCTGGAGGAAGTCGGTGCCGTGCCCGGTGTGGAGGACGGCCGGCAGCCGCCCCTGGAGGGCGAGTTGGGCGACCGAGTCGGCCTGCTGCCGGGTCGCTGAGGCGGCCGAGGCGACCAGGTCGGCGTGGACGGCGGCGAGCAGCCCGGCCCCGGCCAGGGCGAGCGCGGCGGCCAGCACCGTACCGGCCGCGGCGGTGGCCCGGGCGCGCACCGTACGGGGGACGAGCCGGCCCGCCCAGTGCGGGAGTCGACGCATCTCAGCCGCCGTCCGGGTCGAGCCGGTAGCCGGCGCCGCGCATGGTCTGCAGCGCGGACCGGCCGAACGGGGAGTCGATCTTGCGGCGCAGGGCGTGGACGTGCACCTCGACGATGCTCGGGTCGGCGTCGTGGTCGGCGTCCCAGACGTGGTCGAGGATCTCGCGCTTGGAGACGACCGTCCCGGCCCGGGCCGCCAGGTGCTCCAGGATCGCGAACTCGCGGGCGGTCAGGTGGGTGGGGGTGCCGGCCCGGGTGCAGGTGCGGGCGTTGGCGTCCAGCACGAGGTCGCCGAGGGTGTGCAGCCGGGGGCGCTGCTGGTCGATCCGGCGGTGCAGGGCGCGCAGCCGGGCGAGCAGGACGACGAAGGAGAACGGCTTGGAGAGGTAGTCGTCGGCGCCGGTGTCCAGGGCCTCGGCCTCGTCCCACTCGCCGTCCTTGGCGGTGAGCATCAGGATGCCGGCCCGGCAGCCGCCCGCGCGCAGCCGGGCGCAGACCCGGTAGCCGTTGAGGCCCGGCAGCATGATGTCCAGGACGATCACGTCGTAGGGGTGGCGCTCGGCGAGGGCGAGGCCCTCGGGGCCGTTGTGGGCGGTGTCGACGGTGTGGCCGTCGGCCTCCAGGCCGCGCCGCAGCGCGGTGGCCATCCGCTGTTCGTCCTCCACGACGAGTATGTGCATCCGTTCAGGGTGCCAGGTGCGGCTGAGAGCTCCGGACCGGGCTTAAGCGGGGGTTCAGGTACGGTCCGCCATGATCACCGGGCGCGGCCCGGGCGGTACCGGGCCCGAAGTCGACGCAGTCGATCACAGTCGATCGCAGCCGCCCGAGGCAAGGAGCCTTCCGATGACCGATCCCCTGTCGTCCACCACCCCGCCGGCCGCTTCCCGAACGGCCGCCGAGGAGCCGGAGGCCGTCCCCGAGCTGCCGCCGCTGTCGCCCCGGCGGCGGCGTGCGGAGCGGCTGCGGGCCTGGGCGGGCGGTCGGGAGCGCCGGC
>NZ_MECK01000040.1 GCF_014596465.1 Streptomyces sp. CBMA123 | reverse complement strand
GCGCGTCCAGGGCCGCCCCGGCGGCGGCCAGCGTCGCGGCCGCGCCCGCCGCGTCGCCCCGGGCCAGCAGCAGGCGCCCGTACAGCGTCGGGGCGTCGGGCAGCACCATCACCGTCGGGTACGGCGGGCCGAAGGCGTGCTCGCGCGCGAGCTCCAGGGCCTCGTCCAGCCGGCCGCGCGCGGCCACCGTCTCGGCCAGCGCCCCGACGGCGTCCCAGTGCAACGGAGTGCCCGGCCCGATCCGCCCGGCGATGCGCAGGGCCCGGCGCAGGTAGTCCTCCGCCATGGCGAGGGCACCGCAGCGGAACCGCAGCATGCCGGTCAGCAGGTAGGCGAAGCCCAGGTGGCCACCGCTCCACCCGGCGACCTCATAGCTGCGCACCGCCTCGTCGAACAGCTCCTCCGCCCGGTCGACCCGGTCGGCGTACAGGTAGCTGAGGCCCAGGACCCCGGGCAGCTCGAAGCCCCAGGTGGTGTTGGTCCAGCCGAGGCTGCGGGGCAGCCGGCCGCCCGGCAGCGCGGACTCGGCCAGGGCGATCGCCTCCGCGCGGTCGGCGCCGCGCAGCGTGAGGTCCCAGCAGCGCAGCACGGCCACCGCCCGGGCCAGGCCGTCGCGTTCGAACACGGCCTCGCCCGGGGCCGGCCCGTCCGGGCCGGCGTCGGTGAAGGCCAGGCCGACCGTGTCCAGCATCCGGCCGAACTCCGCGAGCCGCCGGGAGCGGCCGGGGCCGTCGGGGTCCTCGAACTGGAAGGTGGCGAACATGAAGTCGGCGACCTCCAGGCGCAGCCGTCCCGGGCCGGGCGGGGTGCGTGAGGCCTCCTCGGCGCACAGCGCGGCGGCCTCGCCGAGCCGGTTGCTGTGGGCGAGGGCCTGGGCGAGCCGGAAGGTCGCGTCCACCCGCAGCTCGGGGCTCAGCCCGTACGGGTCGGCGAGCGCCAGGCGCAGCTGGTTGACCGTGGTCGCCGGGTCGGTGAGCAGGGCCGAGCAGCCGAGCTCGTAGAGCACCGAGGCCCGGTCCCGGTCGGCGGGCGGCTCGCTGATGGCGCGGCGCAGGCAGCGCTGCGCGGCCCCGGGCGCGCCGATGGCCAGGTGTTCGCGGGCCGCCCGGCGCAGCTTGTCGACGATGAGGCCGTCCCCTTCGGGCAGGATCTCCAGCAGGTGGCGGGAGGCCGCGGGCAGGCCGAGGCCGGCGTTCTCGATCTCGACGGCGGCGACCCCGTGCATCCCGGTGCGGGCCGCGGGCGGCATCGACTGGTAGACCGAGGTGGCGACCAGCGGGTGGACGAACTCCAGCCGGCCCGCCGGTGTGCCGGTCAGTACCCGGTGCCGGCGCAGCTCCCGGACGGACTGGGCGGCGGTCTCCGGGCCCTGGGCGCAGATGGCGGCGGCGAGGTCGGGGCGGATGTCGGTGTCCAGCACCGAGGCCGCCCAGGCGAAGCGCAGTGCGGTGGGGCCGAGCCGCTCCAGCCAGTGTCGCAGCGTCATTCCCCTTGCAGTGGCTGCGAGTTCGCGCAGCTGCCCGGTGCTCTCCTCGACCGGGTCGAGCCGCTGGTCGGCCACCTCGCGCAGCAGGGCGGCGGTCTCGTACGGGTTCCCGGCGGTGACCGCCCAGACGTGGCGGCAGAAGGCGTCCTCGGCCCGCTCGCCCAGGGCCGCGCGGACCAGGTGCGCGACCGAGGCGGGCTGGAGCGGGCGCAGTTCGTGTCGGCGGTCGGCCCGGTCGGCGAGCCCGCGCTGGAGTGCCAGCGCGTCGTCGGGGAACTCGTCGCGGCAGGCCAGCGCCAGCAGGGCCGGCAGCTCCCGGGCGCGCAGCGCGAAGCCGGCCAGCCAGCCGAGCGACTCCGGGTCGGCCCAGTGCAGGTCGTCGACCAGCACGGCCACCGGCGAACGCAGCTGCACGAGGCGGGTGAGGACGAAGTCCAGCCCGTCCCGCACCCCTTGCGGATCGAGCTGTCCGCCGGGCGGACACAGCCCCGCCGCCGGGCCGACGATGTCCTCCCACGGCCCGAAGACCCGCGCCCGCTCGTCGTCGGACAGGGCCGACAGCACCGGCCGCACCAGCTGGCGCACCACGTGGAACGGCTCGTGGCACTGCCGTTGCCCGCCCCGGGCGAACAGCACCGTGCAGCCCGCACGTTTCGCGGCCCGCCGCACCGCGGTCAGCACCGCGGTCTTGCCCAGCCCGGCCGCGCCGGTGTACAGCAGCAGTTCACCGACCCCGGCCCCGGCGGGCAGGGTGAGCGCCTCGATCGCCCGCTCGGCCGAGCGGATCTCGGCCTCACGTTCGTGCAGCGGCCAGTGGTCCCTCCCGGACCCGTCGTCGCCCCCGGCCTTCCCAGCGGTCACCCGTCGCCTCCAAATCGCCCTGCCAGGGCTGTCGTTGCGTCGCCGCAGAGCGCCGAGGCTACTGCCGAGAGGCCGGGTCCGGTACGGGCTTGACAAAGCCGCCCGGCCCGAAAACCCGTTGGCCGCCGCCCGCCCGGACGGCGATACTCGCGCGTCGGAGCAGCTGCGGAGGGGGAGCGGGCGGGCGTGGAGGTCTTCGCGTGCAAGGGGTGCGGCACCGCACTGACCAGGCCGCTCACACGGGTCCCGTACCCCGTCTACGCCGGCCTCCAGTACGGCAACGGCGTCACCATGCCCGTCCTCATGGAAGCGGGCACCTACGGCGTCGACGAGGGCCCCGCCGGCGAGCCCCGGCTGATCGTGATCGCTCCCGGCGACGCCCACGGCACCGCGATGGTCCAGCGGCGCGAACTCGGCGCCTGCTGTGGCGTCGACGGCCGCTACGGCCCGAACGTCACCTGCGCCGGCTGCGGCCGCAAGGTCGCCACCCGGGTCGACGACTGCTCGCTGTGGCAGGCCACCTGGCTGGAACCGGCCGCGGTGAGCCCCGTACCGGCGGGCCCCGACCCTCCGGCCGCCGACTGGCCCACCGTCACCGACCGGTGGCGCGCCGCCGACCTGTCGGACGGCGACGGCAGACGGAGCATCCGCTGGGACGTGGAGGCCGCCGTGACCCTGGCCCACCTCGTCCACGCCGCCGACGGCGCGCCCCTCGCCCTCGCCGCCGGACCGCTCGCCCTGGCCTTCCGCCCGCTCCTCGCCCAACTGCCGCCCCCGGAACCCGGCCCGGCCCGGCGCGCGGCCCTGGCCGGACCGGGCCTGCCGCCGACCGGCCCCCGCGCCGACATCGCCGTGGTCCCGCGCCACCCCCGGACCGGCGAGTACTGGCCCACGCCCCCGGGCGTGACCGCCGTGCCGCTGGCCGCCGCGTTCTGGGCCTCCCTCGTCTTCCGCGACGAACGCGAACTCGCGCCCGCCACCGGCGGCCTGCCCCCGGGCGTCGAACGCGACTACCCCCTCCCGCCCCACCCCCTGTACCCGGCCTACCTCGACCGGTGGCTCTTCCGCGCCGTCCTGAACCGCCTGAACGGCGTCGAGGGCGCGCCGGACGACCGGTGGTGACGAACGAAGGCGGCGCCGCCCGGGAAGGACCCGGGCGGCGCCGCCGTGCACGCGCCGGCCGTCAGCGCACCGTCAGCGCACCGTCAGCGCACCGACTGCGGGACGCGCTGCGCCGGGACGCCCGGCGCAGCGGCCGTACGGGGCGCGGCCGGGGCGGCGCCCAGCGCGGTGCCGCGGGTCTCCTCCGCCCACAGGACGCACACCAGCAGGCCCAGCGCCGTCGTCCCGGCGGCGATCAGCATGGTGGGCCCGGTGCCCAGGCCGGTCAGCGACAGCGGCAGCAGGTAGGTGCCCACCGCCGCGCCGATCCGGCTGACCGAGGTGGCCATGCCCACGGCGGTGGCCCGGATCTCGGTCGGGAACAGCTCGTTGGGGTAGGTCCAGTCGAGCACGTTCGGCCCGCCGCACAGGAAGGCGTACGCGCACAGCGCGGTCAGCGCGACGGCGGCCGGCGCGCTGGGCCACACCCCCAGCAGCGCCAGCGGGACGGTCATCAGCGCGAAGGACCAGATGATGACGGGGCGCCGGCCCTTGGTGTCGATCAGGCGCAGCGCCGGGTAGCAGCCGAGCAGGAAGACCAGGCTGATCAGCCCGGTGCCCAGGGTCTCCATCACGGTGCCGCCCGGCATGCCGAAGGAGGAGAGGATCTGCGGGCCGAAGGTGAGCATCGCGAACAGCGGGCCGACCTGGCAGAGGAAGAACAGGCCGCAGAACAGGGTGCGCCGCCGGTAGGGCGGGGTCATCAGCAGCCGCAGCCCGCCGGCGCTGCGGGCCCGGGCGGCCGGGTCCGGCATCAGCTCGCGGCCGTCGACCCGCACCCCGAGGTGCTTCTCCACCACGCGCACCGCGTCGCCGACCCGTCCGTTGGCGGCCAGCCAGCGCGGCGACTCGGGGGAGCCGCGGCGGATCACCAGGAAGACCACGCACAGCACAGTGGAACTGGCCAGCATCCACCGCCAGCTGCCCGGTCCGGCCAGCTCCAGGAACAGGTAGCCCACCACGTAGGCGAGCACCGAGCCGGCGTACCAGGCGACGATCTGCTGACCGAGCAGCCGCCCGCGCTGCTTGGCGGGCAGCCACTCGGCGAGCAGGGAGGTGGCGATCGGGTAGTCGGCGGCGACGGCCATGCCGAGCACGAAGCGCAGCACGGTGATCGCCCACACCGAGTCGACCCAGAACGAGAGCACCGAGCAGGCGACCATCACCAGCAGGTCGGCGGTGTACATCACCTCCCGGCCGATCTTGTCGGTCAGCACGCCGAACAGGGCGCCGCCGACGAACATGCCCACCAGGGCGGCGGCGCCGATCAGGCTGACCTCCGCGGTGGACAGGCCGAGGTCGGGACGCATCCCGATCAGGGCGACGCCGACGATGCTCAGGATGTAGCCGTCGAGCAGCGGCCCACCGGAACAGGCCAGGGCCAGCCTGCGGTGGAAGGCGGTATACGGGGCGTTGTCGATCGTTTGGGACATGGGCTTCGGGGTCCTCCGGGACGTACGGCCGCGCGATTGGCACGCGGGCCGTGCGCCGGGTAGACGGCAGGGAACGGAGCCGCCCACCATGGACGGCTCCATCGCCCGGTCACACCGGGCGACCGTCCACGGTTGCCCGGGTACGGAGGGTGAACCACCGGGCCGAAGGTCGGCCGGATTCGTGACCAAGGTCCCGAAGCGGACAGGGCCTTCGGCCGTGCCGGTTCACGTCCAGCCCAGTCCTCGCGGGCCCTGTCGCCGTCCGCCCGCCCTCCGGGGCGCTCCGGGTGACCCTTCTCACCCGGAGCCCCTTTTGGAGTGTCCCGCGCCACATTCCGGCGTACTGGTCCAGACCAGCAGCCATCGGCCGCGCGGGTCAGTCGGCTGGACGGGCCTCGCGCAGCCGGGCGAGACCGGAGTCCAGGGCCGCCTCCAAGTGGATCGTCGACCCGGTGGCCAGCAGGATCGCCACCCCGCCCTGCACCCCGGCCAGCAGCGCCGCCGCCTCCCGCTCCGCGTCCAGCCCCGCCGTGACCTCGCCGGCGTCCTGGAGGTGGCGGATGCCCGCGGCGATCTGCTCCTGCCACCGGTCCATCAGCCGGCCCGCCACCGCGCGCGCCGCGTCGGAGGCGGCCGGGCCGCGCCGGGACAGGGCCGTCTGCAGCGGACAGTGGGCGCCCTGCGCCCGGTAGCGGGCCACCACCTTGTCCCGCCACCGCCACCAGGCCTCCCAGCTGGTCAGCGCACCCAGTTCGGGCTGCTGGTCGTCGAGGATCCGGTCCGCCTCGTGATGGGCCACGGCCAGCAGCAACTCGTCCTTGCCGCCCGGGAAGTAGTGGAACAGCTGGCTCTTGCTGGTCGCCGTCCGGGCCATGACGTCCTCCAGGCGCAGCGCGAACACGCCCTCCTCGCGGATCTGCCCGGCCGCGCCCTCGACGATGCGCGCCCTGGTGGCGGCGCCCTTGCGGGTCAGCGTCATCCGTCCTCCTGTGCTTCCGACGGCCCCGTACCGTGCCGGTCAGGTCAGCAGCAGCAACTTGCCGGTGGTGCGCCGCGATTCCAGGTCCGCGTGCGCCCGGGCCGCCTCGGCCAGCGGGTAGCGGCCGGTGACCCGCAGGGTCAGCCGACCGTCCAGGACCAGGTCGAACAGCTCGCCGCTGCGCCGCACCAGGGCCTCGCGGGTGGGGACGTGGTGACGTACCAGGGGGAAGGACAGCAGGATGCTGTTGGGCAGGTCGGTGGGCCGCAGCGTCGGGACGCCGAGGAAGGGGCCGTAGTAGGCGTGCACGCCGTGCGGGCGCAGCGCCAGCTGGGAGGAGGCGAAGGTCTCGGCGCCACTGCCGTCGTAGACGACGTCGGCGCCGCGGCCGCCGGTCAGCTCCCGCACCCGCTCCTCGAAGCCGGGGCCGGAGTGGACCAGGACGTGGTCGGCGCCGGCCTCCTTCGCCACGGCGGCCTTCTCCTCGCGCGAGACCAGGCCGATGACGCTGCCGCCGCGGGCCTTGACGAACTGGGTGAGCAGCAGACCGACCCCGCCGGCGGCCGCGTGCACCACGGCGGTGTCGCCCGGGCCGACGGGGTAGGTCTCGGTGCTCAGGTGGCTGGCGGTCAGGCCCTGGAGCATCACCGCGGCCGCCGTCTCGTCGTCGATCCCGTCGGGCACCTTGACCAGCTCGTCAGCCGGGACGGCGAGCAACTCGGCGTAGCTGCCCGGGTGGTAGTACCAGGCGACCCGGTCGCCGACGGCCAGGCCCGTCACTCCCGCGCCGAGGGCGGTGACCCGGCCGGCGCCCTCGACGCCCAGGACCGTCGGTGCCGCCCAGCCGAATCCGCCCTGCGCGCGGGCGCCGACGTCGAGGTAGTTCACCCCGGCCGCCGCCACGCGCACCACGGCCTCGCCGGGGCCGGGGACGGGGTCGGGCAGCTCGGTCCAGCGCATGACCTCGGGGCCGCCGTGCTCCTCGATCCGGATCGCGTGCATGGGGTGCCGCCCTTCTGTGCGGTTCGTTCGGAGGGAACGTCCAGCACGTTAGGCAGGCGAAAACGGACCCACAAGTCCAGAAATGGCGCCGTGCCGATCAGCCCACCGGGACCGGGACGCCCCGGACGAGGAGGGGCAGGCCGGCGCCGTGCTCCCAGGCGTCCCAGGCGTCGTCGATGCGGCGGTACTGGTCATCCGTCGTGACCTCGCGCAGCTTGGACTGCGGGATCCAGTGCAGGCCGCGGATCTCCGGCGGCGGCTGGTGGCGGTGGACGGCCTCGGCCTGGCGGTGCGTGAGCAGCCCGCCCGCGTAGACGAAGTTGACGCCCTCGGGGAAGGTCGCGGCGGGGACGTAGTCGATGGTGAGGATGGTCCGGAGGGAGAGGACGAGCCCGGTCTCGGTTTCGAGGTGCCGGCGGGCCGCGAGGTGCGGCAGCTCGTCCTGCTCGGCGCTGCCGCCGGGCAGGGTCATGCCGTCCTTGTAGGCGGGGTCGACCAGGAGGACGGAGAACTCGTCCGACCCGTCGGGGTCCTCGCGCAGGACGAAGACCTGCTGGCCCGAACGACGGGCGGGGGGACGGCTCATGAGGCTGGTCCTGTTCAACTGTGCTCCAGGGGTGCGGAGATCGATGGTCACAGCGGCCGACGGCGCGGCTTCCCGCAGGTGCCGGGCGCGGTCTCACGCGGGGTGAGGGGCCGCAGGAAGGCCGGGGCGGCGCGCCACTCCGGGCCGGTCGCCCCCAGGGGCCGGAGAATCGCGTTCCCGAGCATCACCTCGACGAAGACGCCCTCGCGCGGCCTCCCGTCCTCCAGGTGACTGAAGTCCTGGACGACCTCGTGGAGTTGGAAGGGAAAAAAGGGGTTCTGCGCGTCAGGCATGGGGGTCTCCGCAGGTTGCGCTGTGCGTCCGGCGAATCACCGGGTGTAGCCATAGTGGGGCGATCACCCTTACTATCGGAAGGCTTTCCCACTTGACAGTTTCCCCGGGTGGGATTCGTGTAGCGGCGGAGGTCTGACAATGCGTGAGACGCAGCTGGATCCATCGGCATCACCCCTCAAGGCGTTCGGGGCCCAACTGCGCAAGCTGCGCAAGGCGGCAGGCTTGACGCAGACCCAGCTCGGCGATCGAACACAACTGAGTGATAGTCAGATTTCGAACCTCGAAAGAGGGACACGCAATCCCACACTCGACTGGGTCCGTAGCGCTGACAGGGCACTGGATGCCGGCGGAACGCTGGAACTGACGTACTGGAGTCTCAGCAGGTCATCGTTGCTGGAAGGCTTTCCCGAGTACGCACAGCAGGAGGCGAAAGCCCAAAGCATCTCCCACTTCGAGCTGGGCATCGTGCCAGGTCTGGCCCAGACGATGGAATACGCCGGGGCCTTCGCGTCCGCGGCCGTTCGGCGCGGCAGCATCACCGAGGAACAGGCCGCAGATCGACTCGACTTCCTGGCCACACGTCAGAAGCTGCTTGATCAGCGGTCCGGGCCGCGCCTGCACTTCGTCCTGGATGAAGGAGCCCTGCTGCGCACGGTGGGCGGGGCCAAGGTCATGGCGCGGCAGTTGGCGCATCTTGAAGATCTCGCGAGCCGTCCGAACGTCACCATCCAGGTGGCGCCGTTCTCGCTCGCGGAAGAGCTGCCGTTCACGATGGTCGTCACGCTGCTGACCCTGGCGGATCGAACACTCCTGGCATACTCGGAGTGCCAGTTGCGCGGCTTCCTCGCGCGCGACGCCGAGACTGCTCAGGCTTGGGAGCGGGACTACCATCAGCTCCAGGTGGAAGCGCTGTCGAAGGCTGCGTCACTGGAGAAGATCCGTAAGCAAGGTGTGAGAGGAACGTCATGATTTCCCCTGTAGACCTGTCTGGTGCCCAGTGGTTCAAGTCCTCCTACAGCAACAACGGCGGTACCTGCGTCGAGGTGGCAGCGGACTTCCCCGGTCTTACTCCTGTCCGTGACTCGAAGGACCCTCAGGGGCCGGCTCTTGTCTTCCCGGCCGAGGCCTGGAAGTCGTTCGTCGCTGCTGTCCGTGGCGGCGAGTTCGGTGACATCTGAGAGGGACGTCGTGGCCGACCGCGTTGACCTGTCCGGAGCTTTCTGGGGCAAGTCCACGTACTCCAACAACGGGGGCAACTGCGTGGAGGTAGCGCAGGGCTTCCCCGGGGCGATGCCCGTCCGTGACTCCAAGGACCTCAACGGACCGGCTCTGATCTTTCCGGCCGAGGCTTGGGAGTCGTTCGTCGCCGCCGTCCGCAGCGGGGAGTTCGGCGACATCTGAACAGCAGGCCCGGACCGCATTCGCTGTGGTCCGGGCCTGTCGTCGTCTTCCTCCTGCGAGCCGGCGGTGGGTGCTGAATGCGGGGATGTGGACCGAGGGGTCGATAGATACGATCGACCCCAGCTCAACGCACTCAGCCAGCAGGACAGTTCGGCCATGATCCGGGAGGCACGGATGGAGCTGGACCATGCATGACCCAACGGGCGCCAAGTGGCGCAAGAGCACCTACAGCAACGGGCAGGGCGGCTGCATCGAGGTGGATGACGCGCTCCCGGGCAGGGTCCGTGACTCCAAGGATCCCAGCGGCCCGGTCCTGGTCTTTCCGGCCGAGGTCTGGGAGTCGTTTGTCGCCGCTGTCCGTGGCGGCGAGTTCGACGAAGTCTGAAAGGAACGTGATGACTCCTCCAGCAGACCTGTCCGACGCCGCATGGTTCAAAAGCAGTTACAGCGGCAATGGTGGACAGTGCGTTGAAGTGGCCTCCGGCTTCCCGGGCCTAATCCCCGTCCGTGATTCCAAGGACCCCGACGGGCCGGCCCTGGTCTTCCCGGCCGAGGCTTGGGAGTCGTTCGTCGCCGGTGTCCGCAGCGGCGAGTTCGGCGACATCTGAGAGGGAGCGTCATGGCCGACCGTGTAGACCTGTCCGGAGCCTTCTGGGGCAAGTCCTCGTACTCCAACAACGGGGGCGACTGCGTGGAGGTAGCGCCGGGTTTCCCCGGCCTGGCTCCCGTTCGTGACTCGAAGGACCCTCAGGGGTCGGCGCTCGTCTTTCCGGCCGAGGCCTGGAAGTCGTTCATCACCGCAGTCCGCAGTGGGGAGTTCGGCGCCATCTGAAACAGTGGGCCCGGGCCGCATCCGCTGCGGCCCGGGCCGTCACCGACGCGGTGAGGGGGTTCGTGAACCTGGGGGAGTGAACCTGTGAGTGTGCAGACCGAAGAGCTGGCGCAGCCTGCTGCCGAAACTACCGACAAGCGATCTGTACGGCAGGCCCTGCTGATCGCGCTGGGCAGCGGCATCGGCTACATGCCGTTCGCGCTGACCATCCCGATCCTTCCCGGCCACGTCACCGGCCGACTTCACGGCGGCCCCGCCGAGGTCGGCGCGGTCGTCGGCGGTTACGCGCTGACCGCGCTGCTGTCCCGCCCGGTGTCGGGCGCGCTGATGAACCGCCTCGGCGCCCGTGCCCTGACCGTCGGCGGCACGATACTGACCACGCTCGCCACCGTCTGCTACCCGCTGGCCGGGTCGATCGCCGAACTCGTCGGCCTGCGCATGCTGGTGGGCATCGGCATGGGCGTGATGCTGGCCGCGACCGGGGTCTGGCCGGTGCAGCTGGTCGGCAAGGACCGGCAGAGCTGGGCGCTGGGGTTGAGCGGCACCGTCATCTACGTGGCCATCGGCCTGGGCGCCCCGCTGGGCACGCTGGTCGAGCACCTGGTGGGCACGACGGCCACGTTCGTGATCGCCGGGCTGCTCGCCCTGCCCGTCATCCCCATCGCCCTCTCGGTACCCGAGGTGCGCCTGCCCCCGAAGGCGGCGGAGCGGGGCGGCATCGAGCGGGGCCGGGCGCTGCTGGGCACCGTGCTGTCCAGCGTCGCGCTGGTCTTCACCGCGTTCGGGTTCGCGGCGGTCTCCGGCTTCGCGGTCGCCAAGTTCGACGCCCTCGGTGTCGCCGGGGGAGCGGCCGTGGTCACCGCGTACTCCCTGACCGTGGTGCTGCTGCGGATAGCGAGCACCTGGATCCGCTGGGAGGCCACGCGGCCGGTGGCGCTGGCCGCCCTGTTCCTCGTCGAGGCCCTGGGCGTCGCGCTCATCGGGCTGTCGGACGGCCTTGCTCTGGGCGTGATCGGCGGTGTGCTCACCGGGGTCGGCATGTGGCAGATCTACCCGGTGCTGGGACTGTTCGTGGTGCGCTCGGTCGGTGAACGCCAGCGCGCCACGGCGCTGTCGACCTTCGGGGCCTGCTTCACGGTGGGCCTCGCCGCCGGCAGTGGCTCGCTCGGGCTGGTCGCCGAGGCCACCGGGTACCGGACGATGTTCCTGGTCTGCGCGGCCTGTGTCGGTCTGGGGCTGCTGGTGGCCGTGGCGGCGGCCCGCGTCGCCCGGGTCCGCTGACCCGGGACGACGACGGGCCCGGACCGCATCCGTTGCGGTCCGGGCCCGTCCTCGTGCACTGCTCCCTACGAGCCGGCGGTGGCGGTCTCCAGGGTGGTGGCCATCACCGGGCTGGTGAAGGTGTTCGTCGCGTCGCCCTGATTCTGGTGGTAAGAGCCCCACTTGAGGTAGTTGCGGTCGCCGTCCCAGGTGGTGCCCTTGAAGGTGCCCGAACCGGTGCTGAACGTCTGCTTCTTGCCGTCGAACCAGAAGTCGATGGTGCCGTCGGTGCGTCCCAGGTGGATCTTCAGCGCGTACGCGTGCCACTCGGCGTTCTTCACCGGCGCCGTCCACAGCGGGTGCGCGTTGTGCTCGGTGTCCCACTCCTGGAGCCGCACCCGCCCGTTGGCAATGTCGATTTCGATCGGGTGGTTGGCCGTGCCCTCGCTGGGCGAGCACTTGAGCTGGAACACGTACCGGCTCTGGTCGTCCTGGACGTCCACCTTGGACGACCAGCCCAGGTAGAACGTGTCGCCCTGCTTCAGGTCGGGGCCGACCGTCTCGCAGCGTTCCTGGTTCGCGGCCTGTAAGGCCTTCCACACGTTGCCCTTCACCGGGTCCTTGACGACGCCGAAGCTGCTGGGGGAGGCGCACTGGATGCCGAGGAAGGACGACGGGCCGGTCTTGGTGCTCGGGGTCCACAACACCTTGCCTGTGGCGGAGGTGCTGGCCGCGGCCGAGCTGCAGGAGATCGCGAAGGTGGCCAGGGCCAGGGCCCCGACGGCGAGCCGGTGGTGACGGGACAGAAGGGACATGCCTCTCCCGGGGGGATTCGCGGGGAACGGGGTGGTCGAATCGCTGCCTGCGATTCGACCACCCGGCGGCCCGGCTGGCCAGGCGGAACGACCGGCGGAAGTATCCGCCGGTCATGTCCTGGTCACTTCTGCCGGTTGTCGCCCCCGGCGGTCCCGGACGGTTCGTCGTACGAGGACGTCCCCTCGTCCAGCAGCGGCTCCTGCGTCTTCAGGTGGGCGGGGGCCAGCGCGCGCAGCGCGTGGTAGCCGGTGATGACGACCAGGGTGCCCAGGGCGATGCCGCTGAGGCTGAAGGTGTCGGTGAACTTCAGGGTGACGTTGCCGATGCCGATGATGATGCCCGCGGCGGCCGGCACCAGGTTCAGCGGGTTGCGCAGGTCGACCCCGGACTTGATCCAGATCTGCGCGCCGAGCAGGCCGATCATGCCGTACAGGATGACGGTGATGCCGCCGAGCACCCCGCCGGGGATCGCGGCCACGACCGCGCCGAACTTCGGGCAGACGCCGAACAGCAGGGCGAAGCCGGCCGCGGCCCAGTAGGCGGCGGTGGAGTAGACCCGGGTGGCGGCCATCACGCCGATGTTCTCGGAGTACGTGGTGTTGGGCGGGCCGCCGAGCGCGGTGGAGAGCATCGAGCCGACGCCGTCCGCGGAGATCGCGGTGCCCAGCTTGTCGTCCAGGTTCGCCCCGGTCATCTCGCCGACGGCCTTGATGTGCCCGGCGTTCTCCGCGATCAGGGCGATCACCACGGGCAGCGCGACCAGGATCGCGGACCACTGGAAGGAGGGGCCGTGGAAGGCGGGCAGGCCGATCCAGTCCGCCTTGCCGACGCCGGACAGGTCCAGTCGCCAGTGGTCGGTCAGGTGCCCGGCCGCGTCCACCGAGTGGATCCTGCCGAAGACCCGGTCGAACAGGAAGGAGATCCCGTACCCGAAGAGCAGCCCCAGGAAGATCGCCACCCGCGACCAGAACCCGCGCAGGCACACCACCGCGAGCCCGGTGAACAGCATCACCAGCAGCGCCGTCCACTGGTCCTGCGGCCAGTACGTCGAGGCGGTCACCGGGGCCAGGTTGAAGCCGATCAGCATGACGACGGCGCCGGTGACGATCGGCGGCATCGCCGCGTGGATGATCCGCGCCCCGAAGTACTGCACCGCCAGGCCCGCCAGGAACAGCACCGCGCCCACCACGAGCACCGCGCCGGTCACCGTCGCGCTGGTGCCGCCCTGGGCCCGGATCACCGCGGCGACCCCGACGAAGGACAGCGAGCAGCCGAGGTAGCTGGGGATCCGGCCGCGGGTGGCCAGCAGGAAGATCACGGTCGAGACGCCGGACATCATGATCGCCAGGTTGGGGTCCAGCCCCATCAGCACCGGAGCCACGAAGCTCGCGCCGAACATGGCCACCACGTGCTGGGCGCCGAGCCCTGCCGTCCGGGGCCAGGAGAGTCGTTCGTCGGGGCGGACGACCGCTCCCGGTGCGGGCGTCCGCCCGTCACCGTGCAGCTTCCAGCGCACGCCGAGATCCATGTGGGGGTTCCTTCTCTGAACTTTCGGGGGACTGTCCGCACCATTCTCATGGTCATCCGGCCTCCCACGCACACCTGGCCCCGCTCCTGACCTGCGCACTCGCGCGGGGAGCGGGGCCGGGGGGCGTGCGACGGGCGGTCAGCCCCGCGCCTCGGCGGCGGCCTTGAGGTCGTGCAGCCAGGCGTCCAGGCCCTGACGCAGGATCGCCGTCGCGGCCGGGACGTCCGCGTCGACCTGCGGCCCGGTGTGGGTCTCCTCGGTGCGCACCAGGACGCCGCCGCGCACCGGGGTGAAGGTCCACACGTGCACGCCGTCGATGTGCAGGCCCTCGGCGGTGGCGGGGCCGGTCCAGCGGATGCAGGAGCCGGGCTTCAGCTGCTGCACGGTGGAGGTGATGTCCAGGCTGGGGGCGGTGGTGGCGGGGTTGGGCGGCAGCGGGGTGGTCCAGTGGAACGCCGAGCCGGGCCGCAGCGGGCCGTGGTCCAGGCGCTCGGCGCTCGCCACGGCGCTCTGCCAGGACGGCCAGCGCGCCACGTCGCTCTGCAGCCGCCAGACGGTGGACAGCGGGGCGTGGATCACCGCCTCGGTGCGGTGGCGGATCCGGGCGGAGGGGTCGACGCCCTGGCCGCGGCAGGTGAGCGGGGCGGGGGAGTGGGCGCCGGGGTGGGTGGTGGCGCGGATGGTGGCCGGGGTGGTGGCCGGGGTGCCGGCGGCCTGGGCGGGCACGGCGGCGGTGCCGAGCAGGGCGGCGGCGAGCGCGGCGGCGGACAGGGCGGGGCGGACGCGGGTGCTGTGGATGCGGGTGCTGCGGGTGCCGGACATGGTGGTCCCCTGGGGTCGACGGAGGGTCTGCTAGACGTTCCTGCGTTCGTTAGAAGTTGTAACTCCTCGGCCCGGCCGGGGTCAACAGGTTCAGTGATAGCCTCTAACTAATTCTTGAGGATGTAGCGATGTGGCTCATCCGGATGCGGAAGGGGCGGCGGACCATGGCGGAGGAGACCCCGAGGGAGCGCTACCGCGCCCAGGTACGCGAGGAGGTCAAGCGGCACGCCCGGGAGCAGATCGCCACGGCCGGGGCCTCCGCGCTCTCCCTCAACGCCATCGCCAAGCAGATGGGCCTGAGCGGGCCCGCGCTCTACCGCTACTTCGCCGGCCGCGACGAGCTGATCACCGCACTCGTCCGCGACGCCTACCGCAGCCTCGCCGACACCCTGAAGGTGGGCGCCGAGGGCGGCGCCGACCTGCGGGCCCTGGCCCACGCCCTGCGGCTGTGGGCGCTGGCCGACCCCCAGCGCTACTTTTTGATCTACGGCACGCCCGTGCCCGGCTACCACGCACCCGAGGACACCACCGCGATCTCCGGCGAGATCATGACGATCCTGCTCGACGCGTGCGTCGCCGTCCTCGCCGGGTCCGCCGCCGCCGCCGGCGCCGCAGGCCCCACCACGCCGGAGTCCACCCCCGCCGCGCTCGCCGCCCACCTGGCCGACCACCGCGACTGGACCCTCGGCCACCCCGCCCCGCCCGAGGCGCTGCACCGCTTCCTGAGCCTGTGGACCCGCCTGCACGGCGTGCTGTCCCTGGAACTGGCCGGCCACTTCACCGCGATGGGCTTCGACCCCGCCCTGCTCTACGCCGCCGAACTCGACGACCTGCTCGCCCCGCGCGGCTGAAGGGGCGTCACAGCAGCTGCGCCCGGGCCGCCTGGATGCCCGCCTGGAACCGGGTCCGGGCGCCGAAACGGTCCATCAGCTCCCGCACCCAGCGCTGCACCGTACGGGTCGACACCCCCAGCTGCCGGGCGATCGACTCGTCGGTGAGTCCGGCGGCCAGCAGCGTCAGCAACTGCCGGTGCCGGTCCTCCGGCGGCTCCTCGGGCAGCTCCGGCAGCCGCATCCCGTGCGCCCAGTACAGCTCGAACAGCCCGGCCAGCGCGTCCAGCAGGGTCGAGGGCCGGATCAGCAGCACACTCTCCAGTTCGGTGCCCGCGCTCACCGGCAGCAGCGCCCACCGGTCGTCCAACAGGGCCAGCTTCAGCGGCACTTCGGTGTGCACCCGGGCCTGCTCCCCGGCCGCCGTGAAGGTCCGGATCTCCGCCAGCCGCTCCGGATCGCGCAGCACCCGGCTGTGGTAGACCACCCGGGTCGCCACCCCCCGCCCCAGCAGCGCCAGTTCGGTGTGCGGATCGGAACGCCGTACGTACGGCGGCCGGTCCAGCACCCGCACCCGTTCGCGCACCCCCAGCTGCAGGGTGCGCCACAGGTCGGCGATCGAGCGGCGCCCGCTGATCACCTCCACCGGCCCGGCCGCCTCCGCGTCCGGGCGGCCCTGCCGGTAGGCGCGCATCAGCTCGCCGATCCGGCCCCGGGCACGCCGCAGCTCCACCTCGCGCCGCAGCAGCAGCTCCTCCAGCGCCACGTCCGGCGGCACCGCCGTCCACGCCCCGGCCGCGCACGCCTCCACCAGCCCCAGTTCGGCCAGCACCGCCAGCGCGGCCGCCACCATGGACGCCCGCAGGTTCAACTGCGCCGCCAGCCACTGCGGATCGGCGGCCGGCAGGCCCAGCAGTCGCAGGTAGAGCTGCTCCTCCAGCGCGCCGAGCCCGAGCCCGCCGAGCATGCCCGTCCCCGGCACGACACCCTCCTCGCGTCCTGCACCGCCAGCGGAACAGAGTGACTGTGCGCCACCCGGTGGCCGAAATCAAGGGATTGACCGCTTGACATGTTTACGCCATGTCGGGTTCCGGCCCCCACGGCTCCCTTCCCGGCCCCGCCACGGCGCCCCCAAGCTGGGCGGCACCCCCACAACGCCCAGCCAAGGAGCCCCCCCATGGCCCTTCCCCGCACCGGCCGCCTCGCGCTCGCGGCCCTGCTGGCCCTGCCGGCCGCCGGCCTCGCCGCCCCCGTGGCCAGCGCCGCCCCCGTGGCCAGCGCTGCTCCCACCCACGCCACCCACAGCTACGGCGCCCACCACTACGGCCACGGCGCCCGCTACGACGGCGGCGTCTGGGGCGGCTACGTCGCCCAGGGCAACGGCTTCCAGAGCGTCTCCGGCTCCTGGACCATGCCCACCGTCCAGTGCAACACCTCCAACGACCTGTTCGCCCCCTGGGTCGGCATCGACGGCTACGGCTCACAGACCGTCGAACAGACCGGCGTCCAGGTCGACTGCTCCAGCGGCTCCCCGGTCTACTCCGCCTGGTACGAGATGTACCCGGCCCCGCCGCAGTACTTCAACGACCCGGTGGACGCCGGCGACAGCTTCACCGCCTCCGTCGTCAACAGCGGCGGCTCCACCTACACGCTGCAGATCACCGACACCACCAAGGGCTGGTCCGAGAACACCACCCAGCAGCTCGACGGGCAGAACGTCAGCGCCGAGGCCGTCATAGAGTCCCCCAGCCAGAGCTACCCGTCCTTCGACCGCCTGGACTTCTCCGGCGTCACCGTCAACGGCCAGGTCTTCGACAGCTACTCCCCGCAGGCCATCAACAGCGGCCAGTACACCGAGACTTCGCTCAGCAACGGCTCCTTCGCCATCGTCCCCGCCTGACGCCCGTACGCCTCACCGCCCGTACGCCTCACCGCCGGCCGTGAACACCGCCCGCCCCGGGGACCGTACCCGCTACGGACCGGGGCGGGCGCGCACGCCGGGGCGCACCGCACCCCACCACACCCCGACCCGCCCGCGCCGCACCCCGCCACCCGCACGGCCCCCACGCACAATGCAGTGAACCGGTACGACCGTGTACGTGCGACCAGGGGACGGCGCGATGGAAGGCACCTCCGCCACGACCGTCCTGGCCGACGTCGCCGTGGTCCTGCTCGCCGGGGTCGCCCTGACCCCGCTGCGCACCCGGCTGCGCCAGCCCGTCGTGATCGGCGAGATCGCCGTCGGGGTGATCCTCGGCCACGGCGTGCTCGGCCTGCTGCCCGGCGACCCCACCGAACGGCTCTTCCCGCCCGCCGCCCGCGCCCACCTCGCGGTCGTCGCCCAACTCGGCATCGTCCTCTTCATGTTCGCCGCC
The DNA here is from genome assembly GCF_014596465.1 of Streptomyces sp. CBMA123. Lineage (GTDB taxonomy): Bacteria > Actinomycetota > Actinomycetes > Streptomycetales > Streptomycetaceae > Kitasatospora. The sequence continues at coordinate 6,155 of NZ_MECK01000040.1, read as the reverse complement.
GGCTGGGAACTCGACCTGCGCCGGCTGGCGGGCCGGGCCCGGACCGTCCTGGCCGTCACCACCGCCTCGGTCGCCCTGCCCTTCGCCTTCGCCGCCGTCCTCGCGGCCGTCCTGCTCACCCGCCGCCCCGGCCTGGCCGGACCGGCCGCCACCCCGGCCCTGTTCACCGTCTTCCTCGGCATCGCCCTGTCCGCCGGCGCCCTGTCCGTCCTGGCCCGCATCGTCGAGGAGAACCACCTCCAGGCCGACGGCACCGGCGTGCTCGCCACCGCCTGCGGCGCCCTCACCGAGATCGTCCTGTGGTGCGCCGTGGCGGGCGTCAGCGCCGCCGCCCACGGACCCGCCCACGGCGGCCTGCTGCCCGCCCTCGCCCGGATCGCCGGCTACGCCGCCGTCCTGGCCCTGGTGGTGCGCCCGCTGCTGCGCCGTCTGCTGCTCGGGCCCGCCCTGCGCGCCGTCACCGGCCATCCGCTGCTGATCCTGCTCGCCGTCGCCGGCGGCGCCCTGCTCTCCGCCTGGACGGCCTCCCGGCTCGGCCTGCACGCGGTGATCGGCGCCTTCGCCTTCGGCCTGGCCATGCCCCGGGACGCGGGGGAGGAGCTGCGCCAGGCCGTCCAACTGCCGCTGCGCAACGCCGGCGCCCTGCTCGTCCCGGTCTTCTTCGCCCTCACCGGGCTGTCCGTGGACCTGCACGGCATCGGCACCGGCGGCCTGCTCGCCGCCGGGGTGCTGCTGGCCGTGGCCTGGGGCGGCAAGTTCGCCGGCGCCGTCCTCGCCGCCCGCCTCACCGGCGTGCCCCGGCGCGAGGCCGCCACCCTGGGCGTGCTGCTCAACACCAAGGGTCTGGGCGAGGTCCTCATCCTGACGCTGGGCCGGGACCTGGGCATCATCGGCGAACGGCTCTTCACCGTCCTGCTGCTGACCGCCCTCGCCGCCACCCTCCCGGTCAACCCGCTGGTCCACCACCTCGCCGGCCGGGCCGCCCGGCCGGCGCCCCGGCCCCTGCTGGAGGCCCCGGTGCGGGCCCCGGGCGCCCCGGGCGGCTGACCCGGGGCGCCCGTCGTCGCATCCGCCGCCGTCCTTCCCGCCGGGGCCCGGACGGACGGGCCGTCAGCGCAGGCCGGCGAAGAGGTCCTCCTCGGGCAGGGCCGCGCCGGTGGTGTCGCGGACCCGGACGAAGGTCTCCGTGCCCATCAGTTCGGTGAAGCGCTCCTTGCCCATCCGCAGGAAGAAGATGTTCTCGCCCTGGCTGGCGTGGGCGGCCAGCGCGTCGTACTTCCGGCCGCCCCAGGCGTGGGTGTCCACCCAGGTGGTGACCTCCTCGTCGGGCAGGCCGATCGGGGGCAGCTCGGGCACCGCGGCGGCCTCCCCGGCCTCTCCGGCCGGCTCGGAGGACTCGGGGGTCTCACCGGCCTGCTCGTCCCAGTCGGTGCCGAACTCCTGCATCGCCTCGAAGAAGCGCTTCATCGACGAGTGCGGCGCGGTGGTCCAGTACACCTTGGGCGTCAGGCCGGGGGCCAGCTCCAGAGCGGCCATGGTGATGCGGTTGGCCTGGATGTGGTCGGGGTGGCCGTAGAAGCCGTTCTCGTCGTAGGTGACGAGGACGTCGGGCCGGTAGTGGTGCAGCAGTTCGGCCAGGCGGGCGGCGCCGTCGGCGACGGGGGTGCTCCAGAACGAGCCGGGGGCGTCGTTGGCGGCCCAGCCCATCATCCCGGAGTCGCCGTACTCGAGCAGTTCGAGGTGGTCGACGCCCAGGATCCGGCAGCTGGCCTCCAACTCCTTGCGGCGCAGGGCGGCCACCGCGGCCGGGTCGTGTCCGTCCTCGCCGGGCTTGACGCCGCCGGGGCCGTCGCCGCAGGCGCCGTCGGTGCAGGTGACGAGGACGGTGCGGATGCCCTCGGCGGCGTAGCGGGCGAGGACGCCGCCGGTGCCGGTGGCCTCGTCGTCGGGGTGGGCGTGCACTGCCATCAGCGTCAGGGGCCGGTCGGCCATGTTCAGTCCTCGGTTCGCTCGGGTGTCCGTTCCCAGTGTGCCCGGCGGCTCTGACACTCGGCCGCCCGCCCTCGACCCTCACCGACGCCTGCCTGGCCGCCCTCGGCCTCACCGGCACCCCGCCCTGGCCCCCCGGCGCCTACAACATCACCGACCCCGCCCCCTACCGCCGCGACACCGCCCTGCGGCACGTCCTGACGGTGCATCAGATACCGGCCCGCATCCTCCACCTCCCGGTCGCCCTCGCCCGCCTCGCCGCCCGCACCACCCTGCTGCCCGGCCTCACCCCGTACACCGTCGACCTGCTCACCCGCGGCGTCGTCCTCGACCTCACCCGGGCCCGCGCCCAGGGCTGGCACCCGCGCCACACCCTGGCCGACTACCGCCCCTGACCGCCCGCGCAGCCCGATTGGCCCACAGAAGCGGCGGTCAATTGGATATCTCGCGGGGGCATCCGGCCTGGCAGTGTCAAGGCACACGAGACGCCGTCAGGAACGGCGCCCGCCAACGGGAGGGAAACCCATGCGCAAGATCATCATCGGGCTGGCCGCCACCGGCCTGCTCCTCGCCGGCACCGTCGCCACGGCCGGCACCGCCGAGGCTGCCGGCACCCGCTGCGGCGACTGGAGCACCGCCGAGCCGCTGCTGAAGTACGGCGCCACCGGCGACGCCGTCCGGGAGCTCCAGTGCGAGCTCAACTACTCGCTCAACCCCGACACCCACGGCAAGACCACCGTCGACGGGATCTTCGGCGACGACACCCTCAAGCGCGTCCGCGACTTCCAGGCGTGTATGGGATACCTGCAGGTCGACGGCCAGGTCGGCGCGCAGACCTGGGGCGCGCTGGACTGGTGGAGCTCCCAGAACGCCTACCCCAACTGCTGAGGTAGCCGGTAGGAACAGCGCTGGGGGCGGGGCATCCGGATGCCCCGCCCCCAGCGGCCGTCGGCCCCCGGCCCGCGTCAGGGCTGCTGCGCCGACGCGCCGCCGGCCCAGTACAGCGCGGTGTCCACGTCCCGGGCCGTCCAGCCCTCCGCCCGCGCCCCGCCGTGCCGCAGCAGGTCGTCCAGGAGCCCCAGGTAGCGGCCGTACCGCCCCGGCGCGGCGGTGAGGGTGAGCCCGACGGCGTCCAGGGCGCCCTGGACGCGGCGGTCGTAGACCGCCATCCGGCCGGGCGCCGCCGCGGTCAGCACGGCCGAGGCGAGCGCGTCCCCGGTCCGGAACCCGGGCAACTCCAGAAGCACGCGACGCCCCGCCCGGGCCGCCTCACCACGCGGCACGCCGGTGTCGCGGACCGCCGCGACGGCCCGCCCGGTGACGGCCCGGACTTCGGCTTCGGGCAGGCCCATCAGCTCCGCCGCCCACGGGGCCTGCGCGGTCAGCCGCTTCCAGACCGTCAGCGCCGCGATGTCGCCCTTCCCGAGGCTGCCGCTGCGCCGCGCCCGCTGCGCGACCTCGTCGAACAGCTCGTCGTAGTACGGCGAGACACCCGCCAGGTACCCGGCCCGGGCCTGGACCAGCATGTCCCACACCCGCCCGTACGCAGCCGCCGACTCCCCGCCGGCCGCTGCCTCCACCGTCTTCTCCATCCCCGCATCATGCCCGCGCCGCCCGGTGCGCCGGTGGCCGGAACCTGGCAGGCTACGACGACAGGCCGGACCTCAGGGGAGAGAACCCGCCATGCTGATCGCCGACTTCGACGTCTACGGCCGGGCCGCCGAGTTCGATCCGGCGACCGGACGGCTCGGCCCCGCGCGGGCCGTCGACGCCGGGCAGAGGACCCACGGCCACTACGGCCGAGTGGGCCGCACCGGCGTGGTGTTCTACCGGGGCGCGGACGGGCTGCGGATCCGGGTGGGGGAGTGCGACATCCGGCTCGACGCCGCCACCACCGTCCGGCACCGGATCGTCGAACCGGAGTGCGTCCTGACCGTCGGCCGGATCGCCGAACTGCGCTACCCGGTGCCGCCGCAGTGGTACGGCCTGGCGGAGGACCTGACCCCGTTCGTCGAGGCCGAGGACTTCGACCTCGGGCTCTTCGTCGCCAACGTCCTGGCCGACCCGGACCGGGCGGACCGCAGCTACCGCTGACAGTCCGCCCGCAGCCAGTCCGCAGCCCGGTTCCGCCGTCAGCAGCGCTTGCCCAGCCCTGCCCTCGGCGCGGCCCCCGCCGTGCCCGGCAGGGCCGCCAGGGCCGCCAGGGCCGCCGACTCGCCGTCGCCGTACTGGTGGGCGCGGGCCGCGTGCAGGGCGGCCCGGAGGTGGTGGGCGGCCTCGGCGGGGCGGCCGGTGGCGGCGAGGGCGCGGCCGTAGAGGGTCTGCAGGACGATGCGGCGGGCGGCGGGGAAGGGGGGTTCGGCGAGGGCGAGGCCGTGGGCGGCGTGGTGGGCGGCCCGTTCGGGGTCGCCGCCGGTGAGGCAGGTGTCGGCGAGGTGCTGGTGGGCCAGGGCGACGAGGTCGGCGCGGCCGGCCCGTTCGGCGAGGGTGAGGGCGCGGCCCAGCAGGTTCCGCACCCGGGCGGGCGCCTCGCCGTGGCCCGTCCCGTACCGGTGGAGGGCGGCGGCCAGGTTGACCAGGGCGACGGCCTGGGCGCTGCGGTCGCCGGCCAGGGCGGCGAGGTCGGGGGCCCGTTCGAGGTGGGCGAGGGCCTCCTCGTGGCGGCCTTCCTCCAGCAGGACCCAGCCGAGCAGGGCGCGGGCCCGGGACTGGGCGCCGGGGTCGAGGTCGGCTTCGGCGGCGGCCAGCCCGTGTTCGAGCAGCGGCACCCAGCCGTCCCGGACCTGCCACACGATCAGGGGCCACTGCAGCAGGACCAGGCGCCAGGCGCGGTCGTGCAGTCCGGCGGCGACGGCGGCCAGGGCGGCGCCGCGCAGGGTGTCGCGTTCGGCGGCGTACCAGGCGAGGGCGCCGGCCCGGTCGGGGAAGGGGCGGACGTCGACGGGGCGCCGGGCCCCGGCGGGCGGGTCGCAGCAGGGTTCGCTGCCGGGTTCGGCGGCGGCGCTCGCGGCGAGCAGGGTGTGCAGCAGGTGGTCGAGGAGGCGGGGGAGGGTGCCGGTGTCGTCCTCGCCGGGCCGGGCGCGCAGGCTGCGGGCGTAGAGGCGGACGAGGTCGTGCAGGGTGTAGGCGTCGCGGCCGATCTCGACGACCAGGTGGGCGGTGGCCAGCTGCGCCAACGCGCCTGCGGCCTGAGGGAGTTCGCAGTCGGCGAGGGCGGCGGCGGTGCGGCTGTCCAGGGTGGTGCCGGTGTGGGTGCCGAGGTGCCGCAACATCCGGCGGGCCGGGTCGGACAGGTGCTGGACGCTCAGGGCCAGGGCGGCGGCGACGCTGGTGTCCTCCACCTCCAGCAGCCCCAACCGGCCCTGTTCGTCGGCGAGTTCCTCGGCGAGGGCGGCCAGGCCGCGGTGCGGGCAGGTGGCGATGCGGGCGGCGGCCAGGCGCAGGGCGAGCGGCAGCCCGTCGCACAGCCGGGCGAGCCGGGCGGCGGCCTCGGGTTCGGCACCGACCAGGTCGGCGCCGAGGTCGGGGCCCAGGGTGGTGGCGAGCAGGGTGACGGACTGCGGGGCGGACAGTTCGGCGAGCGGTACGGGCCGGGCGGCGTCGGTGGCGACGAGCCCGCCGAGCCGGTCGCGGCTGGTGACCAGGGTGACGCAGTCGTCCCCGTCGGGCAGCAGCGGGCGGACCTGCTCGGAGCGGCGGGCGTTGTCGAGCACGATCAGCATCCGGCGCCCGGCGGTCAGTTCCCGGTAGCGGGCGGCCAGGGCCTCGGGGGAGGCGGGCATCTGCTCGGCGGGCAGGCCGAGGGCGAGCAGCAGTTCGCGCAGCACCGCGCCGGTGCCCCGTTCGGGCAGCGGGCTGTGCCCGCACAGGTCGACGAACAGCCGTCCGTCGGGGAAGTCGGCCTGCCGCCGGTGCGCCCAGTGCACGGCGAGGGCGGTCTTGCCGACCCCGGCCCCGCCGGTGACGACGGCGATGGCGCCGGCGGCGCGGGCGGCCCGGGGGTGGGGGGGGGGGGGGGTGGGGGGGGGGGGGGCGGGGTGGGGGGGGGGGGGGGGGGGGGGGGGGGGGGGGGGGGGGGGGGGGGGGGGGGGGGGGGGGGGGGGGGGGGGGGGGGGGGGGGGGGGGGGGGGGGGGGGGGGGGGGGGGGGGGGGGGGGGGGGGGGGGG
>NZ_MECK01000039.1 GCF_014596465.1 Streptomyces sp. CBMA123 | reverse complement strand
GCCGCGGTGCTGCGCCGCGCGGGCCGGTCCGCCGGTCGCGGCGGTCAGCGCGGTGCCGGCGACGGCGAGCCCGGCGGCCGTCAGGAACCGGCGGCGGCCGAGTCCCAGGTCGCTCACGGTGTCGGGTCTGACGCCTTCCTCCATCACTACCTCCCTGTCAACGTCCTTCTGTGGCGGACGAGTTGACCGAAAAGATAAAACTGGCCAAGCGCTCGGTCAATACTTCGCGCAGGCATCCGCCGCCGTTCCGCCCTGACGCCTCCCCCGGAGTGGCTACAGTGACGGCCATGGCGACACGGGAGACAGCCGCGGCCCCACGACCCGCCTCCGGACCGGGCGGTGGCAGCGGCCGGACGCGGGCCTCCGCCAAGGGCGAGCAGACCCGGGCCCGGCTGATCGCGGCGGCCCGCACCCTGCTCGCCGGCGACGGCGCCGGACGGTTCACCACCCGCAACGTGGCCGCGCTGTGCGGGGTCTCGCACGGGATGTGCCACTACCACTTCGCCGACCGCACCGATCTGATCGTCGCGGTCGTCGCGGACATCCGGCCCGAATGGATCACCCCGCTGGAGGAGGCCGTCGCCGGGCCCGGCGGCTACCCCGAGCGCGCCGGACGGGTCCTGGCCCTGCTCACCCGGCCCGAGAGCCCCGACCTGGCCCGACTGCACGCGGCCCTGCACTGGCTGGCCCTCAACGACGAACGCGTCCGCACCGCCCTGGAAGCCGAGTACGCGCGCTGGCGGGCCGCCTTCGTCCGGCTGTTCCACTGCCTGGCCGAGGAGCGCGGCACCGGCACCGACCCCGTCCCGCTCGGCGAGGCCTTCGCCGCCGCCGTGGACGGACTCGCCGCCATCGGCTCGCTGGACGGGACGGTGGACGACGGGCGGGTGCTGCGGACCCTGCTGGACTCGCTGGCCGCCACCGTCTGACCGGCCGGCACCGTCACGGACCCGCCGGCACCGTCACGGACCGGCGGGCCCGGCGGGCGCAGCAGGCCCAGCGGATTCGGCGGGCGCAGCGGGGCTCCTCATGCCGGGCTGGACGGGCCGGCCGAGGCCGTCGCCGCGGCGACGGGCTGCTGCTGGGTGGCGCAGTGGATGCCGCCGCCGCCCGCGGCGATGTGGTTGATGGAGACCTGGGTGACCTTGCGGCCGGGGTGGAGGTCGCCGAGGATGCCGGCCGCGCGGTCGTCGGCGGCCTGGTCGCCGAAGCGCGGGACGATGACGCCGCCGTTGCAGACGTAGTAGTTGATGTAGGTGGCGAGGAAGTTCTTGCCGGCGCCCTGGATCAGACCGAGGTCCGGTTCGGGGAGGTCGACGATCTTGAGGGTGCGGCCGTTGGCGTCGGTCGCGGACTGCAGCACCTGGAGGGCCTGGGCGGAGGCGGTGGTCCAGACGTCCGGCGGGGTGTCGGCGGCCGGGCGGTGCAGGACGACGGTGCCGGGTTCGGCGAAGCGGGCCAGGGCATCGACGTGGCAGTCGGTGATGTCCTGGCCGGCGACGCCCTTGAACCAGAGCACCTTCTCGACGCCGAGCAGTTCCTTGAGGCTCGCCTCGATCTGGTCGCGGGTCTTGCCGGGGTTGCGGTTGTCGTTGACCCAGGAGCTCTCGGTGGCCATCAGGGTGCCCTCGCCGTCCACCTCGATGGCGCCGCCCTCACCGGTGATCGGCGCCTGGATGCGGGTGGTGCGGTAGTGGTCGAGGAGGTTCCGGGCGACCTGGGCGTCGATGGCGTGGGTCTGCTTGCCGCCCCAGCCGTTGAAGTTGAGGTCGACGCCGGCCAGGCCCTGGGGGCCGGTGACGAAGGTCGGGCCGGTGTCCCGGGCCCACAGGTCGTCGACCGCCAGTTCCAGTACCTCGACCGAGGAGCCGCAGGCCTGGCGGGCCTGGTCGGCCTGGTCGGGGCGGGCCAGCAGGACGACCGGCTCGAAGCCGGCGACGGCCTGCGCCAGCGAGGCGATGTCCTGCCGGACGCCCGGGAGTTGGTCGCCCCACACCGCCTCCAGGGCCGGCCAGGCCATGAAGGTGCGGGTGTGCGGGCCGGACTCGGCGGGCAGCGCCCAGCCGGCCGCCGAGCCGCCGGCCGGCGCCGCGCCCGAGGCCGTGCCGCTCGGGCCCGGCTGCTCCTCCGACGTGCTGTCGGAGGAGCAGCCGCCGGCCAGGACGAGGGCGGCCAGGGCGGCCCCGGATTGCAGGAGCGCGCGGCGGGACGGCCGGGAGGGAGCCATGGGGCCTCGTTCCGGTAGGGGTCGGGTGTCGGGTTCGGCTCCGCAGGCTACTGAAAGGCCGGTCAGGTTCCGGCGTGGCGCGGCTCCGCCGTCCGGGGGAATCCGCACGGGCGCCGTCCGGGCGCGGTCCGGGTGCGGTCCGGACGCGGTCCGGCCGTTCTGTCCCATGAGGTGGGGGATGCGGCCGGCGCTTGCGCTTCGTCAGGGATGAGGCGGCCGGGCCACAGATCCCCCGTGACCGCCCGTCTCGGGGTGCCCCTTCCGGCGGGGGGAGGTCCTCCTGCTGTCGCTTCCAGCCGTTTCGAGCGCCACGAGGGCGGCTCCGCGCCCAAAACACGTTCCACCAGGCAGACGTCCTTCTGTAGCCTGTCCCAGCTTTCATCCGATCGTCACACAACCCGAACTGGGGGGTCGGTGTCTCATCACCGTCTCGTCGCGTCGGCCGCGGTTCTCGCGGCCGGTATCGCGCTCGTTCCAGGTCCGGCCCATGCGGCCGGTCCGGCGAACGGTTCCACCTCCGCCCGCCCCGTGACCACGGCTCAGCTGCCGGGAATCGGGGGCGGGGGCTTCGACGCCTTCTCCAGCCCCGCGGACAAGTCGGTCCGGGAGCAGAAGCCGGCGCTGTCCGGCGCGCGGTCGACGGTCTCCGGCGCGCGGCCGGCGCTTTCCGGCACGCGGAACTCCGCGGCGACGCCGGCCACCGGAAAGACCATCTACGCCTACGTGTTCAATGGAAAGTGTGCCGCCGACACGGGCACCGGCGCGCAGAACGCTCCCTTCTGCCTGCTCCAGGACGCGGTGAACGCCGCGCAGCCGGGCGACACCATCGACCTCCAGGGCTACGTCGGGAGCTCGGACTGGGAGTCGGTGACCATCAAGACCTCGGGGATCTCGATCGTCGGTATCGGCGACCAGGCGTGGGTCAACGGCGGGGCCGGACCCGCTCTGATCTTCGACCACGTCTCCAACGTGACGGTCAGCAACCTGATGCTGTATTCGAACGACCTGACGCCCGCCGTCGAGGTGGTCGGCTCCTCGGGGGTCACGCTGGACTCCAGCTACCTGAGCGCCTACACCAAGAACACCACGAGCACCGTCACCATCGACGGCGCGTCGAGCGGGGTGGCGATCACCCGGTCGTACCTCGACACGGGTTCCCAGGGCGGCAACACCACCGCGGTCTCGGTCGCGGCGGGAGCGGGCACCGTCACGCTCGCCGGCGACGTCCTCGCCGGGGGCGGCATCGTCGCGACCGGGGTGAAGGGCCTGAACGTCACGGGTAACACCGTCCAGCGCGGCTGCAAGGCCGCGATCGACATCGAGGGCGGGTCCTCGGCCGTCAACCTGGAGAACAACGTCCTGGAGGACGCCAACCCGACCACCGACCAGGTGCTGGGCGGCTACCAGTCCCAGTGCGCGTCGAACAACCAGGGCTGGGCGCCGGATGTGACCGTGTCGGCCGACTCGACCACGGTGACGGCCGACTACAACGACTTCTACGTCTACGGCACCGACGCCACCGCGCCCTACAGCTGGGCGGGCACCACGTACCCGACCCTGGACGGCTTCAAGGCGGCGACCTCGCAGGGCGCCCACGACCTGACCGAGACCAAGGCGCCCACCTCGGTGTTCTTCCGCCTGAACACCTCGGTCGACGTGGACGCCCGGCCGCAGCCCGGCTCGGCCGCGATCGGCTCGGCCAACCCGGCCGCCCCCGGCCGGCTCGGCTCGGACTTCTACGGGACCACGCCCTACACCGACCGGGGCGCCATCCAGTACGCCCCCGACCTGACGGTGGCGGTGACCGGTGAGCACACCAGCGCGTTCGGTGTCTCGCTGAGCGCCAACGTGACCTCCGCCAGCGGTGCGCTGAACGTGCACGTCGACTGGGGGGACGGGTCCTCCGGCGACGCGAACGCCGCGGCGACCAACCCCGTGGCGCTGTCCCACACGTACGCGAAGCTCGGCTCGTATCCGATCGTCGTCACCGCGACCGACCGGGCGGGCTACTCGGTGTCGAACTCCCTCACCGCGGTGACGGCCGGTTCGGAGTACGTGGCGTTCGGTCCGACGCGTCTGCTGGACAGTAGGGACGGCAGTGGGACGCCGAAGGTCGGAGGGTTCTCGACGACCCGGGTGCAGGTGGCGGGTGCGAACGGCATTCCGGCGGGTGCGACGGCCGCGGTGCTGAACGTCACGGTGACGGACAGCACCGGTGCCGGGCACGTGACGGTGTACGCGGACGGTTCGCCCTCGGTGCCGACCACGTCGAACGTCAACTACACGGCGGGGCAGACGGTTCCGAACATGGTGGTGGCGCAGGTCGGGGCCGGCGGGTACGTGGATCTGCAGAACGCCGGTGCTCCGCTGGACCTGGTGGTGGACATCACCGGCTACTTCGTGAGGTCGCCCGCCGCCGGGTACACGCCGCTGTCGCCCTCGCGCCTGGTGGACACCCGTTTCGGCACGGGTGCGCCGCAGTCGCCGGTCGACGCCGGGCAGTCGCTGCCGGTGCAGATCGCCGGTGCGGCGGGCGGTCAGCTGCCCGCCTCGGGCATCACCGCGGTGGCGCTGAACGTCACCGTGACCAACCCGGGTACCGCCGGTCACCTGACGGTGTACCCGGGTGGTCAGCAGGCGCCGAACGCGTCGAACCTGAACTTCACGGCGGGGCAGACGGTCGCCAACTCGGTGGTGGTTCCCGTCGGTCCGGACGGTACGGTCCGGGTGCTGAACGCGGCCGGGAGTTCGTCGGACGTGATCGTGGACGTGGTGGGCTACTACGGCCCGGGCGGCAGGAGCGCCTACCTGCCGCTCGCACCGACGCGCCTGCTGGACACCCGTGACACCACCACGTGGCAGTACGGCCCGGTCAGCCCCTGGAGCTACGTCTACATGCCGATGTCGTCGGGCCGACCCGACATCACCGCGTTCGCGCTGAACGCCACGGTGACCGACACCGTGTCGGACGGCCATCTGAGCGTCGCCCCCGACCCGAACACCCTGGCCGCCTACCAGGGCAAGTACGCCTCGACGCTGTCGCCGCCGTCGGTGTCCTCGCTGAACTGGACGGCCGGCGAAACGGTCCCGAACCTGGTCCAGGCCCCGACGGGCGCCAACGGCCTGATCGATTTCTGGAACGTGGCCGACGGCACCAGCAACCTGATCGTCGACGTGTTCGGCTTCTACCAGAACGACTGACGACCGACCGGCCGAGGCCCCGCCGACCCAGGGCGGGACCTCGGCCGGTCGCGTGCCCGGGCCGTCTTACAGTGCGCGGCGCGCGGCGGCGATCCGGTCCGGATCCCAGCCGGGCCGGGGGACGGACTCCAGCAGCAGCCTGGTGTAGGCGTGCTGCGGGGAGTCCAGGACGTCGGCGGTGGGGCCGGATTCGACGATCCGTCCGTGGCGCATCACGACGACCCGGTCGGTGACGCAGCGGACCACGCCGAGGTCGTGGGTGATGAACAGGTAGCCGATGCCGGTCTGTTCGCGGATGTCGGCGAGCAGGTTGAGCACCTGGGCCTGGACCGAGACGTCCAGGGCGGCGACCGCCTCGTCCAGGACCAGGACGGCCGGTCGTACGGCCAGTGCCCGGGCGATGGCGACGCGTTGGCGCTGGCCGCCGGAGAGCTGCCGGGGCAGCGCCTCGGCGGCCCGGGTGCCCAGGCCGACCTGGTCGAGCAGTTCCCGGATCCGGGTCGGGTGGTCGGTGTCGGGGAAGTGCAGTCGCAGGGTCTCGCGCAGGACGGCCTCGACGCTGGTGCGCGGGTCCAGGGAGAGGTACGGGTCCTGGAAGACCATCTGGACCTCGCGGGCCCGGGCGAGCCGTTCGGCCCTGCCGCGTGCCCGGCCGCTGCGGGCCCGGCCGTGCACCAGCACCTCGCCCGCGTCGGCCTGGTCGAGGCCGACGACGATGCGGGCGGTGGTGGTCTTGCCGGAGCCGGACTCGCCGACGATGCCGAGCGAGCCGCCGGCGTCGAGGGTGAAGGCGACGTCGTCCACGGCCCGGACGGTGCCGAAGGTGCGGTGCAGGCCGCTGACCCGCAGGACGGGCTCAGCCATCGGTGCGGCTCCCTTCGAGCGGGTGGTGGCAGGCGGCCGGGTGCTCGCCGCGCGGGGCGGGCACCTGTTCACGGCACAGGTCGGTCGCGTGGCGGCACCGCGCGGCGAACGCGCAGCCCGTCAACTCCTGCCGCAGATCGGGTGGTTGGCCGTCGATGGCGGCGAGCCGGCCGGCCGGGGCGTCCAGTGCGGGGGTGGCCGCGAGCAGGGCGGCGGTGTACGGGTGCCGGGGCTGTTGGAACAGCGCGGCGGCGGGGCCGTGTTCGGCGATCCGGCCGGCGTACATCACGTAGACCCGGTCGCTGATCGCGGCGGCGAGGCCGAGGTCGTGGGTGACGAACAGCAGGCCGGTGCCGAAGCGTTCGCGCAGCCGGCCGAGCAGGGCGACCACCTCGGCCTGGCTGGTGACGTCCAGCGCGGTGGTGGGCTCGTCGGCGAGCAGCAGGATCGGGTCTCCCATCAGGGCGGCGGCGATCATCACGCGTTGCAGCATGCCGCCGGACAGCTGGCCGGGGTAGCGGCGCAGCAGTTCCGGTCCGAGGCCGACGGCGTCGAGGAGTTCCGCGGCGCGCCGGTCGGCGTCCGCGGCGCTCGTCGTGCCGGTGAGGCGCACGCTCTCGGTGAGGAAGTCACCGATGCGGCGCAGCGGGTTGATGGCGGCCCGGGGGTCCTGGAAGATCATCGCGGCCCGGCCGGTGCGCACGGCGCGCAGCCGCTCCGGGTCCATGGTCAGGACGTCCTGGCCGTCGACCAGGACGGTGCCCTCCGTGGTGGCGCCCGGTGGCAGCAGGCCGAGGGCGGCGCGGGAGGTGAGGGTCTTGCCGGAGCCGGACTCGCCGACCAGGGCGACGGTCTCGCCGGGGGCGACGGTCAGGTCGACGTCGTCCAGGACGGGGCGGGCGGTGCCGGGCAGGCGGAGCCGGAGGCCCTGGATGTCGAGGGCGTTCACGTGGTCCTCCGAGTCATGCGGTTGTCCGCTTCACGCGGTCCGCCGTTCATGCGGACCTCCGGGCGACCTGGTCGGCCCAGCGTTCGCCGACCACGTTGAAGGCGACGACGGTGAGCACGATCAGGGCGCTGGGCAGGATCGCGGAGAGCGGGTAGCCGTGCTGGATCGCGGTCTGGCCGTCGAAGACCATCCGGCCCCAGTCGGGGGTGAGCGCGGGGACGCCGAGCCCGAGGAAGGAGAGGCCGGCGAGGTCCATCAGGGCGTAGCCGAAGTTGACGGCGGACTGGGCGAGGACGATCGGCGCGATGTTGGGCAGGACGTGCCGCAGACAGATCTGCACCGCGGAGTGGCCCTGGACCTGGTACGCGCAGACGTACGGCCGGGTCCGTTCGGCCAGCACCAGGGAGCGGGTGAGGCGGGAGACGTACGGCAGGTAGGCGATCGCCAGCGCGACGACGGGGGCGAGCAGGCCCTCCCCGTACACCGAGACGATCAGGATGGCGAGCAGCATGCCGGGGAAGGCGAAGACCAGTTCGGTGCTGCGGGAGAGGACGGAGTCGAGCCAGCCGCCGCGCCAGCCGGCGGCCAGGCCGACCGCGATGCCGGCGACGGTGGAGAAGACGACCACGCCGAGCGGGCCGAGCAGCGAGGTGCGGGCGCCGGTCAGCAGCCGGGACAGGGTGTCGCGCCCGGCGGCGTCGACGCCGAGCAGGTGGTCGGGCGAGGGCCCGGCGAGGGCGTTGCCCAGGTCGACGCCGTTCGGGTCGTACGGCGCCAGCCAGGGCGCGAGCAGTGCGGCGAGCACGACCAGGGCGGCGAAGCCGAGGCAGATCAGGTGGAGCGGGCCGCCGGCGGACCTGAGCCTGGCGAGGCCGGGCCGGCGGGTGAGGCCCGACCGCTGGGTGAGACCGGTACTCATGCGCCGGACCTCCGGGAGCCGAGGGTGATCCGGGGGTCGACCAGCGGGTGGATCAGGTCGACGACCAGGTTCACCGTCATGAACAGGGCCACGATGATCAGGGAGATGGCCTGGACGGTCGGGAAGTCCTTGGTGGTGGTGGACAGTTCGAGCAGCTGGCCGAGTCCGCCGATGCTGAACGCGGACTCCACCAGGATGGTGCAGACCAGCAGGGTGGAGACGATCAGGCCGCCGGTGGTCAGCACGGTGCCCAGCGAGTTGCGGAACACGTGGCGGCGGATCACCTCGCGCTCCGGGACGCCCCGGCTGCGCGCGACGGTGACGTGCTCGCCCTCCAGGGCCTCCAGCATCGCCGAGCGGGTGACCCGGGCGAGCATGCCGATCAGGTACAGCGCGAGGGCGATCGCCGGGAGGGTGAGGTGCCAGAGCATGTCACCGAAGCCGTCACCGGCGCCGCTGGTCGGGAACCAGCCCAGCTTCACCGAGAACAGCCCCTGCAGCAGGACGGCCGCGACGAAGGAGGGCGTGCCGAGGGCGAAGGTGGTGGTGACCAGGATGGTGGAGTCGGTCGCGCCGCCGCGCACCGCGCCGAGCCGGCCGAGCACCAGGCCGACCACCACGACCACCACCAGGGCCATGGCCACCAGCAGCAGGGTGGCCGGGATCCGGTCGGCGAGCAGCTTGGAGACGTCGGTGCGGTAGGTGATGGAGCGTCCGAAGTCGCCCTGGAGCACCTGGCCCAGCCACCGGAGGTAGCGGACCAGGAACGGGTCGTCCAGGTGGTACTGCTCGTTGATCGCCTGAAGCGCCTCCGGGGAGGCCGACCGGCCGGAGAGCAGGAAGCTCGCCGGGTTGCCCGGCGCCAGGTACATCGCGCCGAAGACCACGAAGGACGCGCCGAGCAGGGTGACCGCCATCTCCAGCAGGCGCCGGGCCGCGAATCTCAGGAAGCCCATCGCTCCCGGGGAGTTCACCGGGCTGCCCCCACATCGGCGGCCCACGGGTAGTACATGTACGAGATGGTGGTCGGGGCGCCGGTGACCCGCTTGCCGAGGAAGAGGGCGGTGGGCCACTCCGCGACCGGGATCCACAGCAGTTGCCGGGAGGCGGTCTGCTGGAGCCCGGCCTCGATCGCGCCGCGCGCGGCCGGGTCGTACTCGGCGGTCGCCTGGTCCACCAGGCCGTCGTAGGCCTGGTCGTGGTAGCCGCCGAAGTTCTGGTAGGCGCCGGTCTTGAAGTTGGCCAGCAGGTCGAGCGGGTCGGTGATCGAGTTGTAGTAGGTCTCGGGGAAGAGGTCCAGGCCTTCCCGGGCCTTGGGGTCGGTGAACAGCGCGGTGAAGGCGTTCGGGGCGATGGTCCTGAGCTGGACGTTCAGGCCGATCCGGGCGCCGGCGGACTGGACGGCGGTGGCGAGCAGCGAGACGTCCTGGCCGATGGTGCTGGTGGCGACGGTGATCGTCTTGCCGCTCGCCCCGGCCTCCTTGACCAGGGCCTTGGCCTGGTCGAGGTCCTGGGCGGTGGGGGTGAGGTTCTCGAAGGCGCTCCTGCGGACGTCGTCGGGGGCCCCGGCCCAGGCGGCCTTGGTGGTGAGCGCGCCGGTGACCGTCCCGGCGCCGGCCAGGCCGGTCCTGACGAAGCCGGACCGGTCGAGCGCCAGGGACAGCGCCTTGCGGACCCGGACGTCGCCGAGCACGCCCTGGAGGTTGGTGACGTTGAGGTTGACGGTGCTCAGGCCCTCGCCGAAGTACAGCGTGCCGGTGCCGCTCCTCCTCAGCCGGTCGTAGCTCTCGGTGGGGATCAGGTAGCCGCCGTCGACCTCGCCGCTGAGCATCGCGTTGGTGCGGGCGGAGGGGTCGGTGAGGAAGCGGAACACGGCCTTCTTGGCCTTGGCCCTGGTGCCCCAGTAGTCGTCGAAGCGCTGGAGCTCGATCGACTGGCCCTTGCTCCAGCTGCCCAGCTTGAAGGGGCCGGTGCAGTCCAGGCTGCCGCCGGTGCCGTAGTCCTTGCCCGCCGACTCGACCCCGGCCTTGGCCGCGACGACGCCCGCGGCGGTCGCCATGTACTGCGGGAACTGCGAGTCGGGGCGCTTGAGCTTGACGGTGACCTGCAGCGGCCCGGTCGCGGTGACGGAGTCGACGTTCTGGAACACCTGGGCCCAGGCCGCGGCGTTGTCGGGGTTGGTCTGGCGGCCGAAGCTGTAGACCACGTCGTCGGCGGTCATCACCGAGCCGTCGTGGAAGTGCACGCCGGAGCGCAGGTCGTAGACCCAGGTGGTCGGGTCCGGGTTGGCGGCCTTCTCGGCGAGTCCGGGGGCCAGGGTGAGCTGGGGCGTCCAGCGCATCAGGCTCTCGCACACGTTGGACAGGATGGTGTTCTGCGGGTAGTCGAAGGCCTGGATGTAGTCCAGGGTGGGCGGCTCGGCGTAGGTCGCCCAGGTGAAGGAGTCGATCTCGCCCTTGGCCGTCGGGGTGGTGGCGGAGAGCTGGACGCCCCCCTGGTCGGAGCCGGCGCCGTGCGGCGGGCCGGAGCAGGCGGCGACCAGGGCCGCGGCGGACAGCAGGGCTGTGGTCGCGAGGGCGAGCCGGCCCGGGGAGGCGGCGCGTCTCGCGGGGGTGAGGGTCATGAGGGTGGGCCTTCGGTCGGTGCGGGGAGAGGGTCCGGTCCGGGCGGTGCGGCGGTGTGTCAGCCGCGGGCGGTGCGTCAGCCGCGGGCGGCCGGGAGCTGCTGGGTGATGCAGTGGATGCCGCCGCCGCCCCAGGCGATCACCCGGGAGCGGACGCCGACGACCTTGCGGTCCGGGTACGCCCCGGCCAGGACGGCGAGGGCGCCCTCGTCAGCGGGGTGGTCGGCCACCGGGACGACGACCGCGCCGTTGGCCAGGTAGTAGTTGAGGTAGCCGACCTCGACCTCGCGGCCGCCGACCTCCACGAACGCGGCCTGCGGGACGTCGACGATCTCGAACGGGCGGCCCTGGGCGTCGGTGGAGTGCTCCAGCACGGCGCGGTTGGCCCGCATCCGGGCGTAGTCGGGGTGCTCCGGGTCGGCCGGCAGCTGGACCACGACCTTGCCGGGGGCGGCGAAGGCGCAGACGCCGTCCACATGACCGTCCGTCTCGGTGTCCAGCAGGCCGCCGTAGGGCAGCCAGATCACCTTGGTGACGCCGAGGCGCCGCTTGAGCTCGGCCTCGATCTCCTCCCGGCTCATGCCGGGGTTGCGGTTGGGGTGCAGCAGGCACTGCTCGGTGGTGATGAGGGTGCCCTCGCCGTCGACGGTGATGGCGCCGCCCTCGAGGATCATCTCGGAGCGGACCGCCGGGGTGCCGAGGTGCTCCAGCAGCAGGGCGCTGATCCGGTCGTCGGCGTCCCACGGGTGGTGCTTGCGGCCCCAGGCGTTGAAGCGGAAGTCCACTCCGGACCGGCGGCCCGCGGAGTCGAGCACGAAGATCGGCGCGGAGTCGCGGAACCAGGAGTCGTCCATGGGCAGTTCGACGACGGTGACGCCCTCGCCGCACAGGGCGCGCGCCTCCTCGCCGTGGCCGGGCGGGGCGGCCATCGTCACGGGCTCGAACCGGGCGATGGTGCGGGCGACTTCGGCGTACTCGCGCTTCACCTCGGCGAGGGTGTCGCCCCACAGTTCCGCGCGGACGGGCCAGGCCATCAGGCAGCTCTCGTGCTCGGTCCATTCGGCGGGCATGCGGTACGTGACGGTCACGGGATACCTCTTCTGGATCGGGTGTGCGGATGTGCGCGTGGAGCGGTGGGCCCGGCGGCCCGCTCCGTGGGGTTGGCCTGCGGGCCGCCGGGAGTATCGGGTGCTGCGGTCTCGGGTGCTGCGGTCTCGAACGGGGTCGGATGAGGTCGGATGAGTCGGACGGGCCAGGCGACTCGGACGGGTCGGACGGGTCGGACGGCTCGGACGGGTCGGACGGCTCGGACGGGTCGGACGGGTCGGACGGCTCAGACGGCCGGCGGCACGCTGGGCTGGGACTGGGTGGCGCAGTGGATGCCGCCGCCTCCGCCGGCGATGGTGTCGATGTCCAGCTGGACGACGTCGCGGTCCGGGAAGGCGGTCTGGAGGATCACGTACGCCATCCCGTCGGCCGCCGTGTCACCGAACCGCGGGACGAACACGGCGCCGTTGGCGGTGTAGAAGTTGGTGTAGCTGGACAGGAAGTCCTTGCCCTTACCGCGGATCAACTGCCGGTCGGGGCCAGTGAGTTCGGTGACAACCAGAGGGCGGCCCCGGGCGTCGGTGGCGTCGGCCAGGGCCTGCTTGGCCTGCTGGTAGACGTCGATCCAGATCTGGTCCGCCCCCGGGCCGGGCTGGTCCAGCAGGACCCGGCCGGGCGCCGTGAAGCGGGCCAGGCAGTCCACGTGGTCGTCGGTGATGTCCTGGCCGGCCAGCCCGGGGAGCCAGATGACCTTGTCGAGGCCGAGGCCGGCCTTCAGTGCCTGCTCGACCTCGTCCTGGCTCATGCCGGGGTTGCGGTTGGGGTTGACCAGCGAACTGACGGTGGCCAGCAGGGTGCCCTGGCCGTCCGTCTCCAGCGCGCCGCCCTCGCCGGTGAACTGCGCACGGACGCGGTCGACGCCGTAGTCGGCGAGGAGGGTGGCCGCGACCGCGGCGTCCTCGACGTAGGGCTGGTAGTAGGGCGTGCCGCTCTTGCCCCAGCCGTTGAAGTTGGTGTCCAGCCCGGCGATCGCGCCGGGGGCGGTGAGGAAGGTCGGGCCGAAGTCCCGGATCCAGAGGTCGTCGTTGGGGATCTCCAGGACGGTGATGCCGTAGGCGCCGCCGCGGCCGAGCCAGTAGCGGGCGTCCGCGGCCTGGCCGGGGCGGGCCACCACGACGACCGGTTCGTAGCGGGAGATCGCGGAGGCGACCCGGGCGATGTCGTCGCGGACGGCCGAGAGCCCGCTGCCCCAGATCGAGGACAGGGCGGGCCAGGCCATGAAGGTGCGGTCGTGCCGGTCGGTCTCGGCCGGCATCCGCAGCGTGGGGGTGGCTGTGGTCGCCTGGCCGGTGGCCTCCGGCTCGGCGGCTGCCGCGTGGGCGGCGGCCGGGAGGGCCGCGCCGAGCGCCAGCGCCGGGAGGGCCGCCGCGCCGAACTGGAGCAGTCTTCGGCGGGAGGGCGCGGGGGTGGCCTCGGCGGGCATGGGGGTGATCATGAACGCTCCCTGCAGGAGGTGGGAGGTGTGGGGGTTGCCCCGCATCCTGTACCTCACTGAAAATCCAGTCAACCCTGTGAGCGGGATAAAGCGCATCGACCTGACAAACTGATCAGGATTTCGTCAAGACCGCATCCAGGACGGGTAGAGTGAGCGTCCATGTCAGACCGCCGGACAGGGATACTCCAGGCCGCCACCCGCGTCATCGCCCGGCGTGGCGTGCGCGGCCTGCGGATGGGCGAGCTGGCCGCCGAGGCCGGGGTGTCCACCGCGTTGATCTACTACCACTTCACCGACCGGGCGGGGATCCTGCGCCAGACGCTGGAGTACATCAGCGAACGCGCCGACCGCTACACCGCCGAGGACCCGCCCGGCCCCGCCGAGCGCCCGCACGCCCGGGACCAGGCCCGGGGCCCGGGCGCCGAGCTCGAACAGGTCCTGCTGCTGGAACTCCAGGACACCACCGAGGTGCGGGAGAACAGCACCGCCTGGGGCGAGCTGCGGGCGACCGCCGTCTTCGAGCCGGACCTGCGCGAGGACCTGGCCCGGAACACCCACAGCTGGGTGCACGACGTCGCCGAACTGCTCGCCCACGCCGACCCGACCGGCACCGCCCCGGCCCACGCGGCCGCCGCCGAACGCCTCACCGCCCTGGTCGAGGGCCTCAGCGTGCGCTGGCTGAGCGGTTCACTCCCGATCGAGCAGGCCCGCCGGCTGCTCCGCGGCGCGATCGAGGCCGAGCTGGACCGCGGCTGCGGCCGGCCGGGCACCTCCGGCGGCCTCGACGGGGTGGATTCGGCAGATCCTGACTGAACCTCCAAACCCTGCGGCGCCAACGGGCTGTGCCTGCCCACTCCCGGGCCATCGGGACCGGGGACGTGTACGGAGGCAGCCCGGGTCGCCTCGGGGCGGCTTGGGTGGTTTGGATGGTTTGGGTGGCTCCATCGGAGAACTTGACTGATTTTTCAGTCAATGCGAGAGTTCAGTTCCGGCGATGCCGGGCGACCGTGCCCGCCGCCGACCAGCGGCGCCGCGCGCAGCACTCCCCGGAGGCCCCGCCCGCCGCGCCGGACCGTCCCACCCTCGGCCCCACCGGAGTCCACCGTGTCCCACTCCTCCCTCGCGCGCCGCACGGTGCTGCGTACCCTCGCCGGCGCCGGCCTGATCGCGGTCGGCGCGACCGCCTGCTCGGCCACCGACGAGGACGCGGCGGAGCCCGCGGCCCCGTCCGCCACCCCCGCCGGGCAGCCGTCCGCGGGCGCCACCACGCCGCCCGCCCCCGCCCGCGGGCGCCGGCTCGGCGGCGAGTGGGAGAAGCACGAGCGGACCTTCATGGCCTGGCCCGCCTCCGAGAACGTCTGGGGCGAACAGCTCGGGCCCGTCCGCCAGGACATCGCCTCGGTGGCCCGGGCCATCGGCGGGCGCGAACCGCTGGTCATGCTGGTCCGCCCCGGCCAGGAGGACTCCGCCCGCAACGCCTGCGGCAAGGACGTCGAGCTGCTGTCCGTCCCGGTCGACGACCTGTGGGCCCGCGACACCGTGCCGGTGTTCGTCCAGGAGGGCGGCAAGGTCAAGGGCGTCGACTTCAACTTCAGCGGCTGGGGCGGCAAGCAGCAGCACGACAACGACGCCCGGATCGCCCGCGCCGTCCTGGACAAGTTCGGGGTCGAGCGGGTCTCGACCCAACTGGTCGCCGAGGGCGGCTCCTTCGAGAGCGACGGCCAGGGCACCCTGCTGATCACCGAGAGCTCGATCGTCAACGCCAACCGCAACCCGGGCCGGGACCGCGACCAGATCGAGGCCGAGCTCAAGCAGGCCCTCGGCGTCACCAAGGTGATCTGGCTGGCGGGTGTCAAGGGCAAGGACATCACCGACGCCCACGTCGACTGCCTGGCCCGGTTCGCCGCTCCCGGCGTGGTCTTCCTGGACCGGGCCTTCCCCGGCACCCCGGCCGACGTCTGGTCCCGCTCCGCCGACCAGGCCCGCTCCGTCCTGGCCGAGGCCACCGACGCCACCGGCAAGAAGCTCAAGGTGATCGAGATCAGCCAGCCCGACCCGGACCGGATCACCGGCCGCGGCGACGCCTTCGTCTCCTCGTACATGAACTTCTACATCGGCGACAAGGGCGTCTACCTGCCGAAGTTCGGCGACGCCCGGGCCGACGGGCACGCCCAGGAGGTCTTCAAGGACCAGTTCCCGGGCCGCGAGATCGTCCCGCTGTCGATCGACACCATCGCCTCCGGCGGCGGCGGCATCCACTGCTCCACCCACGACCAGCCGGCCGCCTGACAGCCGGCTGACACACCCGCCTCCGCACTCACCGCACCGCGCCGCACTCCGGCCCCGCCGGGGAGGTCGCGCCGGGGGAGGTGGTCGCGCCGGGGAGGTCGCGCCGAACCGCCTCCCCTTCCGCTACCCCGACCCCAGCCCCGGCTCCGGCTCCGACCCCGGCGGGCACCGCTTCAGGTGCGTTTGAAGAACTCCACCTCGGCCAGCGCGATGGTGCGGCCCGGACCGGTGCCCGCGGCCTCGCGGACGGTCAGCTTCACCTGGACGACATCGCTGATCCCGGTCGCCACGGTCTGCGGGCCCGGCTGGTCGTTGAGCGTCACCTGCTTGCGGTGCACCTCGCCGTCCGAGGCCGTCACCTCCAGCGACAGCACCAGCGGACGGGCCTGCTGCCGGAACTGCTCCGGGTCGGCGGAGCCGCCGGTGTGGACGATCAGGTCCACCAGCCGGAACGGGCTGCGGAAGGTGAAGCCGATGGAGTCCCCGATCGCGGGCGCCCCCCAGTAGGTGTTGGAGAGGCCGTCGTCGGCCGCGGTCGCGGGATGGCCCTCGACCGCGGCCGACGCCGTGGTCAGTGACGGGGCGATCGGCGCGGTGCTGCCCAGCTTGTCCAGCACGTCCTGATAGGCGCTCTTGCCGAGCGGCCACAGCAGGACGCCGGCCACCACCAGCGCCAGCAGCACGATCAGCGCGATGGCGCGGCGCAGCGCGTTGCCCGAACCACCGATCCGCACCCGGCGGCGGAACGGCCACCGGGTGCGCCACCAGGGCAGCTTCGCCGCGGCCGCGGTGACGGTCAGCGGTGCCGCGCAGCGGCGGCAGAACCGCCGCTCGGGCAGGTTGGGCGTGCCGCAGCGGGGGCAGGGCGGACCGTCCTGGGCCTCGTCGGCCGCGGCGGCCCGGACCACCGGGCGTGGTGCGATGGGCTTGGCGGGCTGCACGGCCACCGGGTCGGCCCGCGGTTCGGGGGCTCTTGGCCCGGGTTCCGGTTCGGGTTCCGGTTCCGGCTTCACCGCGGGAAGGGGTTCGGGGGCCGGGGCCTGGCTCGGTTTCGGCGCCGGGGCGGGTTCGGGCGCCGGAGCGGGCCGGGCCCGGGTGGAGGCCGAGCGCGAGGTCTCGACGGCGGGCGGGGCCGGCGGCTCCTCGGCGGCCGGGGTCGGCGCCTCGGGCTCCGGGGCCGGCGGCAGGGCGCGCCTGCTGCGGCTGGTGACCCGTCGGGAGACGTTCCGCCAGGTGGAGCCGGTGCGCGCCGTCTCGGGGGCGGCGGCGGGCTCGGCCGGGGCCGGCGCGGGTGAAGGCTCGGCCTGTGCGGGCGCCGGTGCCGGAGCGGCAGCGGACGCCGGAGCGGCACCGGGCGCCGGTACCGGATCAGCACTGGGCGCGGGAGCGGCACTGGGCGCGGGAGTAGCAGCGGGCGCGGCAGCGGGAGCGGCGCTGGGCGCGGGAGCTGCAGCGGGCGCGGGCGTACCGCGCGACCACCCCAGGTAGGCGCCGCAGTTGCCGCAGAAGTCGTCGCCCTCCGCGTTGGCCGTTCCGCATTCGGGACACACCGGCATCCGTCAGCCCTCCGTTCGCCCGGGTGGACCGGGCAGGATCTCGACCCGGCAGTTCAGATGGACCGGGCAGCCCGCCCGGACGACGGACAGCACCTGGTCCTCGTCCAGCGCCGCGCCGTGCGACGGCCAGACCCGGATCAGCACCTCGCCGCCCGACGCGGGCAGCGGGGCCTCGCCCGGAGTGGTGGTCCAGGAGACGCCGCCGCCGTCGCTGATCTCGCAGCCGGCGCCCAGCACCAGGCGCAGCCGCTCGGCGAGTCCGTGCCGGGTGCCGCGCCACCGGTGCAGTTCCACCGCGCGCCCGACCACCGCCCGGCGCACTTCCTCCGGCCAGTCCGGGTCGATGTCCACGGCGACCCAGGTCGCCAGCCAGTCCAGGAAGTCGACCGGGGCCAGCCGGGGCCGGAAGTAGGCGGGCAGGTTGTCCAGGGTGGCGAAGACCGGGGCGAGGACGGTGTCCAGGCCGGCCGTGAAGCGCTGGGCGAAGTCGTCGTCGGCGTAGAGCGCGGGCAGCAGTTCGCCGATCGGGTGCGGGCTGGGCAGCCCGGGTACGGCGGCGCGGGTCATGACGTCCCGCCCTCGGCGAGGGCCGTGACCACGACCTGGTGCTGGTGCGAGAAGACCAGGGCGTCCGGCGGCACGTCGACCCGCTCGGCGGGCGCGCCCCGGCGTCCGGTGATCGGGTCGGCCGGGAACAGCCGCAGTTCCTCCACCCCGGCGACGGCCGCCTCCCGCTGGAGCACGGCGAACACCTCCCCGTACTGCACCGCCCGGCCGAACGGCCAGCCCCTGCCGTCGGCGCCGCCGCGCAGCGGGTTGAGGTACCGGTACAGCGCGTGCAGCACCGCCTCGCGGACCCGGTCCGGGTCGGCGGCGCGGGTGGTGAGCCGGGCGACCACCGTCACGCCCTGGTAGGTGGGCGGCTGGACGAGCACCCGGGTGCCGATCAGCCGGCGCTCGTCGAGGGCGCGCGCCACGGCGGCCAGCACCTTCTCGTCCGGGATGAGTTGCTCGAAGCGCAGCCGTTCGCCGTCGTCCGCGACCGCGTCCGGGACGACCAGCACCCGGACCGCCCCGGCCTCGCCGCCGGCCGCCGGTACGCAGCTGACCCGGGCGGCGGAGGGCGCGGCCTGCCGGGCGATCAGCTCGAAGTCCCCGGCGGTGACGGCGCGTTCCTGCAGCCGCAGCTGGTGCGGGGCGCGCGCCTTGGCGTTCTCCACGGTCTCGCCGTCGACTCCGCCCCGGGCCGCCTCGCGGTTGTCCACCCGGGCGACGTAGGGGACGGAGCTGCGCAGCACCGTGACGGTGTTCCGGGCGACGTTGCCCGCGATGCCGCCGCCGGTGCGGTACTGGGGGACGCGCAGTTGCGCGCCCTTGGGCGGCACCGCGCCGAAGGCGCGCAGGCTGCCGTCCGGTTCCCGGACGGCGGGCGGGAGGAGGAACTCGCCGTTGGTGGCGTCCAGCACCACGTGCCGGTCGGTGGGCGCGGAGTCGCCGAAGTGCTCGACGACCGTCCAGCGCTGCCAGCCCTCGCCGGCCGCCACCTCGACCACCGGCGGCCCGCCGTCCAGCAGCACCGGCGGTCGGGCGAGCCGGAACCGCTGGCCCGCGACGCCCTCCGAGCTGCCGAGCGGCGCGTCGGTGACGGTCTGGGCGTGCACGGCGGTCACGGTGCCGCCGACCGTGAACACCTCGGCCCGCCGGACGGTCGGGGACTCGGAGTAGAACGGCTGGCCCGGCTGCGGCTCGGTGACCCGGCAGCGCAGCCAGCCGGCCCGCCGCCCGGCGACCACCGAGGCGGTGTGCCCGGCCGGGACGAAGACCACCACTTCGCCGGGCCGGTTGAGCCCGCCGGTGGTGTCGCTGCCGGTCTCGCAGGCGATCCAGCGGGCGCCGTCCCACACCTCCCAGACCAGCGGCGGCTGGCGCGGGTCGACGCCGACGCCCTCCACCCGGCTGTCCAGCCGGACGGCCAGGATGCAGCGCGGCACCACGGCCGGCAGGGCGAACAGCATGGCGTCGCCGGCCACCGGGCGCGGCTGGAAGCACCGCACGTCCGTGCCGTCGGCCAGCCGGGCGGTCACGTCGGACTGCTCCCCGGCGGCCGAGACGGTCACCAGCCGCTCCAGCGCGCTGGGCACGATCGGCAGGTCCTCGGCGGTGGAGAAGACCACCGCCTCGTCGGTCTCGGTGCGCAGGGTGGACACCTCGGTGCCGGCCCGCAGCAGCACCGTCTCCGGCTGCGGGGCGGAGAGCCAGAAGTCGACCTCGGCCCGGGCCGCGGCGGGCGGGAACAGCCGGATGCCCAACAGGTCGAGGAAGGCGGAGTAGTTCTTCTCCGGCACCCGGTTCAGCCGGTAGAGCAGCTGGTCCACCAGGTAGGCGAAGGTCTCGATGAGGGTGACGCCCGGGTCGGAGACGTTGTGGTCGGTCCACTCCGGGGCGCGCTGCTGCACGTACCGCTTGGCCTCGTCGACGAGTTGCTGGAAGCGGCGGTCGTCCAGGTTCGGGGAGGGCAGGGCCATCAGCGCACGCCCCCGTCCACGGTGGCCGGGGACGCCTCGGACGGCGACTCCGGGATGGTGTAGAAGGGGAAGACCAGGTTGCGGCGGTCGTTGGTGGCCCGCACGGTGTAGTGGACGTCGATGTAGAGCGTGCCCTCGTCGACCCGGTCGAAGGCGATCACCACGTCGTCCACGGTGATCCGCGGCTCCCAGCGCTCCAGCGCGATCCGCACCTCGCGGGCGATCCGCCCGGCGGTGGTGCTGTCGCCCGGGGCGAAGACGTACTCGTGGATGCCGCAGCCGAACTCCGGGCGCATCGGCCGCTCGCCGGGGGCGGTGCCGAGGATCAGCCGGATCGCCTCGGCGATCTCCCGGTCCCGCTCCACCATGCCGATGCCGCCGGTGGCGTTCACCCGCAGCGGGAAGGCCCAGCCCCGGCCGATGAAACTGCTGGTCATATCGCGCCCCCGATCAGCACGTTGAAGGCCCCGGCGATGATGGTGGCGCCGCAGGTCGTCTTGTCGCCCATCCGGGCCGCGGGCAGGCCGCCGATCAGCACCATTCCCCCTGTCATCCCGCCGAGTTGGGGCTCCACCAGGTTGGCGGGCCCCATCTCCACGTGCGGGACGCAGGCGTGCACGGTGCCGGCCACCGCGGCGGGCCTGCCGCCGATCAGCACCGTCGCGACCTTGAGGGCACCCGGCGGCGGGGTGGTGAGGGCGCCACCGTGGTCGGTGGGGTCGCCGGTCCGGGCTGCGGGGGGCATGTACGGTCTCCATTCCGATGGCTCCTGCCGGAGCACAGTGATCTTCCGGTGCGTGATGCTTCGTCAGTTGAGGCGCACGAAGGCTCCCTTGATGACCGCCTCGACCCCGCCGTCCACGGTGACCGCCGTGGTGCCGCGGACGGTCACCGAGCCGCCGCGCACGTTCACCTCACCGGTGCCCGCGTCCAGGGTGATGCCGGAGGGGGTGAGCCGCACCGTGCTGCCCGCCCCGCCGACCCCGCCGTGCACGGTCAGCACGATCTCCCCCTTCTGCTGGTCCAGCCGGACCTCCAGCTTGCCGTCGCCACTGGCCAGCCGGACGCCGGACGTGCCGCCCGGTACGTCCAGCAGTTCCATCCGGTGGCCTGAACGGGACACCACGGAACGGCGGTTGACCTTGCCGGCGGTCGCGTCCACCAGCGGCACGTCGTGCGGCGAGGGCGCGTCCACGCCGTTGTAGAGGCCGCCCAGCACATAGGGGCTGTCCAGGTCGCCCTGCTCGAACCCCACCAGCACCTCGTC
Source organism: Streptomyces sp. CBMA123 (assembly GCF_014596465.1). Classification (GTDB taxonomy): domain Bacteria; phylum Actinomycetota; class Actinomycetes; order Streptomycetales; family Streptomycetaceae; genus Kitasatospora. The sequence continues at coordinate 2,917 of NZ_MECK01000039.1, read as the reverse complement.
GTTGACCTCCGGGCTGACCACCCCGCCGCCCCCGTGGCCGCCCCACTGTACGGTGCGCACCCAGTCGGAGACGTAGGTGTCGTCCAGCCAGGGGAACTTCAGCCGCACCCAGCCGCGCTGCCCGCCGCCCGGCTCCCGGACGTCGGTGACCACGGCGACCGCCAGGCCCGGCATCCGCGGCCCGCGCGGCGGCGCGTTGCCGCCGGTCGCCAGCCCGGCCAGCGAGCGGTCCGGCGACGCGCTGACCACCACCGTGGTGCGGTAGCCGCGGAACGGCTCCAGCAGGTGCCGCGCCCCGGTGACGGTGTAGCGGCCGGAGAAGGCCGCCCCGACGTTCCCCAGGGCGACGGCGGTGCCCGCCCGCAGCCGCGGATTGCCCTCGACGACGGCCTCCAGCTCCCCGAAGCCCGAGGCCACCGAGGCGGCCAGCGAGCGTGCCACGGCGGTGGTCTCCGCCTGGGTGCGGTACGGGGTGTCGGCGACGGTGTACCGGGCCTGGCCCGGGAAGGCGGAGGCCACCACCGAGGGGCTCATCCCCGGCAGCACCGTCGGCGAGGTCACCGCCGGCTCGGTGGCCACCAGGGCGCTCTTGGTGGTGACGTTCCAGCCGCGCGCCTCCACGGTGTCCGCACCGGCCGCCCCGGTCAGCACCCCGCGCAGCTCCAGCAGGTTGCGCCCGTACTCCAGCACCAGCGGGCTCTGCGGCGCGGGCGTGGTCGGCGCCGGCGCGGCGGAGGCGGGCTGCGGGCGGACGAACTCCAGCTTGCCGTCGTCGTCCACCCGCACCTGCGCGCCGCTCTCCTGCGCCAGGAACTGCAGGAACTCCCAGTCCGGGACGTTCGCCTGGGACAGCTGCTGGTGCACCACCGGGAAGGAGTCGACCCGCCCGCAGGTCAGGCCCGCGCCCGCGGCGACCTCGCGGACGATGTCGGCGGTGGTCATGTTCCGGAAGGCCTTCACCCGGCGTCCGCGCATCAGCCGGTGGGTGACCGCCGAGGCCCGCACCACCGTGTACGAGCCCGTGGTGTCCACCTCCAGCTCCAGCGCCGTCACCTCCCCGGTGAACAGCCGCACCTGGGTGTGCCCCTGCACGGTGACCACGGACACCCGCAGTTCGGTGCCGATGGTGATGCCCGTCGCGGAGAGGAAGGTGTGGTCCGCGTCCCGGAAGCTCAGCACCGCCGTGTCCGGCAGGCCGACGCTCTCCTCGATGTCGCAGGACACCAGCTGGGCCGCCCACACCGGCGGCAGCGGCCCCGGCGCCTCGACGACGGGATCCGCGGCGAACGGCCGGCCGCCCCGGGCCTCGGGAGTGGTCATGGCCGCCCGCCCCGGGTGAGTTCGTCGATCCCCGGCACGATCAGCTCCGAGCCGGGCACCAGCTCCAGCGGGTCGTCGATGTCGTTCGCCTCCGCGATGGTGCGCCAGGCCGTCGCGTCCCCGTACGCGCGCCAGGCCAGCAGCGGCAGGCTGTCGCCCGCGATCACCCGGTGGGTGCTGCGGGCCTCCGGGGAGCCGGACGTCGGGTTCTGCCCGGCCGGGTCGACGCTCGCCTCGTCGATGGACAGCGAGCAGACCGCGCGCAGCGGATTGCCGTCCACGTCGAACAGCGTGTAGGTGACGGACAGGCCGGTCAGCACCCCGTTGAACGAGGTCGTCTTCAGGGTGCCCCAGTCCAGCCGGATCCACGGGCTGGCCGGGGTCTTGCGCGCCAGGCTCGTCGGGGTCGGCACGCACGCCGTCATCAGCTGCTCCACCGCCCGCTCCACCGAGTTGTCGTGCGTCGCCGTCGAGTCCAGGAACACGTCGAGCGACAGCGACCGCGGACCGCTGCCGACGAACTCCGGCAACGCCGACTGGCCCGCCATCCGGGACGGCGTGCGCCGCCACTCGGTGGTCTTGCGCAGCACCAGGGTCGCCGGGTTGAACTGCAGTGGGAGCCGCGCGATCGCACCGCCGGGCTGGGCGCCGACCGTGGACGGGGGCTCCATGATGGTCAGTTGGGCCCGGGTGACGCTGGCGGGGACCGCCGGGGACATCCTGGTGCTCCTTCAGTGGGGGGAACGCGGGTACGGGGGGGTGGGGGGTGTCAGGACGGGCGCAGGCCCGCGTGGGCGATCTCCAGGGTCTCCACCGCCGCCTGCGAGTTCGACGGGTCGAAGGACGGGCCCTCCCACCGGACCGGGACGATCCCCAGCACCTGCCAGCCGACGATCCGGCTGAGGTCGGGGCGCAGCGCCACGATCTCGCCGTCCTTCGGCTCGACCTTCCGGACGATCTCGTTGAGCCAACGCGCGATCTTCAGGGTGTCCGCGGTGACCGCGCGGCTCAGCGTGATGTTCGACCAGGTGATGCGGCCCGGCAGCTGCCAGGCGAAGCCGTTGTTGCCGCCCTCCGCGTACTCCTCGATCTCGACCTGGGCGCCGAGCCCCGAGCAGGTGGTGAACTCGCCCAGGTCGTTGCCCCCGATGGTCAGGCTGAAGAACACGCTGCTCGCGAAGATGTTGTCGGTCATCGGGCCCCGCCTCCTGCTTGGTGCTTGCTACGTGGTGCTTGGTGCTCGGTCGTGCTCGCTGTGTCCGGCCTGCTCTCAGCGGCGCAGGTCGTACGGCCTCCCGGCGCGCTCCCGGCCCCTGCGCAGCTCGGTGCGCAGCAGCCGGCCGACCGGTTCGACCAGGCGCCGGGCCAGTTCGTCCAGGTCGGCGGGCGCGGCGTTCCCGGGGTGGTCGGCACTCTCGGGAGCTGCCGAGGCGCCTCCCTTGGACGGCGCCGCCTTCGGCGGGGCCGCCTGCACCGTGGTCGACCGGCGCGCCGGGACGGCGGTCAGCGGGATCCCGGACAGCCCGGCCTGCTCGGCCACCCGTTGCAGCACCTGTGCGGTGCCGGGCGGGGACGGGACGGGCCGCGGCGCGGAGAC